>JASHPE010000178.1 GCA_030038235.1 Terriglobia bacterium
AAGGGCGGCGCCATCATCCACGAAGTCGGCACCACGCGCCTCGGCGACGATCGCCGCACGTCGGTGCTGAACCCGTACTGCCAGGCCTGGGATTGCAAGAATCTCTTCGTGGCCGACGCGGCGCCCTTTGTGAGCAACGCCGACAAGAATCCCACGCTGACGATTCTGGCGCTCGCCTGGAGAACGTCGGAATACGCGGCGGAGCAGGCGAGGAAGCGCAACATTTGATTGTCGATTTTCGATTGCCGATTGCAAATTCAAGTTGTGTCCGGCGCTCAATCGGCAATCATCAATCGTTAATCGGCAGCCTCCGCGAACTCCAGCCGGTTGCCCCACGGATCCTCGGCGTACAAGCGCCGCACGCCGGGCAGGCTGTCGTCCTCGGTCACTTTGATCTGTTGCGATCGCAGGCGCTGGCGCAACGCATCAAGATCGGCAACGCGAAAAGCCGGGTGCGCCTTGCGCGACGGCTTGAAATCGCGCTCCACTCCGATGTGCAATTGCTGCGAGCCACAATGAAACCAGCATCCACCGCGGGCCTGAAGCGCGAGCGGCTTTTCGATCTCCTCGAGACCGAGAACGAACCCGTAGAACTGCCTGGCCGCTATCTCGCAGCCTTGTGGCGCGGCAATCTGGACGTGATCGATGGCAATCAGATGTGACTTCACACTGTGCTTCTCCCCGTGCGCCCGGTGGCGTAACGGGACCCGCCTCAATGATATACTGAGGCCATGAAGAAGGGGAAAGGCAGAACCCGGCAGTTTACCGTCGTGATCGAACAAGATGAAGATGGCTATTACGTAGCGACCGTGCCGTCTCTTCCCAGTTGTTACACCCACGCGCGCACGCTGGATGAACTCGCGCCGCGCATCCGCGAGGTCATCGCGCTGTGCCTGGCCGAACAACAGGCTCCGCGCATGAAATTCGTGGCCGTGCAACAAGTCGAGGTTAGCGCTTGACGCGGCTCCGTCGCGTTCGTGCGCGACAGGCCATCGGTTTTCTTGAAAGCCTTGGATTCCGTCAAGTCCGTCAGAAGGGCAGTCACAAATTCTTTCGCCATTCCGACGGCCGCACCGCGACAGTTCCTGACCATGGCGGTGAGGATCTCGGCCGCGGAATTTTGCCAAGATCCTTCGCGACGCCGGGTCGAATTCTGAAGAGTTCAATCGATGGCTAACCCGGTAGATTGACCATTATTCCGTCCGGAGCGCCTTCATGGGATCGATTGAAGCCGCGCGCCGCGCCGGTACATATCCCGCCACCAACGCGCTCGCTGCGAGTACCAGCGTGGCCGCCGCCAATATCACCGGATCGTAGCTCTTAACTCCCCAGAGCTGGCTGGCCATAAGTTTCCCGGCGGCCAGCGCCAGCGGCAGCCCCACCGCCAAGCCAATCGCAAGCTGCAACAAAGCGCTTCGCAACACAAGGCCGAGCACATTACCCCAATTTGCGCCCAGCGCCATGCGGATTCCGATCTCGCCTGTGCGGCGAGCCACCGAATACGTGGTGACGCCGTAAAGTCCGACGCAAGCCAGGATCAACGCCAGCAAGCCAAAGAGCGCCGTGAGCCGCGCGACAAGAGCGTCCTGGTTGAAGTTCAGGCTGAGCTGCTCGCCAAAGCTTTGCACGCTCAGTACCGTCAGGTTGGGATCGACGCCCGCGAGCGTGCGCCGTACCGCCGCTTCCAGGTTCCCCGGCTTGCCGGCCACACGCAGCTCGATGTCGCCAATATAATTGGAGCGGACCATGCCCGTGTTCATGTCCGCGTCCTTGTAAGCCACGGTCTGGAGGAAGGGCAGGAAGAACATGGAATAAGCCGGCTCGCGGGCATCCTCGTACTTCGCGTCCTCTACGACACCTACGATTTCGACGTCGCCGGCGTGACTCGCGTCACCAATGCCGAAGTGCTTGCCGATAGCGTCTCCCTTGGGATAGAACTTGCGCGCAAAGGTCTGGCTGACGACCGCAATCCTCCGCGAAGTGGGCGTGTCCTGCTCGCCGATTACGCGTCCGCGCAGCAATCGGGTGCCGATCGTTTCGAAATAATGAGGGCTGATGCGGTCCCAGGAAGCGCCATTGCGCTCGTCCGCCGGATGGCCTTCGAGCTTGATGCCCCACGACCAGTTGTCGCCTCGCATCGGGCTATAAAGCGAATAAGCGGCGCTGAGCACGCCCGGAATCTGCGGCAGGCGGGTCTGAAGCTGCTGATAGAGTCCGTAAAGTTTGTCCGGAGTGTAGCCGGCGAGACTGGGATCGACCCGGATCATCAGCCGGCCCGCGGTTTCAAATCCGAAGCTCTGGTTCTGCAGATTGCGCAGAGTTTGCGTGAGCAGGCCCGCGCCGACCAGCAGAATCGCGGAGAGCGCTACCTGCAAGACCACCAAGCTTCTCTGCGACAAAGAGGAGCCATCTTGCGTGCCCCGGCCCGCGCCGCGCAAGGCTTCGGCCGGGTCGGAGCGTGAAGCGATCCATGCCGGTGCCGCTCCAAATATGATTCCCGTGACCAGCGACAGCAGGAAGGCAAAGCCCAGAACGGTGGTTGATGGCGTGGAATCGATGGGAACGAAATGGGAGCCGCGAAACGCAAGCAGCAGAATCGTGCGCGACCCGGCATAGGCGACATACACCCCCACCGCACCGCCCAGGACGGCCAGCAGCACGCTTTCGGTGATGATCTGCCGGATCAACCGCGCACGCGAAGCTCCCAGCGCCACGCGGACGGCAGTCGCCGCACGGGCCGCGGCTCCGCGCGCCAGCAACAGGTTGGCGATGTTGGCGCAAGCAATCAGCAGCACCAGGCCGGAGATCACCATCAGCAAGCGGAGGCCGGCAAGCGTCTCGAGTTCCAGGTTCTTGACGCCGCCTCCCGCCGGCACCACCGTGATATGTTGTTTGCCAAGCTCCGAGCGGTCCCGGGGCGTGAGGTCGGGTTGGACCGTCAGCCACTGCTCCAGCGCGACCGTGACTTTCGCCTGGATACTCGCCGGCTTGGCGCCCGGTTTTACTCGTCCGATGGCGTACAGCCAATGATCACCGGGATGATTCAGGATCGAGCCCTGTCCGGTCAGTGCCGGTTCGGTTCCGAGCGGAATCCAGAAGTCAGGCGGATCGGGGCGCACCCGATCACCGAAGAATCCAGGAGGCGTGACTCCGGCGATGGTATAGGGCACGGTGTTGATCGTGAACGTGGCGCCGATCACCGACGGATCGCCGCCGTAATGCTGCTGCCACGCGCGATAGCTCATCACCGCCACGGGTGCCACACCCGGTTTGTCATCGTCCGGCGTGATCATGCGTCCGGCGAAAGCGCCCAGACCAAAGGTCGAGAAATAGTTGCCGGAGACGAATTCGCCCACGTACGGTTCAGCCGTATCAGCGCCGCTGCGGCGCACGCTGAGATCGGTCGTCGCCGCCTGAAAGGCCGCCAACTGGCTGAACTCGGGCGCATGATCGCGAAGCTCCAGATAAAGCGGGTACGAATAAAGGCTCCAGTCACCCTGATATCCGCCGTTCACGCAGCAGTTGTCGTTATCGCCCAGCCGGTAGAGTTCGTTGGGATTCGCCACCGGCAGGCTTTTGAGCATCACCGCATCGACCAGAGTGAAGATGGCCGTGTTGGCGCCGATGCCGAGCGCAAGCGTGATGACGCACACGATTGTGAATCCTGGTGATTGGCGAAGACGACGGAATCCGTAATGCAGGTCTTGGAGAAATGTGGCCATTGCCCCCTCATAAAGTCGGCAATGTCTAAGAGATGACCGATTGACTGTTGCCTGCTCCCATCGTTAACTTGCCACGCCAACTGATCTGCCTTATTCTCTCTTTATGAGCGTCGAGCAGAGGCTGCACGCCGATGAAATCGTTTCGATGAACCCCGGCGTTATGCACGGTACGCCATGTTTCACAAGCACTCGAGTCCCGGTGCAGACCTTGCTGGACTACATCGAGGAAGGCGACAGTATCGACGATTTCCTCGCTGATTTTCCCGGCGTAAAACGCGAGCAAGCGACTGGGCTTCTGGCGCTCGCACAGGAATGCCTGCTGGAATCCATGTCCTCCCGGTAAACCCGTGCGGATCGTGCTCGACGAATGTGTAAACCCTCGCGTGAGACGCCTCCTGGAAGCGGACCACACGGTCTTCACAGTACTGGAGCTGGGATGGGGAGGTTTGCCGACCACATCCTGTTGCAACGACTGCAGGGGCACTGTGAAGTGTTCCTGACGCTCGACCGCGGCTTCGAACATGAGCACAACCTTTCGTTGCTGAGCTTTGGAATCGTGATCGTGCATGTTGCCAGGAACCGGTTTGCGCACTACGAGGCGATTCGAAAGCAAATTAGCGACGCCGTAACTTCCGTGAGGCCGGCGGAAGTGGCCCATGCCTCTTGATGCGAGTCACGTGCGATCCCTTCAGTCGTGTCGCAGTGCCCGACGCGGGACCATTGCGCCAACGCCAGACTCCGCATCCTCAAGGCGGCCCTGTTGTGCTGCGGCAACGCCCAGCGGCGATTCTAATGCGTGCGGACGTGAACCAGCGCAAACTCCGATCCGCCATCGTGGGGTCCGACCGCCACAATGTGCTGATCGCGAGCATCGCCGGCCTTCAGCTCGACCTGGTGCTCGCCCACGTCATCGGGGCTGCAAGCCTGAGGATTAGACAGCGCGTGGCTGCTGAGCCGGATCGAGACGCTCATGTTGGTGCCCCCGCCGCACTCGACCACCGTGCCATATGACTTCAGTTGGTCCCTGTAGTAGTTCAGCACTTTCTCCGGCGGATCGCTCGAAACATACTTACCGGCCGTCAACTCACGAACCGAGACGTTTTCCAGAATAACCGTCCTCAGCCCCCTGTCGCCTTCGCGGAGTTCGGGCTTCGGGGTCGCCCCCGGGTAAATAGACAGGCCGGCATCCACCGCTGAAACGCCCTGCCGTGAGACTTCGGAAAACCAAGCCATAGCTGAACTCGAGATCAGCAGGGCCATCGTCATGGTCACCGCATAGAGCGCTCGCATCATGGAAGAATCCTCCTGAACCTGCTCCTCGCAGGAAGTGTATGACACCGCCGACACAATCAGTCAATGAAGGCGTTGGGCCAATGAATCAATTTCTGCAGTCGGCCGATCACGCAATCACCCGGTTTGTCTCACTCTCTCCTCAACGCTTGCATCGGATCGACGCTCGCCGCGTGGCGCGCCGGCAAGTACGCGGCCAGCAGTCCGGTGAGTGCGACGAGCAACGCTGCCAGCGCGAACACCGCCGGATTCGTGGCCGACACCCCGTAGAGCATGCTACCGAGCAGCCGTCCGCTGGCGATCGAACCGACGAGACCCAGAACGAGTCCAGCCAGCACCAGCAGCAGCGCCTGCTTCAACACCATCGACAGCACCGAGGATCGACTTGCGCCGAGCGCCACACGGACGCCGATCTCCCGCGTGCGCCGCGTCACCGAATACGTCATCACGCCGTAGAGCCCGACCATCGTCAGCAGCAGCGCGATTCCGGCAAAGCAGCCAAGCAGCAGCGAATGGAAGCGCGGTTCGGCCACCTGGGTCGAGAGCAGCTCGTCCACGGTGCGCACCTGGAAGATTGGCACCAGCGGATCGAGCTGCGCCATCTGCTCGCGCACCGCAGATTCGAGGGCGCGTGGCGGCACCGCCGTGCGCATCATCATAACGGGCGGCTGCCACTGGAGCTGTTTGTAGGGGAAGTAGTAGATGGGCTTTGGCTGTTCATCAAGCGCAAAGAGCTTGGCGCTGCCCACCACGCCCACGATCTCGCGCGGCATCTCCTTCTCGCCCGAATCCGCGGCGCCGGGCGTGATGCGCTTGCCGATCACGTCTTCGCCCGGAAAGAACTTGTCGGCGAAAGCCTTGTTTACAATCAGGATGCGCGGCGCGGCCTTGTTGTCGTGGTCCGTGAAGTACCGGCCCCTGAGGAGCGGAATGCCCGCCGTTCGAAAGTAGTCCGGGGTCGCGAACGCCATGCGCGCCGAGGGCTCGTCCGAGGGCCCAACCGGACGCTCCTCGATGTTGAATGAGACCGTGGCGTTGTCGCCGCCGAGCGGCAGCGGCCAGATGCCTGCCGCAGATGTGACGCCGGGCAGCGTACGCATTCGATCCAGCAATTGGTCGTAAAACGCGACCTGTTGAGGTGCTTTGTATTGCGAGTCGGGCAGGCTGAACCAGTAGGTCAGCAGATGGTCGGGTCTCAGTCCGAGATCGCCGTTCTCGAGATGCAGGAAGCTCGCCATCAGAAGCCCGGCGCCCGAGACGAGCATCAGCCCGAGCGTCACTTGCGCGATCACCAGCGCGCCACGGATGCGATCGTGGCGGCTGGTGCTGCCGCGCGTCTGCTCCTTCATCGAACTGGCAAGGTCGATCTTGGAAGCCTGAAGCGCGGGCGCGAGCCCGAACAGGATGCTGGTCACAATCGCGAGCAACAGCGAGAAGCCGAGCACGCGGCCGTCGATACTGGCTTGTGCGAGACGCGGGATACTCCGCCCGCCGAGCGGCAGCACCACGCGGAGGGCGTATTCGGCGAGCACGGTACCCGCGCCGCCGCCGAGCAGCGCCAGCAGCAGACCTTCGGTGAGCAGTTGGCGGATCACCCGTCCGCGGCTCGCGCCAATCGCCGCGCGGATCGTCATTTCGTGTTCGCGATTCGCGGTGCGCGCCAGAAGCAGATTCGCGATATTGGCGCACGCGATCAACAGGACAAGGCCGACGGCGCCCAGGAGAATCAACAGGGGCTGACGCGAATCGCCCACGAGCGTTTCGAGCGCCGGCCGCACCGAAGCCTGCGGATAGTTGGTGTTGGTGTCCGGATATTTCCTGGCGAGCGCGCCGGCGATGACGTTGAGATCGGCGCGCGCCTGCTGGATGCTTACGCCGGGCTTGAGACGCCCCAGCGCCGTAAGCAGGTGAGCGCCACGCTGCTCGCTGATTGGCTGATCGCCCGCTGGCGCGACACGGTCGTCAGCAATGGTGGTCCAAAGCTGGATGTTCGGCTCGTTCACCGGAAAGACGAAGCCCGGCTGCGCCACGCCGACCACCGTGTACGGCTTGCGGTCGAGCGTGATGCTGTGTCCCACGATATCGCGATCGCCACCGAACTGCTGTTCCCAGAGTTTATGGCTGAGAATGACAACGTGCGATGCGGCAGCCTCTTCCGACTCGACAAAAGCGCGACCCAGTTCGGGTCCGGCGCCCAGAGCCTGGAACAGGTCCCAGGTCACCATCTCGCCGTCGAGTTGCAGCGGTTGACCTGTGCCGGTCAGCGCGAAGTTACCGTCGCGCGAGGTGATGAAATGCTCGAAGACGTGGTTTTGCGCGCGAAAGTCGAAAAAGTCCGGGTACGACAGGTCGTTGGGCACGGGCACGCGCATGTCCATGGATTCCACAGTTACCAGCCGGTCCGGCTGCGTATAAGGCAGCGGCTTCAGAAGTACGGTGTTCACCACGCTGAAGACGGCCGTATTGGCGCCGATGCCGAGCGCCAGCGTAATCACAGCCGCGCTGACGAATCCGGGCGCATTCCACAACTGGCGCAGTGCGTAACGAAGATCTCGCAGCAAAACGGACATCGGGCTGGCCTCCGGCAGAACCTGTTGGTCCGATTGTCGATTCGAGCGACAAACGGCACTGACTGAACAGCATCCGACTGTCCATTCTGAGGCATTGAATTGAAATAAGTTAGTGGATGGGCAAGCGCGGGAGATGTCCGCATTCGGACGGGGTGTTCTGGGGCGAACACGGTCAGAGAGCGTTCTCAATCGGGAATCGGCAACCGAAAATCGGCAATCCTCATCGGATCTTGCCGCGCGCTGCCACTCGCCAGCAGCCCGCCGCCTCGCCGCCGCGATGCAGAAAGACCTCGTCGTGCATGTTGACGCAAGTGCAGACGTGGTTCGGGATTACGGTCAACACTTCGCCCACTCGGAACGGGTGCGCGGAGCCCGTGATATCCAGGTATGCGTGCTCCTCGTTCAGCTTGATGAGCTTCGCGTCCGGCGCCTCGACCACGTAGCCGTAGCCCGACTTGGGACCGGACCCGAGCAGGTCCGACGAGAAGGTCTTTGATCCCGCATCGATAATGGCGCGGCCCGGCACCGCCGTCGAGACCACCGTGGTCAGCACGCGGGCGGCGCAATCTTCGAGCTTACAGACGCCTTGATAGTACGTGTTGAGGTCGTTGTAGACGTAAGTGCCGGGACGGATTTCCGTGATCCCCGGAATGCCGCCAGCGAGCGGCGCCGAAGGCGTGGACCCGCCCGAGACGATCTCCACCGGCATGCGGGCCGCGTCGAACGCGCTCAGGGCACGCGCCACACGTGCCGCCACACGCTCCGCCTCGGCGCGACGATCCTCTTCCGGGCCCCAGATGCTTCCGAAATAGGTCATGAGTCCCCGAAAACGCAGTCCCGGCAGCGCGTTGATCGCCTTGGCCAGACTCACGCAGTCCGGCCCGGGCTCCAGGCCGCAGCGGCCGAGTCCGGCGTCGAACTCCACCAGAACACCGATGGAGGCACCCTGAGCAGTCATAGCTCGCGAAAGTTCGTGCGCCGTGGATGCGTTGTCAAGGGAGAGCAGCATGCGGCGCTGGCGCGCGACTGCTCCGAGACGACGCAAATTGTCGGCGCCCCACACGGGATAGGCCAGCAGCAGATCGTCGAACCCGGCGGCTGCCATGACCTCGGCTTCGCCCACTTTGGCGACCGTCAGTCCCATGGCCCCGCGATCCATCTGCATGCGCGCGACTTCCGGCGTTTTGTGGGTCTTGATGTGCGGTCGAAGCCCCAGTCTCTGCTCGCGGCAGCGCTCAGACATGCGGCCAAGGTTGCGCTCCATCACGCCGAGGTCAATGGTCAAAGCCGGAGTCGGGATTTCACGGATGTTCACTGGACGGCTACCTCCGGGCGCGAGTCTGAGAGTCCAGAATTGCCCAACAATCAGATTACCACCGTGAGGAAGCCAGGAAGTTGTCCTGCAGCGGGAGTCGACAGGTGACAGGCAACAGTCAAGGGAGGTGTTCGTAATATGTAGGCGCGGCTCTACACGCCATTTTGGCGAGGTAACTCATGGCGCGGTAAACTCCCCGCTACGGTCTCAAATTGACAGACACTTTATCTGGCGGCGCAAGGCGAAAGGCGAGCAAGAAGCCCGCGCTCCCACAGGATGTGTTCAGCCGCCGACATGGAATCTGTTGACGGAACTCAGAACACCGAAGACATTGAGCAGCCATAGCACGACGACGATCACTACCACCGCGTTCAAAATCGACTTGATCGAGCCCGCCATGGGAATGAATCGATTGATGAGCCAGAGCAGCACACCGACGACGATCAGGGTGAGCACGACGTTCACTAAGGGCATGATGGTTCTCCTTCTCGTGAATCGGGTCTGGAGACCGGGTCAGGCCCGGCCTCCAGCCGTAACGGCAACTGCCCCGCTACGCTTCGTGAGTCCAGTGCTGCCCGCCGCGCGGCGAGTACCTTGCCAGGGTTTCGTCGAGTTTGCGTGCCGACGGGGGTCTCGGAACCCCACCGTCGAACAGGATCTGCTTCGCGTTTACAGGTGTTCCATACAGCTTCGCGTTGTCGTCTTTATCCTGATGAAACACGGCTCCCGAGAGCGAGACGCCCGCAAACAGGCCCCGGTTCCGCGAGTAGCTGAGGATCTCGGCGTGCATTGCAGCGTCAGTGGCGGCCTGTCCTGCACGCCCGACCGGTCCAGCGGCCACCGAAATGTCACCGCCGAGCTTAACCTCGTCGCGCACCAGCTTCCTGGCGCCGTCCTCGTTCATGACGATAAACACCACGTCAGTAGCCTGTCCCCCGATCTGGAAGCCGAAACTTCCGCCGCCCAGGGTGAACATCGAGGGATCGCCCCACGGGCCGTCTCCGCCTCTGCGGCAGACCAGGACTCCGCGGCCATAGTTTCCCCCGATGCCGATGGCGAACTTCAACTCCGCCGGAACGATTCCAACACATACGGCTTTCGCGAGTAGGTCATTGGGTATTCCCTTATCGGGTGCTCCCATGATCTCGGTGAGAACATTCGTGGCCTTGCGCATCTGTTCGTTTACGGTATCCGCCTTGGCAGCCGTCACTCCAAACGTCACGCAAAAGCAGATCAGAGCAAGCTTTTTCATTTGCACCGCCTCCTTAACCAAGAGAGATTCTTCAAACTCTGAATAACGTTAGTCTCGCCCGCCAGAAGAATTGTTCCATCCCGGACCTTTGGGACGATCGCTGGGCATCCTGCGACATCCTGGGCTCGCGGCCGGCACGGCACGTGGCAGCAGGTCCGAGCTTCAGGCGCGACTCGAGATGTGTCTGACCAGGCTGAGAAGGAACAGGATCAGGAAGATGAAGAAAAGGATTTTTGCGATGCCCGCAGCTGCAAAGGCGACCGCGCCAAAGCCGAGCAATCCCGCTATGATCGCGACGATCAGAAAAACCAATGCGTAATAAAGCACCTGTACTCCTTTCGTTGGGCGCCCTCACTCCCCCTCAGGCACCCACTTGTCCAGATAAGAGGGCGCCGTCACCGCCCATCTTCGCCGGACAGGGCAAGTCGATGGCCAACCGCCCTGCAGTCGTTCAAGTCATTACAGGTCAATAATATGCCACCAATAGCGCCCGATTTCCGCGTGTGCGGCCCATATAGGATTTACAAGGTGGCTGTTTGGCCATTCCCCGCTAGCTTGGGTGGGGAGCGCGTGGGGAGGATGCTGGCTGGTGCAGGTCGCAGGTTCGAAGCGAATGTTCAGCGGGCCTTGGCCAACATGCGCTGCAGTCGCGAGAGAAGCTCCGCCTGCGCCGGATTGATTCTGCGCCGCGCCTCTTCAACGTCGAACAATTCGGCGCGATCCACCTCCGGGAATTCCTTTTGGACTCCCGATTTTGGCGGCCACTCGAGCGTGAAGGAGTTGCTTCTGATCAGCTTCGGGTCCCAGTCGCCCTCGAAGGCCCAAGCGTGAACGATCTTACCGCTCTTCTGGGTGATGGACCCCAAAGGCAGAAATTCCCCTCGCGGTCTGAATCCCAACTCCTCTTCGAACTCGCGCCGGGCGGTGGCCAGGAAGTCCTCACCGGGATCGGCCTCGCCCTTGGGAATCGTCCAGGCGCCCAAATCCTTGCGGGCGTGAAAGGGACCGCCAGGATGCGCGAGCAGGACCTGCAGCTTCGAGTCGCGCACCCGATAGAGGAGCAGACCCGCACTATGTTTGGGCATAACCCGAGCTTAGCAGTTCCGCATCCTCCAATGCAGCGGTCATCTGACCCTCACGCACCGTCACGCCTCCAATTTGAACCGAGTAGATGCCAGGAAGTACAGCCGCCGCCACACCAGTCGATTCAACGTGACCACCAGGGCGGCCATCACAGCTGTAGCGCCCAGCAGGACTGAGATTTGCCCAGCGTCAGTGGCGTGGCTGATGACTGCGCCGAGGCCGGTGGTCGAGAAGGTCTCGCCGCGGAAGTGGACGTACTCGGCCACAATGCTGGCGTTCCAGGCTCCTCCGGATGCCGTAATGAATCCGGTGATCAGGTAAGGAAATATTCCCGGCAGGATGAATTTGCGCCAGCGCTCAATCTTGGTGAGCCCGAATGCGTCGCAGACTTCCCTTAGGTCCGTGGGCAGGGCGCTCGCCCCGGCTATCACGTTGAACAGCACATACCACTGCGTGCCAAGGAGCAGCAGAACGATGGACGCGATGCCCAATCCGCCGCCGGCACGAATCAGCAGGAGCAGCACGATCGGGAACAGGGCCGTGGCGGGAATCGATGCCGTGACTTGCGCGATCGGCTGTGCGACGGCGGCGAGCCGCGGCCGTGTTCCGATGTAGACTCCGACCGGAATCGTCCACAGTCCGGCCAGGAGCAGGGAAAACTCGACGCGCAGGAAGGTGGCTCCCGCCCCTTGAAGTATCGACAGCAGGTCCGAGTGCGAAAGCGTGGCGAGCGCAAAGACCATCCGCCAGACGGCGTAAGCGACGCCGGCCAGCGCCGCTCCTGCGATCACGCGGCCGGGCCATTTCAGCGGGCTGCTACGCGGCGAATCTGGGCGTTCGCGGTCGTGGACCGCCGCGAAGTGCAGTGTCAACCTCTCTCGCGCCGGCATCAGAAAGGCTCGCTCGGCCCGCGCGATCACTCGCGAACGGCGGAGCAGATCGAGGATCGGCGAGCGCGGGACGTCGGTGGCTTCCACTTGCTCGAATTTGAATTTCTGGCTCCAGGCGATGGCCGGACGCCAGATGAGTTGGTCCATCAGGATGATGACCGCGACCATGGCCGCGAGGCCCCAGAGGATCGCACCGGTGTCGCCGGCGTTGGCTGCCGTCTGCAGGTAGGAGCCGAGCCCGGGCAGGCGCAGATCATGATTCCCCAGCACAAACATCTCGCAAGCCATCAGGAAGAACCAACCGCCGGCCACGGACATCATGGAATTCCACACCAGCCCGATGGCGGAATAGGGCAGTTCCAACTGCACGAGCTTCTGCCACCAACTGAGCCCGTATGCTTGCGAAGCCTCCAGCAGATCGGTGGGCACGCTCTTCATCGAGGAATAAACGCTGAATGCCATGTTCCACACCTGGCCGGTGAAAATCAGCACGATGGACCCGAGCTCGATGCCCAACTGTCTGCCCGGAAAGAGCGCGACCATCGAAACCATGACGCTGGGAAGGAAGCTGAGAACGGGAATGGATTGCAGCGTGTCGAGAAGCGGAATCATGAAGCGTTCGGCCCGCGAATTGTGGGCCGCCACATAAGCGTAGATGAGGGTGACTATGAGACTGAGGATGTAAGCGGCCGTGATCCGGGCCACCGAGTAGAGGGCATATCCGGGCAGCGCACGCGGGCTGAGGTGGATTTCGGGCTGGCTATTTACGGGGCTCGCCCAATAGCGGCTGAGAATCACCAGGCCGTAGAAGAGAGCCAACCCGGAGGCCAGGATCGGAAGATCCCGCAGCAGCGATGCGACGCCTCCGCGGGAGGCGCTCCAGGGAGCAAGGCGCGCGGACCGGGTCTCGGTGGAATGTGACATTACGCCCGCGTCACGCTCTCGGTTTCCTCGGCCGGAGCCGCCTGATGCAGCGACAGCCTCTCGCTTTCGGAATCGTAGGCGAAAAGGTTGGCGTACCGGCCCCAGTCGAGGGCGGTTTCGATCTGCTGTTGGGCTTCCGCCTCGGAGAGGTGCTCCTGCAGAATGTCGCGGAAGAACTCGACGGGCATTCTGTGATCGGACTTTGCAGTCAGAACGCTGTAGATGTGTTTCAACAACGGCACGTTGGCGAGGGACGCTTCCCGGAAGAGGCGCTTGCGAGTGCTGATATCGGCTTCGGCGAACGCCTTGCCTGTGGGCGTCAGCTCGAGATCTCCGCGATCTGTGCGGGCAAACGAAAGCATGGTGGCGGATTCCACCAGTGGCAGCAGGTTATTGATGCCCATCTGCAGATCGTCAGCAATGTGGTAAAGATCGTCTTTGCCGCCGCGATCGTTCAGCAATTCGAGCAGACCCGAGATGGTGCCCGAATGGATGTTGGGCAGCGGCGGATAGGGCATCCTGGCTGCGGGCGCGGCCGAGGGCAGACCGGGCTGGCGGTCGGGCTGCGTCATCAGCTTGTAGATGTAATCCACGTAGAGCAGAAACTCCGGCGAGTTGTGCTCACGCGGATGGGCGAGCGGCACGCGAAAATCGGCCCGGATTTTCGCGGGGTTGCGACTGAGCACGATGATCCGGTCGGCCAGCATGACGGCTTCCTCGATATTGTGAGTGACCAGAAATATGCTGCGCGTGGGAATCTTCTTGCCGAGCCACAGTTCCAGCAGTTCCCCGCGGAGTGATTCAGCCGTGAGCACGTCCAGCGCCGAGAAGGGCTCGTCCATGAAGAGCACTTCGGGCTCGACGGCCAGCGCGCGTGCGAATCCTGCGCGCTGCTTCATGCCGCCCGAGAGTTCTTTAGGATATGCGCTCTCAAACCCCTTCAATCCCACCGAGCTGAGAGCCCGCAGCGCCCGCCGATGCCGGTCCGTGATCTTCATGGCCTGCGCTTCGAGCGGCGCCTCGACATTTTCCAGAACGGTGAGCCATGGGAACAGTGCGAAGCTCTGGAATACGATGGCGGCGTTCGGACGGCACTCGCGAATCGGCCGCTTGTGCCACAGCACTTCTCCTCCCGAAGGCGGCGTCAGACCCGCGAGCATCCGCAGCAAAGTGGACTTGCCGGAGCCGGAAGCGCCCAGCAGCGCCACGATGACTCCGGGCTCGATGGCCAGATCGGTCGGAGCGATGACCTGAATGGCGCCGCTGCCTTCGCGCTGGAACGACTTCTCGATGGCGCGCGCTTCGATGATCGGTTCTTCGTGCACCGGCGGCGCCACCACCGGAGCGCCGGCTTCGATCGCTTTCGCAGCTTCTTCCGCGGACGCCGCTTCCGGACCTTCGGCGAGCTCGTCCATGAGCTGCTGCCACGTCTCCTGCGGAAGCTGATCGAAGAATTGAACCCGATCGTCGGGATTCATGGCGTCGACGATGGCGATCACGTCCGCCTGTGGTCGCGAATGGAGGAGCACGTAGGTCTGGTAGTAAGGAAGGTCACCGGCCAGAGCCGCGGCGAGAGGGATGGGAAGCTTGCGGAACAGCCCCTGCTGGTCTTCAAAGGGCAGGGTGATGAACGCCTCGGCCGCCGCCGCAGGATCGAGCCGCTCGAGGATTTCGGCGGCGTGCTCCCAGCGTCCCTGGGAAATCGACATTCCGAGCGGCGTCACGTGGCTCATGGCAGGAACAGGCTATCACGAGTGACAAGAGATGAGAGGCAAGAGACAAGAGACGATAGACCGGAGGCGGCTACTTGCCACTCGTCTCTTGTCTCTCGTCTTTTCGTCACTCGCACTCAGGGCTTCACCTCGACACCGGGCCACAGCGTGGCAGGCTCGCCGGGCGCAAGCGGGGCGGCTAAGCCGTCCGTCAGCAGATAACCCTGGATCGCCACCGCCGATTCCCACTCGGTCACGAGCGAGCCGGTGTACTCTTCGCGAAGCTCGAACCAGGTTCGTTGCGCAATCAGCACCTGCGGATAAGCCGCGGCCATTTCCTTGTATCTGGCGAGATAAAGCCCGTACGCCTGCTCGGCATCAGGGAGAATCTGGTCGCGATAAGCGCGTACCACTTCCGCGGACTCGGCGTATTCATGAAAAGCGGCGGCAAAGTTGGCGCGCAAGCCCAGCTTCACGCGTTCCAGGTCATCGCGAGCGTGTGTCAACTCGGCGTCAGCCGTGCTGACGTTGCCCTGGTTGCGATTGAACAGCGGAATCTGCACGCCGACTTCGGCCTCACCTTCCCAGCCCACCGGAGCGTTCATCAGCCCCAGCAGTTCGCGGTTGTAGTCGAGCCCCCCGCGCAGCTCGACGTCGGGCAACTTCTCAGCGCGCGCACGCTTCAACGCTTCTTCGGCCCGCGTGACGCCCTGTTCAGCGGTCTGCACTTCCGGACTCCGGCTCAGAATAGCAGCCAGAGCCTGATCCTGATCGATCACGGGCAGCGGGTCGTCGAGCTTCCCGGCAAGCGCCGTCATGGGAAGCGCCGGATCGCCCACCGTCGCCGCAAGTTCCTGCCACACGCTCTCCTGATTGGACTGCGCGGCCAGCAGGTCGAGTCGGGCGCGGCCTGCCTCAACACGCGCTTCGAGCACGTCCGGCTGATCGGCCTGGCCGACATTCGCAAGCTCAGCGCTGGTGGTCGCGGCGCTCCGAGCGAGATCGGCAAGATTGGCCGTGAGCTGCACTGTCTCCTGCGCGCCCAAAGCGCGGTAGTAGGCAATCCGGACGCTGTTCAATACCCGCTGGCGTTGCGCGGCGGCTTCCGATTGCGCCTGCTCCGCCTCGGTTGCGAACACTCGACGGCTCAAGCTCAGCTTGCCTCCGGTCACGATCGGCTGCTGCACGAAGAATCCGTGCTCGCCGCCGCGATAAACGGGCCCGGTGTTGATCTCTCGGCCCTCGTAGCCGATCGTCGGGTTGGGATAGAGTCCCGATTGCAGCTTGCGACCTTGCGACGCGCGGACGTCCGCCTGCGCTTCCGCCAGTGTGGGGTTGCGGGCGAGAGCCATGCGTTCGAGGTCGGCGAGAGTCAACGTCGGACTCGGGGCTTGGGGTTCGGGACTGGGGGTTCGGGACTGGGGGTTCGCCACGCCTGCCGCCTGCGAGCCTTTTTGCATTTCAGGAGGCGCGCTTCCGGGTCCGGGTTGCTGCGCCTCAAGCGCGCGCGGCGCGACGGCGAGCGAGCACGCAGCGCAAATGGCAATGACGGCAAGTTTTGTTCTCATATTCGATCACCTTTCACGGGCCGATTACGATGGCTGCCCGACGCGTGCCATGACCCGGTCATACAGCCCCGGTTCGAGGACGCGCACCAGCGTCATCATGCCCGCCAAGTCGCTGCTCCAGCCGGACGGCAATCCGTAGGTCTCGGGCTTCGAGTTTTGAGCGGTCATGTTCATCATCATGTCCTGAGGGAAGCCAGGCACTTGCCACGGATTGCTGCCGCTCGCGGGCGCGCCGTGCCGGGCGTTTTCGCCGTTGCCGAGCGGCGCGTTGGTAGTCGCCTTCTCGTAGTCCGCGCCGATGCCGATCGAGCGTCCGAGACTCGGCCCGTTCTCCGCGTCGAGCGCGCCGCCTTGCTTCATCATGCCCATTCCTTCCGCCATGCCCATGCCGGAGGGCATCGCGTGCGGCGTGCCATGGCCCGACTCCATCATCGGACCGACCATCGACGCCATCTGATTCATCATGTGGTGCGGCATGTGGCAATGCAGCATCCAGTCTCCCGGATTGTTGGCTTCGAACTCGATGTCGCGCGACTGTGCCACGCCTACCAGCACCGTGTTGGCCGGAGTCCAGGCGGCTTCCGGCACGCGTCCGGCTTCGGTGCCGGTCACGTAAAACGTGTTTCCGTGCAAATGAATCGGGTGATGATCCATTCCCAGATTCACAAGTCGAATTCGCACGCGATCGCCGAGCCGCGCGATCAGCGGCGTGGTCGCGGGCGCCGCCTTGCCGTTCATCGTCAGCCAGTTGAATTCCATCGACATGGTGTTGGGCACGGTGTTGTTCGGCAGAATGGCCCACTCCTGCAGGATCAGCCCGTAGTCTTTGTCGACGCGTGGAGAGAGCGGCTCTTTGGGATGCATGATGAAGAGGCCGAGCATGCCCATCATGCTCTGCATGGGCGCGTGCGAATGGTAGAAGAAAGTTCCGGCCTGGTGCAGCGTGAACTCGTAGACGAAGCGGCCGCCGGGGGGGATCATGGGCTGGGAGATTCCCGGCATGCCGTCCATCGCGATCGGGATTTCGAAGCCATGCCAGTGCATCGACGTGGGCTCGGGCAGATGATTGTCCACGATGAGGCGGACGTGGTCTCCCTGGGCGACCTCGATTGTCGGCCCGGGCACCGAACCGTTGTAGCCCCACGCGTTCATGGCGCGTCCGGGCACGAGTTCGGTCCGTACCGGCTCCGCGATCAGATTAAATACTTTGACCGCGCCGTCCATCGTGTATGCCAGACGTGGAATGTCCGGCGTGTTCACCGGCAGGAACGCGCCTGCGGATGACGGCGCCGTCGCGGCCGGCGCGCGCGCGACACCGCGTGATGCCGAGACGCGTTTCGCGGATTGTCCGTGCGGCGGCCCGGATTCCGCGAGCAGCCGTGTAGCGCTCGCGGCGAGTCCGCCGAAGATGGTGCGGCGGAAGAATTGCCTTCTGGTGCCGGACATAGGTCCTCCTTAAAAAGAGAGCAAAGAGCCTGCGTTTGGCGCCGTAGCGCCGGTGTCCACGTCGGGGCGCCAACAGCCGAAAATCGCCGGTGAGGACACCGCCGCTACAGCGGGTTGGTGCGCGGGGCGGAACGGGGGAGATCAGATGCGAAGTAGCGAAGTATGACGGCAGATGCTGCGTCCGGATTGACCGGGCGGCGAGGGCGATCCCGAATTCGACGGCGCAGACGCGGGAACTGGGCGCTCCAGCGCCACGGAGTTGTTAGTCGTCAAGAAATGGTAAGCCGTGTGCAGATTAATCCCGGAGCTCGCGAGCGAAATTCTGCCCGCAATAGCCCGGCTTAAGCAGTGCTGGCCGCAATTTGGATTACTCGGTCGATTCTGGGATGACGGCCGCGACCGTGGGGCGCAGTGACTGCAGGGCATCGCAGCGGACTCGACGTGCAACGGTGGGTCGGGAGTGCCCGCGCAAAGCGAGGCGCAGTCCGTCGCCATAAAAAGTGATGCGCTTAGCAAGGCGGCACACACGAGGACAGCGATACTCTGGCGTCGTCTTCTCAATTCGCCAGTCCCCCAGGACTGAAAGCAGTATAGGCGGCGTGGACTCTGCAATTCAAGTCGCACACCCCCCAACGTCGCACACCCCTGACGTCGTCATTCCCGCGAAGGCGGGAATCCACACGAGAGAATCCGCGTCACGGCATTGCGATCAATGTAACACGGCGGGCAAGGTTGTTCGTCGTTCCAATGTAGAGCGTTCCATTCGGCTTGCTCGCGAGAATGTAGACGTAGTATTGCTGCATTTATCGTGCAAGATTCCCGCTTTCGCTGGAATGACGATGCTGCAAGGGACCTCCGGCTAACAGACCACAGCGGTACCCGTGGATTCTCCTATGTGGATTCCCGCTTTCGCGGGATTGACGGCGTCGGCCAGTTTTGGGGCTCGATAACCCAGTTAGCGCTGCGGCCTCCGTTTCCTCGTCATTCCCGCGAAAGCGGGAATCCATATCGGGGCCCCGGTATAGGAACATGGGGCGGCCGCGGGGCCGCCCCTACGCGCCTCAGAAGAAGAACTTCAGAGAAACCTGCACGATCCTCGGGAAATTGTTCTGGAAAAAGTTGATGGTTCCAAAGCCGCTCCACGTGCCGTTGGCGTTGCGCACCGGAGGCCCGTCATACGGATTCGTGTCCGGCCCGCCGAACAGAGGCGTATTCATGAAGTTGAACGCCTCCGCCCGGAACTGGAGTCTCTTCGACTCGGTAATCGGGAAGTCCTTCTGCAGCGCCAGGTCGAGATTGGGAATGGTCGGTTGCCGCAGGTAGGTCACCTGGTCTGGCAGATTGCCTTGACCCCAGGACGGGATGGGCGTCCAGCAACTCAGCGGCCCGGCACTGCCGCAATTGTAGATCCACTGCTGGAAAGTCGGACCGCCTGTGGGTACGTAGCTGTGAGAGCTGGTGTACCACGCCCCGCTGTCGAGGCCTTGCGGGAAGCCGCTTTCGGCCGAGAACACCCAGCTCAGCCTCCAGCCGTTGACTACCTGGCCCAGTACGCCCGAAGCGTCCGTGAGCAGGTACTTGGACCCCCGGCCGAAGGGCAGATCCCACTGACCCGTCAGAGTGAAGATGTTCGTCCGATCGTAGCCGATCGGTTCGTAAATGGGATGCGGGTCCTGCCAGGGCCAGCCATTCCGGTAATCGGTCAACTCCATGTTCTTCGAGTAGGTGTAGCCAAGCTGGAAAGTCATGCCCCGCGATGTGCCGTAGAGCCGCTTGTTCAGCTTGACCTCCAGGGCGTCGTACCAGCTCTTGCCGTAGGGATTGGTGTAGTCGCCGACCAAGCCGAATTGGTCGAAAGGTACCATGAGGTAAGGAAGTGGAAGTGTAGGCGTGCCTCCGATGGAAGTGTTGGAAGGTATCGCCCCGTAATAGGGATTGGGCACCTCGGTGTTCAACATGCCGGCGAACGTCGAGTTGTAGTTCTTCTGCTGCAAGTCGTCGTCGTAACCGAAGCTCAGCGGCAGCTCGCCGTTGACCCACTGGAAAGCGCCCTGAGTCCGCAACGCCCGCGCATAATTGCCGTCGTAGCTGACGTCCAAGGCCATCTGACCCGGCAACTCCCGCTGGAAGCCCAGGGACATGATCTCGGAGCGGGGGATCTTGCGCTGCGGCCAGTCAATCGCCTGAACGTTGCCGATGTCGGTCAGCAGTCCGTCCGCAGCACCCACGGGCTGTTCGGCCCCGCTCGGGAAAGGAGTACCGGTCGCGAAATAGTTGGTCGGTGTGATGCCGTTGTTGGTCGACCCGATGTAGGGTGTGGTGATGCTGAAGCCGTCCGTGGTGCCGGCCTCAATACCGTAGGCGAACACCCAGCCCCATCCGCCGCGGATCACCGTCTTATCGTTCAAGGCGTAGGCAAATCCGGCGCGTGGCGCCCAGTTGCCCCAGTCGGTGTTGTAAGCGTCGATGGACTGGCCGTTGACGCCGGGGAAGAGGATGCCGCCGTATACGGTCCCGGGCGAGATCGCGGGAGCGCCTGCTCCTAGCCCCGCCGTGGCCGCATCCCAAGCTGCGATATTGCTGGCATTCGTGATGTTGGCCTGATAGGTGGCGTTGTTCGTCACAGGGTTGATACACGTCACGCACATGCCGCGATTCAACCGGTCGTGGCGCTCGCGCAAGCCACGTTCCACGTCGTAGCGGAGGCCGAGGTTCACGGTCAGCCGGTGATTCACGCGCCAGTTGTCCTGACCGTAGATGGTGTACATGGGAAAGCCCTCGGCCACGGTCTGGTTCCAGTCCACGCCGCCGCTATCGGGGTCGCCGAGCAGCAGATCGGCAATCACGTTGCCGTTTTGCGCCGTGATCGCCCCCCGGTTGGTAGGATTGAATTGGGTGTCGTCGGTGCCGAACGTAAAGTCGCCATTGGGATGCCCCACTGAGTCCGGGTTCGCGTAATAGTACTCTCCGATCTCGCCGCCGAACTCGAAGCTGTGCGCTCCGTGAGTCTTGGTGAAGTCGGCGTTAAACACCATGTTCTGATACACGTCGTTGCTGACCTCGTTTCCTACCAGGGGAGCGCCGGTAGGGCTGTTGTTGCCATACTGCTCGCTAAAATCGATCTCCGGCAGCAGGTCCTTGAACTCGGTGCCGACAGTCGGCATGGTGAGCCCGATGGAGCCGGGCGTCGGGGTCGAGAGCGGACCGTCCGGGAAGCTGTCGATAAAGCGGGTGAACGAACCCTTGAAATCGCCTATAAGAGTTGGAGAGAACGTGTGGGTCATGTCGATGCTCGCCGCGGTGTTGTCGCGCCGGGTGTTGATGTTGCCGTTCTCCGCCGGACCGGTGAACCCGCTGACGTCGCGGAACTCCGTCCCCCACTGGTATTCGTAAGTGCTGTACCAGTGTGTTTTCTCGCTCTGGGCGTAGTCTACCCGGCCCATGGGCTGGTAGTAGCGGTACTTGTCAGGCACGTTGGCAGTGAAGTTGTCGATCGGCGACGTGGTATTGATGTTCGGCGCCGGGAACAAGTTCACCAGGGCAGCGCCGATGGGGTTGATGTCGCCAGAGGGAATGGTGTCGCCCGGGAACTCGGTACGCGCATAAGCGTTGTTCAAGCAGTTGCCGATCGTTCCACCAGGTGAGGTGCATGCGGTGGTGGAGGGATCATAAATCTGATAGCCCGATTGGGAGAAATTTCCCGACCGCATCAACATTGTGGGAACATTGGTGACGGTAGTGAACGGAATGTTTTCCCAGTAACCCTCGAAGCTGCCGAAAAAGAACAACTTGTCCGCCTTGATGGGCCCGCCGAAGGTTCCACCATACTGCTGCTGGTGAACGTCCTGCCTCGGGATGCCGTTCAGGTTGTTCTCGATGTTGTTGGCGTTCAGGGCGCCGTTCTCGAGGTAATCGTAGACATCGCCATGATACTGATTGGTGCCCGATTTGCTCACCATGTTGACGACTGCCCCGAGCGTGTGCCCATAACGCGCGTCGTAGGTGTTGGCCATGACGTTCACTTCCGAAATGGCGTCGATGTTAGGAGCGGTAAACCAGCCGCCTTCGAATCCGTACCCGCCCATGGCGGTGATGTTGGAGCCATTCAGCGTAAAAAGTTGGTATCCCTGGACGCCGCCGCCGAGACTGTAATTATTGCTGACGTCCCAGCCGCGGGTTCCCGAGTATCCGGAAGCTCCAAACTGCGTCTGCAAGAACTGCGATCCCGTCGTCGTGCCGAGCAGCATGTAAATCTGCCGGCCGTTGAGCGGCACGCTTTCAATCTCGCGGTCGCTCAGAATGGTCCCGCCGGAGCCGGTGACGGTCTCGATGGCTGGCGGCGCGCCGCTAACGGTCACCTCGGTGCTGGTAGCGCCCACTTCCATCTGGAAATTCAGTCCGTAAGACTGGCTGGCCAGCAGGTGAACGTTATCCTGCACCTGCGTCTTGAAACTCTGCGCCTTTACGGTGACGGTGTAGGTCCCGGGCAGGACGTAAGGTATGTAATACACCCCACTGGCACTGGTGGTACCTGCATAAGAGATCTGGGTGTCGTTATTGACGGCCACGACTGACGCGCCGACAATCACAGCGCCCGTGGGATCCGTGACTTGGCCCGTGAGGGTGGCGCGGAACTCCTGCGCCGGCGTCAACCGGGCTCCGCATAACAACACGGCAAAGCACAACGAACCAAAAAAGAAAGACTCGAACAGCCGTTTCATCAGAATCCTCCTTTGGATCTTCAAATAGCCCGCTAGTATAATACAGAATCAGTTAAATTTCGGGAAGGCGAGAACAGGTGGTGCCAAGCATGGGGCGAAGATCCGTTCACTCCTCATGGGCAGAAACCTGCCTCTGGCTTCCTGACCCAACGCGCGAGCGCGAACCTGCAGAGTCCAAGCAAAGCAGTGTGACCTGTAAATAGTCTGCCTCCCGCCGCCGACAGGGCTCCGTGATGTGAATCACGCTCGCTTGTGAGCCGGGCAGATGGCGGCACATGGCCAGCCGGCGGCAGACACCGGACGAGGCGACACAGATGCACTTGAGTGGATTTGAGCCGGGAAGCGCGAAGTCTGAACGCGAGATGCTTGACCTTGTCCTGCATGGACGCCTGGCTTAAGATTCGAGCGGCAAGGCAGGAGCGAAGGTCAAAAGAGCAGCGATGGCCGAACGCGCTCAGACGTACGGGCGGCCCTTGTGGCCGCCCGATTACAGCGCATTACTCGCGCGTGCCATCAGTTGGGCGGCCACAAGGGCCGCCCGTACGTCTGAAGTTAGCACACCACCGACTCTTTCTGGCCGACGGGGCGTTTCTTCGTCGGCTGGGCGCCCGCTACTTTGCAGTCGCAGCGGTGTGTGGCCCTCGTTCCTGTCTTCGCCGACCCAAGACATCCCAACGCAAGATGATATTGTCTGGCAAGGAGATATCGCTTGGAATACGGGATAACCCTGAATTTTGATTTGGCCGCCACTAGTATAAACGCAGTATAGGGCAACGTGGCCGGGCCGTCCCCGGCCACGTAGCGCGGCCCTCACCCGGCGACGTAGCGCTTCCGTCTCCGGCTGCTGTCGCTGAGGCGTCTCGCCTCAGCCAGGGCGGCGCGGGCGAGATGCACTGTCCCAAAATTTGGT
>JASHPE010000179.1 GCA_030038235.1 Terriglobia bacterium
GGCCGCCGCAAGTGGCGATCCACACGCCCAAGCCCGGCCGTTTAGTCGCCTGCGGTGACGTCGTGTTCCCCAACCTCGCTTCCGGCCGCTTCGTCAGGGTCGGCCTGCTCCTTCTCGCTGGCCGCCGCTGACGAAATCCGGTAGCGCCCGGCTAACCAGTTGTCGAGATCGATCAAGCGGCAGCGCTCGCTGCAGAAGGGCCGCCAGGGATTCCCTCCTCGCGTGGTCTCGCGCTGGCAGATCGGACATCGCACCGCAGCACCACGTCACAAAACGGCAACGGCCGGAACGCCCGGAACGGCCGAGGCGGTAAGCTGAATCTGAACCAGCCGTGGCGCGCCGGGCGCCGGAACCGCCGCCCGCGACATCGTGCGCGCCGGCTCGACGAACCGCCCCGCTTCCAGCCGCGCGATCAGGTCGTAATCCGCAGTCTCAGTGATGCGCGCCCACCGGAACTCGCCCCCAACCGGCTACGGTCCTTCGAAATCGTTGATCAGGACGCGGCCGTAGATTTCCGGCGCTTGCGACTCAAGCCGTCCCGTAAACAGCAAATCGGTTTCTTCCGCCCGCCCCTCAACCAACACGGGCACGCGCTGACCCGCACGGCTGCGAAGCTTGCGCCGCGAGATTCGCCGCTGCAGGCTCAGAATCTTGCGACGGCGCCGTTCTGCGACGCCCTTGGGCACCGCGCCGGGAAGATCGAAGGCGGCGCTCGACTCCTCATTCGAATACGTGAAGACGCCGAGATGGTCGAACTCGCCCTGCTCCACGAAATCGCAGAGCGAGCCGAAGTCGTGGTCGGTCTCACCGGGGAATCCCACGATCATGGTGGTGCGCAGCGTCACATCTGGAATCGCGGCCCGGATCTTCGCGATCATTTTCAGGAACTGCGCGCCGTCGGACCCTCTTCGCATGCCCTTGAGCACTTCGCGGCTCGCATGCTGCAGGGGAATGTCGAAATAGCGCGCGATCTTGGGCGAGCTCGCGACCGCTTGAATCAGGCGATCGGTCAGGCGATTCGGGTAGCAGTAGAGAAATCGCACCCAAACTAGCTCCGGAATGCGGGCGAGTTCCTCGAGGAGCAGCGCCAGACCGTCGCGAAGTCCGAGGTCCGCGCCGTAACTGGTCGTATCCTGCCCCACAAGGACCAGTTCACGCACGCCCTGCCCGGCCAGATTCTGCGCCTCACGCACCACCGACTCGAAACGGCGCGAGCGGAACTTACCCCGCATTTGCGGAATCACGCAGAAGCTGCACGGATGGTCGCAGCCTTCGGCGATCTTCAGATAAGCGAAGTAGGACGGCGTTGAGAGCACGCGAGGCGTGAATTCCGTGTAGAGGTAAGGATCAAAGGGATGACTCGAGGTGCGCGCCCGGCTGCCCGCCCCATTCGACTCGCCGTCCGAGTTCTCGCCCAGTTCGCACGCTTCCAACACACGATCCAGTTCGTTGGTGCCGATTACAAAATCGACCTCGGGAATCTCTTTGAGGATTTCCTCGCGGTAGCGCTCCACCAGACACCCTGCAACCACCAGGCGTTGCGCCCGGCCCGTCTTTTTGTGCCCGGCCATCTCCAGAATCGTATCGATCGACTCCTGCTTGGCCGGCTCGATAAAGCTGCAGGTGTTGACGATCAATACGTCCGCGTCCTCGGGCCCCGACACCAGTTCCCAGCCGCGCGCAGCAAGCTGCCCGAGCATCACTTCGCTGTCCACGAGGTTCTTGGGACAGCCCAAACTCACCATTCCCACTTTGGGCATAGGTCACAACGGCACGCGAGTGCGCCTGAAAGTCCGACTTAAGAATTTTAGCATAGCTGGCAGGCTAGCCTGATTCAGACGTAAGGGCCGGTCCTCGTGGGCGCCCCTACGTATGTTACGCAGGTTGCCTTCCGCGGCGGTCAGCGGTATGTTGGCGGTCTGAGCAGAGCGCGTAGCGGCGAGGCGGATATGAGGTGAACGGGAATGGCGGAGATTTCACGCCGAAGGTTTCTTCAGACTGGTTCACTGGCGGTTTGCGCGGTTGCCAGCCGTGGCTTGCGGGCACAGATGACGCCGCGTGATTCAACCGCGGAGGCGTCTCCGCTATCCGAGTTTGGCTACGGCGACGTCCTCATGACCAGCGATCTGCACGAGTCGCAGTTGATGAACACGCATGCGGTGCTGATGGCGCTGAGCGAGGACAGTCTGCTGAAGCCGTTCCGGCAGATGTCCGGGATGCCGGCGCCAGGCGCGGACCTCGGCGGGTGGTACAACTACGATCCCAATTACGATTATCGCAAAGACTTCGACGACGGATTCGCGCCCGCGTGCCCCTTTGGGCAATGGGTGTCGGCGCTGGCGCGCGCCTATGCGATCACCGGCGACGAGGCGACGCGCCAGAAGGTGCTGCGCCTGAACCGGCTGTATGCCCAGACCATCAGCGCGGATTTCTACGTGAAGAACCGCTTTCCGGCCTACACCTACGACAAGCTGCTACTGGGGCTGCTCGATTCGCACACCTACGTGAGAGATCCACAGGCGCTGACGATTCTGGAGCTGACGACGAACACGGCGCTGCCGCACCTGCCCGGACATGCGATCGAGCACGATCGTCCCTGGCGCACGGACAAAGATCCGAAAGACGTTTCGTGGAACTGGGACGAGTCCTACACCATGCCGGAGAACCTGTTTCTAGCCTACAAACGTGGCGCGGGCCGGCGGTATTACGACTTGGGACTCCAGTATCTCGACGATGAGACCTGGTTCGATCCGCTGTCGCGCAACCAGAACGTGTTCGCCGGCAGGCATGCCTACAGCTATGTGAACTCGCTGAGCTCGGCCATGATGGCCTACATGGTGGCGGGAAGCGAGAAGCATCTGCGCGCCGCTCAAAACGCCTTCGCGATGCTCACGGAGCAGAGCTTTGCTACCGGCGGATGGGGTCCGGACGAGCAACTGCGCGCGCCGGGCACAAGCGACGTCTACGACAGCCTGACGAA
>JASHPE010000180.1 GCA_030038235.1 Terriglobia bacterium
CGCGCTGACATCCGCCGCCTCGATAAGCCCACCGCCCGGCGCCTCTTTGACGCCGTCCTCCGCTTCGCCCGCACGGGCCAAGGGGATCTCAAGCAGTTGCAGGGAGAATACGCCGGCAAGCTCCGCCTGCGCGCCGGCGACTACCGGTTGTTCCTCTCTCAGACCGGCGACACCCTCCGCATTCACTCCGTCCGCCATCGTAAGGAAGCCTACCGCTAACTTGGAGAATGGGGGGAACTGAGTTCAAGTCAGGTTGGATCTCGCGGGCTGTGGTGCGGAGGGATTTTTCTCTTTAGCTGCTGTGCTCTTGTGTTTTCAACAAGTTGCCATTGAGCAACCTCAGGTTTACATATGTAAACCTGAAACGCGCAAGCCCTTTGTTTTTTTGATGTTAACGTATGTAAACCCCGGTTTACATACAGCAACCTGCAAGGGGTGACGTGTCACCCCCTACTCCCGGTGCGAAGCACCGCCGCTCGCGGGATTGGCACAAGGCTGGTTAAGGGCATGGACCGGGTCAAGGAGCAAGCCGCACAGCTGCTGCTGTGCGCCAGCCGGCCCAAGCCGGCTAGCGCTGCTTCGCCCGCTCTCTAGGCGTAAGGCTCGTAGGTGATGCTCTCCACTCTTTGCCGTTGCAGCAACCCTTCGGCTCGACGCCCATTGCGAATTACCAGCTCCTTGCCGTTTACTAAGAGCTTGGTCGCCGAACCGATGGCCTTGCCCCGAGAATTCCGGTAGACAAACTCGGTGAAGCCGCCCGCAACGACCGCGAGCCAAATCAAACGAAGTTCCTCTCGCCAGGTAGCTCCGCGGACTATTGTCCCACCCCGAGCGAATCCGTAGAATTCACGCCATGCGGCCTCGCCGATAGTCAGGCTAAGATCGGTGACGACAGCAGCGCCCCTGAATGGAGCAGCTTTCGTGTTCTTAGGAATCACCTCGAAGTGCGGCTCTGGCCACTCTGGATGGCCCGGCCGGTTAAGGGACTGCGGATTGGCGGCAGCCACACAGGCAACCCGCGCGTCGCGCAGCATGACTACCTCAAGCCCGCGATAGGGATGCCGCACACGACGAGGTTGAGAGCACCAAGTAGCAGGGCCAGACTAGCCCAACCCCGCCACGAATCCCTCCGCAGGCCCAACGCGGCAACAGCTAACGCGGCCACACCCGCCAAGTACATGATCGCGAAAATATCTGCGAGCCATTTCGGGGCATTGCCCCAAATGCCCATCGCATACACGACACCAAGACTGCCCCAGATGAGCGTCACCTCAGCAATGCCAATGCCCAGAGCGATGAAACCGTATCGGCACTCTCGAAACTTGCTCATAGCTTTCCCCCACGGGGCCTGCGCCGGGCGAAAAAGGTCCACGCGTAAGATCAATCCCCCCTATTGGCACAACCCACTTGCCCCGGGAATGTGCAGCAAGTAAGGCGCAACGTCAAATAAACCGTGTAGAGCCAATTCCGTGGCCTGTACACCCTCACTCGAGAGCGGATAAAGCGGCACATCGTAGGTCGGGTTGAATGCATCGAAGTGCATCGACCCTGTCGTCGGCTGGCCGGGCGACTGGCCGCTGTTAACATTGAGGGTCACGTGGGCAGAGCACACGGGACTGAAATCTCTGAGATTGAAGTCTGTTCCGTGAAATGGGTTCAGCTTATTGTCCAGAGGGCTTGGAGCGACGCCCACATTCTCGAACATTTGGACCGTTTGGCTGAAGGAAGCAGGGATTGAGAAGCTACCCGGCTGGAGGAGTGTGTAAGCGTTACCAACTTGTGTGGTCGTCCAATAGCCCTCGAAGTAGTAGTCAACTACCGCGATGTTTCCTCCAGGCAGAGTGCCGTCGATCGCGACCTGCTGCGGCGGAACCCAAGTGTCCACCACAACCGGGACACTCATCAGATCGAATTCGTCCGCCGTGTTAGTGAAGAACGCACCCGGAGAGCTTCCCTCCCCGATGCCCATGTGGTTGTAGCACCAAACAGCAGGGTTCTGGCCCTGCGGGACTTGGAAACCGTGGCCGCAGGTTCCGCTGGATTCACCCTGCAAGCCGGTTGGGTCAATCAGCGTCGTAGGATTATTCATCACATAGGCGTAGCGGTTCAGGGACTTAAAGGAAACGTTAGTTGTCCACTATTCCTGTCCAGTTTTTTCAGACACGTGGCTTCGATCTGCCCGAGCGCCCCCGAGAAAAACAAGTACGCACGCAATCAGCGCGATTTCCAGGGGTGATGAAAAGAAAAGAGCTTTCGGAAAGCTGGCAACGGACCGCAGATAGAGAATTGAAATCGCCGCGTGGGTAGCCAGCAGTGCGTAAAAGAACCTAGAGCAACGCCTGATTTTATCAATGCTATCTGCGTACTGCCAAGCGACGGCCCCGAAGACCAGAACGGTCCAGATCGCGAAGCCAAACCATTTTATCCAGTTGACGCTCTGGAATTTCAGACCCAACCAGACCAAGAGGACCATCACGGCCCCGCCGCCGAGGAATGCGAACAGCGAGTACTTGAGGTCTGGTCTCATCCTCAATTCACCATGGAAACGACACTCTGGGCAACAGGGACCAGAAGTTGTTCTGACACTGACCAGTTATGTTAGCCTTGGCCGAGACATACTCAGCTTTCGCCACTTCATAGGTTCCGAGCGCAGCCGGGATGGCTACCGCCCCGAGGCTAGCGGCCCCTTCGATGCCTGCGAACGCCCGAACAACCCCGGACCTGAGCGGCACGGTGAGTGCCCGAGTTGCGATGTAAACTTCAGCGGAGTGCTGTGCAGCCTCAGAAACCGCATTGCCAGCCTCCGATGCAGCTTGATCAGTTGGGTCCCCACCTTCAAGAGCGTTATAGAAAACGCTCCAACAGCTCGGGCGATTGTCGGCCGCTGGAGGCGCTGGAGCGGCTCCAATGAAGGGCCCGCTGTTTGCGCCGCCTGCCGTGCTGGGTACCCATCCGCCGGCATCGCCCGGGGAAAAACCATAGATAGCTACGCTGGTCAGCTGACCCTGCTGAGTGACAGTGGGCCACGTCGGGGCGAACCACAAGGTCCACTGGTTATACCAGCCGACGATTATCGAATTGCTGCCAGGAAAATCGTTGCCCGGATACCAATTCGACGATTGAGGTTCATTGTCGAGGTTTGCGGAAACACACGGCGGCGGGCCGACGCAAGGATGTAGTCCGCTCGGATCGATCAGCGTCGTAGGATTATTCATCACATAGGCGTAGCGGTTCAGGGACTGCGGGTTCGTCAAATCCACCGCCGCCAACCCTGCCGGGTCGGGGCTCATCCACCGACCCTCGGTCGGGTTGTACTCGCGGAACATCGCGTCATCAAGCTCGCTCGAAGTGTCGCCCATCAAGCTGGCAAAATCGGGCGTAAAGGAATTCGCGCCCTCGGCATAGGTCTCGCCGTACGGAGCGTAGCCGCCGCTGTAATAATAGGTCGGAGTCGACGGATTGGTGCCTACACGCATGGTGCCCTGCCAGTCCGGGTGCCAGTAGTGCAGCAGCGTCGGACCGGAACTGTAGACCGCCAACCCGCCGCCCGGCAGCGGCACTCGCGCCCGGAACAACGTCTGGCCGTTCATCAGCGCCAGCTTCGACCCGTCCGGCGCGTAGACAAATTCAGTAAACGAGGCGCCATTGATATTGGTCATGGCCGCCCGGCCCAAGGCGTCATAACTCACGCCGACCGTGGAACCCCCGGAAGGCGTGTCGCCGGTCATCCCTCCAAATCCATTCCACGTGTAAGTATTGGTGCCTGTCCCCGTTCCCGTGCTCAGCAGGTTGCCGTCGGCATCGTAGGTGTAGTTCTGCGCGCCGACGCTGGTGATCTGGTTTGTACTGGTGTTATACGAAGGCGCGAAGCTCAGCGTACCCGTCTTGGTGATATTGCCCAAAGCCCACATGCTAAACGTCTGGCTGAAGGCGGAGCCGCAATTCACGCTGGCGATGCGCCCCAGGTCGTCGTAGGTATAGTTGCACGTCTGCTGGTCCGCCGAGTTAAACGGGTCCGTGATTGCAAGCTGCTCCAAGGTGCTGTTGGCGTTCCAGGTCAGGTTCCCGACTACCGACTGCGATCCGACATTGGACTGGTACTGCGTCATGCGGCCGGTATTCGGATCGTAGCCGAAGCTGTCTGAGTCCCCGGAGCCATAGTCTACCGATCTGATCTGGCTGCCGTTATTGTCCGGAATTTCGATTTTCGATTCTCAATCGACCGTCAGGATACGCCTAACCACCTCCCAACGCAACCACCAGTAAATGGGGCGGCCACAAGGGCCGCCCGTACGTCTGAATTAGGCTGCGTGATGCCATAGGAGCCACCCGGCGCACCTGACTCAGGGATGAAATGCTCATTTGAAAGGGCAAATAGGAGTTGACAAATCATGCGGAATGTGCATATTAGATATGAGTAGACGGATTCACCGGGCGCGGAAGCGCGACCATCGGCCACGGCTGCCACGAGCTCAAGGCGAGCGAACCTAGCGAACCCAGCAAGGAAGACTAAAGTCCAGTAAAATGAGCCGGATAAGTCACAATCGGCGAGCAGACCGAGCGCTGCGATCACAGGGTTCTTCAACCGACCCCGCGGTGCGCGTCTGGGATCTCGGCCTGCGAACGGACCCTGCGGGAGCAAAGCTGGAAACTCCTTCATTTTGTGTGACTAACGAGCTCTGGGTACCGACCGAGTGCAAATTTGGTCCATACGCCCGCAGGCAGGCTATGGGGGAAAAAGAGGCCGTTTTGGGGATATCAGATTGAAAATCAGGCGCGGGCGAGATCAGCTTAGGGTTCGGGAGGCGTGACAACCACGATGGCGTCCATGGCGGCAGTGGTTCATTACGAGCTTCGGGAGGGCGGGGTCGAGTTGCGTGAGGTGCCTCAGCCCCCACCTCCGGGCCCGGGCGAGGTCATCCTCAAGACCGAGGCGATCGGGGTGTGCGGCAGCGAGGTCCACCAGTACCATAATTCCCACAGTTGGCGGGTGAACGTGCCGGTCATCCTCGGACACGAGTTCTGCGGCATGGTGGCGCAGCTCGGCGCCGGCGTCCGCGGATTCCGCGAAGGCGACCGCGTGGCGTCGGAGACGGCGGCGCGGATCTGCGGCGAGTGCGCCTATTGCCGGTCGGGCGAGTACAACCTCTGTCCGCAGCGTCTTGGATTCGGCTACGGTGTGGACGGGGCCATGGCGGAGTTCGTCCGCGTCCCGGCACGGTGTCTCCATCACCTGACGGATTCGGTGACCGCCGAGCGCGCGGCGCTGACCGAGCCCTGCTGTGTAGCCTACAACACGACCGTCGTCAAGACGCAAATCCGTCCCGGCGCCAGCGTGCTGGTGCTCGGCCCCGGGCCCATCGGGCTGCTCTGCATGGCGCTAGCCAGGTTGAGCGGCGCCGGTTGGCTGGCGGTGGCCGGCTTGGAACGCGACCGCCCGCGGCTCGAACTTGCCGAACGCCTCGGCGCCGACCGCACTTTTTCCGGCGGACGCGACCAGCTACTGGCGGGAATTCGCGATCAGGGAGATGGTCTGGGCGTGGATGCGGTGATTGATGCCTCGGGCGTCTCGTCCGTGCTCGAACTCGCGCTCGCTGCAGTGCGCCCGGGCGGGCAGATCACCAAGGTCGGATGGGGCCGCGATCCCCTGAACTTCTCGCTCGATCCGCTGGTGCAGAAAGCCGTCACGCTGCGCGGCAGCTTCAGCCACAATTACGGCATCTGGGAGCGCGTAATCGGGCTGCTGGCCTCGGGCCGTCTCGATCCGCTGCCGCTGGTGGGCCGTGTGGAGCCGCTGGAAGGCTGGCGGGAGTGCTTCGACAGCATGGCGTCGGGAGGGATCGTCAAGGGGGTGCTGAAGCCGGCATGAGAAGAGGCCAGAAGTCAAAAGTCAGGAGTCAGAAGCCGCCGAGTATCGCCAACGGTGCGGTCTCGCAAAGCCAAGAGCGCGAGCTTCTGACTTCTGACTCCTGACTCTCGCTTCTGACTTCTGGTTTTTCACATGAAACTCGCTGCCTTCCCCAAGTGCTACATGGATGCTCTCTGCGTAGACCGCAGCATGAGTGTCTTCGACTGGATCGAGATGGCATCAGGCCTCGGTGTGGACGGGCTCGAGATGTATCCGGGCTTTTTCACCAGCCTCGACGATGCGTACCTGGATCGCGTGCGCGAAGCCATCGAAAAGCATGGCATGACCATGCCCATGCTCTGCTGCTCGCCGGACTTCACTCATCCTGACGCGGCCCAGCGCCGCGACGAGGTCGAGCGCGAGCGCCGCATGATCGACGTGACCGCACGCTTGGGCGGCGGCTTCTGCCGCGTGCTTTCCGGCCAGCGCCGGCCTGAGGTCGGGCGCGAGGATGGCATCGAGCGCGTTGTGAAGGCCATCGAGGAGTTGCTCCCCCACGCCCAGTCGCGCGGCGTGGTCCTCGCCATGGAGAATCACTACAAGGATGGATATTGGCAATACCCTGAGTTCGCACAGAAGAGCGATGTGTTTCTGGAGATCGTGGAGCGTATCCGGTCGCCCTGGTTCGGGGTGCAGTTCGACCCCTCGAATGCAGTCGTCGCGGGTGAGGATCCGCTGCAACTGCTCGAACAGGTGAAGCACCGCGTGGTCACGATGCACGCGAGCGATCGCTTCTTGAAGCCCGGACATACCTTGGAGGAGCTAAGGGAAGCCGAGGAGGGCCCCGGCTACGCCTCGATTCTGGTGCACGGTGTTACCGGGCGCGGCCTGAACGACTATCCGCGGATATTTGAGCTGTTGCGCGAAGCCGGCTTCGACGGGTGGGTATCGATTGAAGACGGGATGAACGGCCTGGAGGAAATCCGCGAGTCCGCGGTCTTCCTCCGCGGTCTGACGAGCGCGTGACGGCGTCAGGCAGCCATGGGCGCACCGTCGTTGCAGAACCCTTTGAGCAGTCCCTGAAACGAGCGGACCGTCGAGGGCAGGCTATCAACGCCGCCACTTGCCTCCTGCCGGATCTTGTCGAGCGCCAGAAGGAGCTCAGCGAGGGAGTCCAGTGTGTCGCCGATGGCTCCGCCGACGCCGACCAGCCGCAAGGGATCGAAGCGTACGGAGGCAAGCAATTCGCGCTGGATCTTGTCAGCGGTGGCGAGCACGGTTTTCTGCCGCGTCTCGACCGCCTCGTCCGCAGCGCCCGAAGCCTGGCGCTCGCCGGCGTGGTTCAGGTCCATGACCTGCCAATCGAGCTCTTGCGCGAGTTGGAGCAATCTCAGCATCTTGCATTCCCACTACTATTGATGACGTAGTGGACTCGAAAAGATGCCGCCTCAAGGTCACATGCGTGTAAAATTTTTTTGACAAGTGACGCGCAACTTTTCCATTAAGGTCGTGTTGCACTTTTCCGCTCGGGAGAACCTGAATCATGGAATACCGCACGCTGCGGCACACCGACCTCAAAGTCTCGCGCGCTTCGTTCGGCACCATGCCGTTTGGGAAGCAGGCAGATCAAGTCACTTCAACGCGCATGGTGGATCAGTGCCTGGAAGCGGGCATCAACTTTTTCGACACCGCGAACATGTATAACCTGGGCCGCGCCGAAGAGGTGTTGGGCCAGGCGCTGGGGGCTCGGCGTTCGCAGGTGGTTCTCGCATCCAAGGTGCGATACCGCATGGGCGAGGCGCCGGACGACGCCGGCCTGGGACGCGCGGCCATCGGCAAGGCTCTGGAAGCAACCCTGAAACGTCTGGGTACCGACTACCTCGATCTTTACTACCTCCACTGGCCGGACTACGACACCGCAATCGAGGAGACGCTCGAAGCCATGGACGAAGCCGTGCGCGGCGGCAAGGTCCGCTATCCGGCAATCTCGAATTACGCGGCGTGGCAAGTGGCCGAGATCTTCTGCATCGCCCAAAAGCAAGGCTACCGGCCGCCTTACGTTTCGCAGCCGATGTACAACCTGCTGGCGCGCGGCATTGAAGAGGAGTATCTGCCATTCGCCAGGCGATTCGGCGTGTCGCTAGCGGTCTACAACCCGCTCGCCGGCGGCCTGCTGACGGGCAAGCATTCGCGCGAAAAGGGACCCATCGCCGGAACCCGATTCGACTCCAATCAACTCTACTTGGGCAGGTACTGGCATGACGATTACTTTGCGGCCGTCGACGAGCTGCGGTCGATCGCGGCGGACGCGGGAAAGACGATCGTGGAACTGGCCCTGCAGTGGCTTCTCGGACAGGAGCAGGTGGATTCGGTGATCCTGGGCGCGTCGCGACCCGAACAGCTTGCCGAGAACCTGAAGGCCTGCGAAGGCGCCCGGCTCGATCGAGGCACGATGGTTCGTTGCCACGAGGTATGGAGGCGTCTTCGCGGAATCACACCGAAGTACAACCGGTAGCCCGGACCGGCGCGAGTGCTGCGAATCACAAGCGGAAGCTGAAAACGGTTCTTGACACTGAGGAGCAGTTCGATTAGGTTTGGCGCAGCTTGATTTTTGGTGGCGAATGACGATACGGTGCGGACCGCGAGAGGCCTCGAAGCCGGTCTTACGTAAGATCTCAATCGCCCGCCCCACCTTTTTCTCTTGGAGTGTGCCGGCATGATTCCCGCTTTGGGACTGTGGCTCGACGGCAACCGGATGATGAATCCGCACACCATCGATTTCGCGGTCATCATCGTTTACTTCGCGATGGTGCTCGGCATCGGGTTTTATCTCAAGCGCTACACGAAGAGGGGCGAGGATTTTTTCCTTGCAGGCCGCGAAATGACCGCCTGGGTCGCGGGCCTGAGCTTCGTCTCGGCCAACCTGGGCGCGCTGGAGTTGATGGGCTGGGCGGGCTCGGCTTACCAGTACGGGATACTGGCCGCGCACTGGTATTGGGTGGGCGCTATCCCGGCCATGCTCTTTCTCGGCATAGTGATGATGCCGTTCTATTACATCTCGAAGACCCATTCCGTTCCCGGATACCTTCAACTTCGCTTCGGCCAGTCCTCCAGCGGACTCGCCGCCCTCTGCTTCGCGGTTATGACGCTGCTCAGCGCCGGCGTGGATATGTTCGCCATGGCCCTGGTGCTCAAGGTGCTACTCGGCTGGAATCTCAACTTCAGCATCTGGGTGGCGTCGATCACGGTTGCCATCTACGTCTCGTTGGGCGGGCTGTTCTCGGCCATCTTCAACGAAGTGGTCCAATTCTTCCTCATCTGGTTCGGCGCGCTGCTGATCCCCATTCTGGGATTGATTGAGACCGGCGGCTGGTCGGGTCTGGTGGCGCGCATCCACCAGAACTTTCCCGGACAGGACTACACCCACATGTGGCGCGGGCTGGGCCACTTCAAAGACAACCCCATGGGTATTCACTGGACCGGGATTGTGTTCGGCCTGGGCATGACGCTGGCCATGGGTTACTGGACAACGGACTTCCTGGTGGTCCAGCGCGTTCTCGCCTCCAAGGACGTCCGGGCCGCCAAAATGGCTCCGGTGCTCGGATCGTTCTTCAAGATGGCCGTCCCCTTCATCGTGATTCTGCCCGGCCTGCTTGGCCTCGCCATTCTGCCTTTCCACCTGGTCCCGCAAAGCATCGCCAGCTCGAACCCCAGCCTGCACAGCTATAACGAGGTTCTGCCGCTGATGCTGGCGCGTTACTGCGGTCCGGGTCTGCTCGGCCTCGGAATCACGGCGCTGATTGCCGGGTTCATGTCGGGGATGGCGGGCAACATCAGCGCGTTCTCCACGGTCTGGACCTATGACCTGTATCGCGCGTTCATCCGCAAGGACGCGCCGGACAAACATTACGTGACCATGGGACGTGTCTGCACGATCGTAGGTATCGTGCTCAGTATCGGTGCGGCCTATATCGTGATGCAATTCGCCAGCATCATGGACTACATTCAAGCGCTCTTCAGCTTCTACATCGCGCCGTTGTTCGGAACCGTGCTGCTCGGCATGCTCTGGAAGCGCATCACCGCAGCCGGCGCCTTCTGGGGATTGCTGGCCGGGATCGTAGGATCGGTGGGCATGTTTGTTTCCGTCAAGCTGAACCCGAAGATGCTGGCAGTTTGGGCGCTCTCTCCCGACGCCAAGCCGATGGCGGAGAACATGTATCGCGCGCTCTGGTCTTGGCTGATTTGCGTCACCATAACCCTCGTGGTCAGCTTTCTGACCACGCCGCATCCGCCCGCGTCTCTCCAAGGGCTCGTCTACGGTGAGACCGAACTGCCGAGCGAGGGTGACCTTCCCCTGATCAAGCGCCCGATTTTCTGGGCGGCCGTGGCGTTTGTCATCCTCCTGGTCTTGCAGTACATTTTCTGGTAGGTGAGGTTTGGATGAAGACCGACCCCAACCTGTCGCGCTCGGGCGGTGAGCCGCCTCGGCGAGTTGCAGCCGCCGTCATGGATCGGGAACCGGCAAAGTATCGCATGCTGCCAGTGTGGTTCTTCATCGGGATTATTTTGATTCTGTACGGGGTGATGATCTTCTTTGAGGGTATCTACGATCTCTCGCATCCCACAGGGACGGTCCTTGAGCAACTGCATCCCGCAATTTGGTGGGGCATCCTCATGACGGTTGTGGGATTGATCTTCACCGCGAAGAATCGCCATCCCGTGTAGCTCCCGTTCCGAATCGTCCGCGCTGCAGATTGCGCCGCGCGGGCCACCTGACTGCACAGTTTCATCAAGGGTCAGGAGTGATGAGGACTCATAGCCCGGCGCGCGGCCCGGACCAGCAATGCACCTGCGTACGAGCCGGCAAAACAAGCCGCCATAACCACGGCCAGAACACCCAGGAACGAGGGAAGCGTCGGCGGCGAGGCGGTGTCCCACGGAGCAAGGCCCAGGCACGGCAGAACCGCATCCAGCACGGGCACCCAGATTCCGGCGAGCAGTGGCCACAACCACGGTCGCCGCGATCCCAGCGAACCGAGCAAGAAGGAGCATGCCGCCAGAATCATCAGGGTGATCGCCGGATCGTCGCTGTGCGAGTCCGCGTAGCCCATGAAGATTCCGCCCGCTAGAGCTAGAACCGACAGAAGAATGGTTGCGACCTTGTCCCTCGATGGCATTCAAACCTCCCGGAGGTAGAGATTCAACGAAACGTCTTACGGACCGATGTGACGGCGCTGCAACCCCCAAATCGACGTCGATCCGAATCATCAGTGACACCGTCCGCGAGCGGGCATGTTGCCGGTCTTCTCCCCGCCCGAAAGGGACATCAGACGCGGTTGGTACTTGCTCATCCATCGCTGTGCTTCTCTGCGCGACACGCTCCAACTGCGCCAATCCGCAGCGCCTGAGAGACGCCGGTTGCTTAGAAGATTCCGCGCCAGATCGGACCGATCGCTCGCGTTGAGGGACGGCAGCCCCGCCACCAGGATCGGGACCGCGTCCGCGCTCAGCGAGGCGGCATAAGACGAGTCGAAGCCGTGTCCAGCAGCAGCGCGTGCGACGTTCACGCGCGCTATCGCGGCATCGGGGTTCAGGACGTACAAAGCCCCGAGCACGGCGAATCCGGCCAGCATGGCGCCAAACACAAAGTTCCGGCGACGGCCGCGCAAGACCGCCAGCAGGAACCACACGAACACCACGGCGAGCCAGCCCATAAAAGCGCTGGTGTAAAGCCGCAGCTCTGTCTGGCCGTACTCACGCTGGTAAATCACCATGCGCTCGATCGCCGAGGCCATGATGACGAAGAGCAGCAGCACCTGAACCAGCGCCAGTAGCCGAAAGCCTCGTTCGTCCGCAGGCGTTTCCTTGCGAAGAAGCCAATGAGCGCCGAGGAGTACCGGCATGGCCAGCGCTGCCACGGCCACCAACTCGAAGAAGCCCTGACGCGCGTATTCCGCATAGGTCAGCCCGGGCTTGATTCCCACCAGTGGCGCGCCGCCGAAGAGATAATGAACTTGGACCACGACGAAGAGCAGAAAGAGCGCGTCCAGCAGGCCGAGGACGACTCCGATTTCGGTAGCGCCGAGGCGCGGAGCCGGAAGGTTCAGGCGCGACAGCCGGGCGTAATCCTCGCCCACCAGCAATCCGCGCAGGTATCCGGCTACTATCCATGCAAGGAAGGCCACGGTTGCGCAGTGGACGATCAATCTGAACACAACCGAGAAGTCAGGAACGAGCACGCGATGCACCATGGCTGCAAAGACTTCGTCGCCCGACACCAGCAGGCCGCCAAAAAGCAGGAGTAGGGGCAGAGCCAGGGCCACGCCGCGCGCCAGGGCCAACGGTCGCCGGGACGCCCGCCGTGTCACGACATCACTCCATGGAATGTAGATGAACACCACGTGCAGCACGCCCGCGATGACGTTCAGCGCGGCCAACGCGCCGCCGACCAGATACTCCACCACGCCGGAGGGTCGCACATGCCCGCCCTGCGCGCGCAACATTAGAAGGGCAAGCGCGATCAGGATCGCAAGCAGGCTGAGCACCTTCAACACCGGGGAGTCGCGCCACACGAATGCGGCCGAAAACACGATCAGCGGCACAAACAGCCAGCCTCCCCCGCCGGCCAGCGTCTCGCGACGCATCGGCAAGAGCAAAAGCAATGCCGCCAGCAGCAAGCCCATCCACAAAAGCAGATTCAGCCCCCATGGGAACTGCCGCAGAAGCGCATCACCAAGGACGCCGAACAGCGCCGCGACGCTCAGGATCGTCAGTCCGACTTTGGCCTTGTTCGTCATAGGTGCCATGAGCAGCCTCCTAACAGGTCGAGTGTCATCCGGCGATGGCCTCGGAAGCCCCTCCGAAGCGCCGCTCGCGGCGATGGAATTCCGCGAGTGCGGCGGCGAGTTCCGCTTTGCCGAAGTCGGGCCACAAGCAATCGCTGAAGATGATCTCGGCGAATGCTCCTTCCCAGAGCAGGCAATCGCTTAACCGCTGCTCGCCGCCCGTGCGGATCAGCAGATCGACGTCGGGAGCGGGCGCGGCTTCGTGGATGGCTTCGGCGAGCGCCTGAGCGAAGCCTTGGGGACTACGATCGGAAGACGCGGCTAAGCGAGCGGCAGCGTCGATGAGCGCGTCACGAGCCGAATAGTCGATCGCTAGCCGCAGATGAAGCCTCGTGCAGTCCGCCGTCGCCTGTTCCGCGCGCTCGATGGCGGAGAGCAACGCGCCCGGCAAGCGGCCGCGCCGGCCGATCACGCTCACACGCACGCCGCGGCTGTGGCACTGGGCAGCGTAGTTCTCGAAAAAGTCGCGGAAGATCTCCATCAGGCGCGACGCTTCCGCCGGAGGACGGCGCCAGTTGGCCCCCGAAAAGGCAAAGAGCGTGAGGGTGCCGATCCCGGCTTCGACGGCCGCCTCCACCAGGCTTCGCACGGCCCGCTCGCCGGCGCGATGCCCGGCGGCGCGGGGCCAGCCGCGACGCTCCGCCCATCGTCCGCTGCCATCCATGATGACCGCCACGTGAAGGCCGGTTCCTGCGGGGCTTACCAAAGATTTCAATAGACTACTTTGTATCATAAAGTACACACCCAAATTTTTTTAGCGCTCGCGCATGGCGCGAATCAGCGCTTCCATGTGGTTGAGATAGCGCTCCAGCGCGTTGCGACCCGCCGCCGTGAGACGATACTCCGTCTTGGGAACTCGCTTGTCGAAGAACTTGCTGCAGGTCACGTAACCTGCTTCCTCGAGCTTTCGCGCGTGAACACTGAGGTTTCCATCGGTTGCTGCCAGCAGTTTCTTGAGATCGTTGAAGCTGAGCGACTCATTCACCGCCAGGGCGCTCACAATGCCAAGGCGAATGTGCTCGTGGATCAGCCGATCGAATTCCAAGGGACGCCGCGCCGCGCCATGCGCCCCCGTTGCTTGACTTCTCACCGCCCCGGTCACGATATCCGGCTCGCGTTTGCGCGCGAGATTGCTCTGTCTAGCCACCGTACCTCCTTGCGATGATGATTCCGAAGACGATCTGCAACCCGCCAAAACCGAGCGCCATGAAAGCGTCGCCCCAGGACGCGGGAGCGAAGAGCGCCGCCGCACCGCAAGCCATCAGGCAGGCGCCCATCACGGGCACCACCCGCACCGAGAACGCGCCGCCCGTAATCACGCCGGCGCCATAGCACATCAGCCAGAGACCGGGCAGCGCCCGCACCAAGCCTTCCTGAAACAGGACGATGGTGAGCACTCCGCCCGCCAGGATCGGCGGCGCCAGGCTGACGGCGAACTTCTGCGCCGGTCCGCCAAGGATGGGGAGGCGGGCGGCGTGGATCTTGCGCCAGATCGTCCACAGGCCGATGGCTACCGCTAACGCCGCCGCGCCGGCCCAGGTGGCAAGCCACGTCCGCGGAGTGGTAGCGCGTTCCGCTAGCACCGCCGTTGCCACCGCCGTGATTCCCATGGCCACGCCGCCCCAGCCCGGCACGGCCGTGAACGAGCCCGAGCGCTCCATGGTCTCGCGGATGAAACGCAGATTCTCGATGGCATGCTCGTGGATGCCGGGCGCGGGCCCGGGGTGAGATTGAACGTGCGAGCGAAATTGGTGCGGCTGGGCCATCGCGCTATAGGATACCTCGGATTCGGGTGCTGTCAAGTACTTTGTATAGCAAAGTCAACCGAAGACGTAAAGAATGACTGGTCGGGACCTTAATTCAACAAGCTGCAGCGGCGAACGATAAATCTCGCCGCTTGGACGCAGCCTCGCTCCAGTTTAGAATCAATCTACAATGCGCAGACGCGAATTCATCGTTCTGATTAGCGGCGCCCTGTTCGCCTCGCGCCGCCTCTATGCCGACTCGGCTGTCGTCTCGCAGAATCCGCTCGTCATGCAGTACAACCTTGAGTCATTGCAGGCCGAATACACTCCCATCGATGAGTTTTACGTCCGCAATCACAATGCGGTTCCGAAGGATTTGAGCAGCCTGGCGCTGCACATCGAGGGCGAAGTCCAGAAGCCACAGACGCTGGCCATGGCTGACCTCGCGCGCTTGCCCGTCCAGCGCCTCGCCGCCGTGATGGAATGCGCCGGCAACGGCACGGGGCCTTACCAGTTGGCCAGCAATGCGCTCTGGGAGGGTTGGCCGCTCGAAGACGTCCTGAAGCTCGCCGGAACCCGGCCGGGCGCCGGCTACCTTCACCTCGAGGGGCGCGACGGATTCGTGCGGTCGGTGCCCCGCAGCCGCGCGCTTCAGGATGCGCTGCTGGTCACACGCATGAACGAGCAGCCTCTGACGCCGAACCATGGTGGTCCCTGGCGCGTCGTGTTTCCGGGCTACTACGGCATGGACTCGGTGAAGTGGGTGGAGCGCATCACGGTTGCGGATTCCCCGCTCAAGCCCGCGACCAATGACTACCTGGCGCAGCGCAAGACCGCCGGTGGAACGGTGGAGACGCTGCCCCTGCCGGGAATCCAGATGAAGTCGGTGTTCATCTATCCCGCAGTCGGAGCCGTTTTGCGCACGGGCCGCGTGGATGCCCGCGGCCTCGTGTGGTCGAACGGCGAGAAAGTGATGGCGGTGGAAGTTTCGGGCGATGGCGGCAAGACCTGGCACGTGGCCAAGCTCGATGCGCCCGCCAGCAAGTATTCGTGGAGACTCTGGCAGGCGCCGCTCGACTTGAACGACCGTGGCCTGGTGGAACTCGCCTGCAAAGCCGTCGACGCCGCCGGAAACGAGCAGCCTTCCGAGCGCCCCGCAGGACGGGTGGACGGTTACGCGGACAATCAGATTGAACGCATCCGCGTGATGGTGACGTAAAAGGCGAGACTGGCGGGAGTGCGCTCCTGACGGTCCTGCGGTGCGGCAGTTACCACACGGCCGAGATACTGGACGAGGCAATCCGGCGATGTCAGCGACAGCCTCTATCACGGAGCATCCTCGCCAAATCCTCGGAACATCTCGCGACGATTCTCGTGGATATCTTCTTCGGTCGGACCAGGACCATACTTAGCCAAGAGTCCATACGCCGACCTCTTGGGCCTCGCTGGCTGGCCGTCGCCCTCGCAAGAATCTCGTCAATGGCTTGCCTTACCAGGGCGCCCGTGGAAATGCTCTTCCGCCGAGTCGCGGCGATCAGTTCGGCTTCTTCTTGAGGCTGTAAGGGTAGAGTACTGGTCATTCAAGCACCAATTTCAGACGTACGGGCGGCCCTTGTGGCCGCCCAAATACAGCGCATCCTCGCTCATGCAATCACTTGGGCGGCCACAAGGGCCGCCCGTACGCCTGAATGAGGACATCAGTTCCCCAGCAGCAGTTCTTCATACACCGGAACCGGAATCGCGAAGCGCAGCTCCGGATTCAAATGCAGCCCCGCCTCGAATTCCTTGCGAGCCGCAGGCGTCAGCCGATTCGCTTCCGACACCAGCAGCAGGCCCTCTTCGACGTGCGCCTCGGCCATATCGGGGTCAAGGCCCAGGGTACGCTCGATCTCGGCCTCGGCTTGCTGATTGTGGCCCTTCTTCATCAAGGCAATCGCCAGATTCAGATGCGCCGAGGCGAAGCCGGGCTGACCGGCGACTGCGGCGCGCAATTCCCGGATGGCGCCGTCGATATCGCCGCCACTAAGGAGGACGTTGCCGAGATTATTGTGCGCTTTGGCGAAGCCGGGATCGAGACGCACCGCCTCGGCGAACTCATCCTGGGCGTCGGCGGTCTTGTGCTGCTGCCACAGAACGCCGCCCAGATTGTTGTGGGCTTCGGCGTAATCGGAATCCTCGGCGATGGCGCCCCGCAGCGCGGCTTCGGCGCCCGCCAGGTCGCCGCTATACCACAGTTGCAGGCCGCGATCGTTATCGCCCTTCGCGCGATCCTCGATGACGCGGCGGCGCATCAAGTCGCGCGCCTTGGCGTATTCGGCATCCGCCTCGGCGGCATCTCCGAGATGCTTCAGCGCTGAGGCCAGCGCGTAAGTGGCCATCGACTTGTCATCAAGGTTCCCGCTCAGGGCCTTCTTGAGCGCGGCGCTCGCGCCGGCCCAGTCGCCGAGTTGGACCAGCGTTTCGCCCAGGCTCTCCTGCGCCTCCGCAAACGACGGCCGCAGATCGATCGCCTTGCGGAACTCCTCGGCAGCCGCCTTGGGATTGCCCTGCTGGTTCAACACGAGTCCCAAGCCCTGGTGGGCGCCGGCATTCGATGGATCGCTGCGAAGTACCGCCTGCAGTTCCGTCTGCGCCGCCGTCCAATCACCGCGCCGCAACAGCAGCGAGGCCAATTCCAGGTGCGCCGCCGCATTCCCGGCATCATATTCCACGGCCTTCTGAAAAAGATTCGTCGCCTCGGGGAGGGTCCCGCTGTCGATCGCCATCAGACCCTTCTCATACCAGGCGCCAGAGAGACGCGAATCAAGCGCCAGAGCGCGATCGAGCGCCTTCGTGGCCGCATCCGTATCGCCCGCGATGCGCAGCGCGCGACCGAGCTTCAAGTAGCCGCCCGCATCCGAGGGCTTCGCGGCGATCTCGCGCCGCGCAGCAGTGATCGTTTCCACCATCTGATCCGGCGGCGCGGTCGCAGATGGTTCAAGAATCCCAGAGGCCTGAGGAGCCGCAGAGACCTGGAATGGCGCGGCCGCCAGGACAGCAAATTGCCGATTGCCGATTGCCGATTGACGATTGGCTGCGAACCCGCCGGCAGCAAATAGGAATGCCAAAACGATCAAGGCGAATTGCCGATTGCCGATTGGCGATTGCCGATTGCTAATTGCCGATTTTCGGTCGACGATTGTCGATTCCCCGGAAGATGCCGAGTCCACGCTTCCGTGATTTCCCACGGGGTGCCTCCGCTCGTCGATGCGACCAATCGGTGACAGATAATCGTCAATGGGCAATCGGCAATCGGCAATGGTGAATCGGCAATCGGCAATCGCCAATCGGCAATCGGTCATGCGTGCTCCACAAAGGCGTGCTCACGGTTCGACGCAAGGCCCTCGCGGCTTTCGCTTTGGCCGTTCGGCCAGCGGATTTCCAGCTTATCGACCGTGCCCGCGTCGCCCAGGCCGAAGTGAAGACGCGAATCGCAGGTGGAAAGGTAGCTCTCTCCGGAGCGGACCTCGGCGGTCTGGGTCAGCTTGCCCGTGGTCACCCGGACGCGCGCGCCGATGGCGTCGCGATTGCTCTTCGTGCCTGTCAGTTTCACGCGAACCCAATTGCCGGTGCGCCGCGCAGAAACATAGCAGAAGGGCGCCTGGTCGATATTGTTGACGACGATCCCGACCGCGCCGTCGTTATTCAGGTCGCCCCACGCCGCACCGCGGCTGCTCCAAGCCTCGGTGAATCCGCTTTCGGCGTCGCTGATCAGCTCGAAGCGTCCGTCGCGGAGGTTCCGCAGCAACTGGTTGTGCTGCAGATAGTGATTGCTGCCCTTATCGGCTTGCGGATAGATGTGGCCGTTGGCGACAAAGATGTCCGGCCAGCCGTCGTTGTCGAAATCGACGAATCCTGCGCCCCAACCGAGCTGGGAATAGGTCGTGGAACCGAGGCCAGCCGCGTAGCTCACATCGTCAAACTGGCCGCGCGTGTTGTGATACAGCGTCTTGTAGTCTTCGGAGAACGTAGTGACCAGCATATCCATCCAGCCGTCGTTGTCGTAATCGTCCACGGCGACGCCCATGGACGACTGCGGCCGGCCGTCGGCGCTCACCGCGCAGCCCGCTTCCATGCCGATTTCCTCGAAAGTGCCGTTGTGCTTGTTGCGCCAGAGATAGTTCGGCATCGAATCGTTGGCCACGAAAGCGTCCAGCCAGCCGTCATTGTCGAAATCGCACCAGACGACGGTGAATCCGTAGGCCTTATCGGTGTCGCGCACGCCCGCGTCGGCGGAAACCTCGCGGAACTTGCCGCCGCCTTCGTTGTGATAGAGCAAATCGGAGAGACCGGGCAGGCCGCGCGGGCCGCAAGCCACAGGCACACCCTGGTAGAGGCAATAATTGTAGGCGCCGGGCGCCGGGATGTTGGCCGGGTCGAAGTCGACGTAGCGCGAGACGTAGAGGTCCAGGCGGCCGTCGCGATCGTAATCGCCCCAGGCGCAACCTGTACTCCAGTTGCCCCCGGCGAGCCCCGCTTCGCGCGTGATGTCGCTGAAGGTTCCGTTGCCGTTGTTGTGAAACAGCCGATTCTGGCCGTAGTTGCTGATGAAAACGTCGCGATGCCCGTCGTTGTCGTAATCGCCGACGGCCACGCCCATGCCCCAGCCTTCATTGACGAGCCCGGAGGCCTTGGTTACGTCGGTGAACGTCCCGTCGCCGTTGTTGCGGAACAGGCGACTGGAAGTCCGAGGGAGACTCGAATCCTTCAGGATCTGCAGCGTGGAGCCGTTCACAAGCAGGACGTCGAGCAGGCCGTCATTATTGTAGTCAAAGAGCGCGACGCCGCTGCCGACCGTCTCGACCAGATAATCCTTTGCAGGCGAACCGCAGGTGTCGCGGAAGGCAGCCAGACCCGAGCGCCGGGCGATGTCCGCAAACCAGGGGCCCGCGGCAGCTGCCGGTGCGAGCGCGGGCTGGCCGAAGAGACGGTTCCTGAACATGGGCACGAGGAAGCATAGTCCGGCCGCATTCCGGAGGAAGTTGCGACGGCTGTACGGGGCGGCGGGTTTGAGTGAATAGCCCATTCGACTATGGATGCGAAATTTCAGATTAGCATCGAGATCATCTCGGAGTAGCGCCGGCGCCCTCATCGGTAGGTCCTAATTTCAGACGTACGGGCGGCCATCTTTTTGCGAAAAACAGCCCATTTGTTAGGCTTAACCCACTGGAACAAAAGGAGATAACCCGAATGGGTTTGGCGCAGGCCGTTTCCAGGATAACGCGCTGAAAATATTGAGGTTACTTGCAATGGGTTTGCTGGCTTTGGAGCGCTGTGGACAACTATCTTTTTGCTAAAAAACGGCCATTTTTCGAGGTTAAGTTGCTCAAAAGAAAAGCGATAAACAACATGGCTTTGGCGGTCCCGTTTTTTGGCATAAATCGCTGAATCTACGAGGGTTAACTTCAATGGGTTTGGTTGGCTTTGGCAGTCACGACGGTGTCCCGTGGGTGGCGAGGAGCCATTGGAATGAGCGAGGCTCAGGCCGTCAAACATCTGAGTATTGTCTATATCATACGTTGAGCCGAGATGTCAAGGAAAAATGGACAAAATGAACCCTATCGCGACCCGCGCGCGGAGCGCGATAGAATGAACACCATGACGCTGCCTCGAGGCGCGGTGCTGATTCTGGCCGTAACGGTCTTGGTGGTCACAGCCGGGGTCGCGGGCCAGCAGCCTCCCTCGCAGGGTTCGGCAGAACTCACCGCTGCGGCGGCTGCAGAACGATCCGGCAATTACGAAGAGGCGGCGCGCGATTACCGGAGCTTCCTCTCATCTGCCGGCTCATCCGCGCCCTCGCCGGTGGTGATCGAAGCACGCACCCATCTCGCGACGGCATTGTTCGTGCTTCATCGCTATGCCGAATCGCTGGATGCGATCGAGCCGTTGCACTTCCCTTCGAGCACCCGATCTCATCTGGCGGCGGCTTCGATACCTGCTCAGGCGTGGCTGGTGCGCGGACTCGACTGTCTTGAACTCAACCAGCTTCCGGAGGCTATCCGGTCCCTCAAGGAAGCGCTTGCGCTGAACCCCGCGAGCGGAACCGCCGGGCTGGCACTTGGCGACGCCTTGGCACGAAGCGGTCAACTCGAGGAGGCGGCGGAAGCGTACCGACGCGAGCTGCGCCGGGCTCCGGGCACGATCGACGGCTGGTTCAAATTGGGCAGCGTCTACGAAGAGTTGTCCGGCAAGCTCACGGCCGAATTCACCCAGCAGCAACCGAACCAAATCCTCGCGCTTCAGCTCTCGGCTGAGCAGTCTTTGGATCGCGGAGACTACTGGGGCGCGGCCAAGGCGCTCTTTCCCGTGATGCAGCGATCGTCGAAGTCCGATCGGCCCGGCCTGCACGCGGCGTTCGGTGCGGCCCTTTTGCAGCTCGGCTATCCGCGCGCGGCCGAGCGGGAATTCAAGGCTGAGCTATTGCAGAACCCCGACTGCCTGCCGGCCCAGCTCGGGATGGCCGAGGTCGAAGCACTGCGCTCGAACTGGAATGCCACCTTGGACACATTTGGACGATTGATGGCTCTCTACCCGCAGGGGCTTGCTCGCGAGTTGGAGTCATCGCCGGCCGCTCCGCTCTCTGACGCTGTGAAGAAGGAACAAGCGAGCCTGCCGCCGCGGCTTGCCGGATCGCCCGCGGGAAAGCTGTGGAACGCGTGGATTGGGAGCAACGGACTGGAATCGCCGCCTCGACTGGATTCCGCCGCTACGGCATGCTCTCCCTCGCCCTCTCGCCAGGAGCAGATTCCAGGTTACTGGATGCCCGAGAGTTGCTCGACGGCGCTGCAGCGGGACCTGCGAACGCGAACGCGACTGACTCAAAGCGAACGCGCCAAGCTCATCGAGACAGAATACCGACTGGGCGACTACGAGGCAGCGTCGGAGGGCGGTCGCGCGCTGTTGCGAGAGTCCGCGCACGATCCGTGGGCTTACTACTGGCTGGTGAAGTCTTACTCCGCTCTCGCCGGCGAGTGCTTCGATAAGCTCGCCGAAGCAAGCCCGGATTCAGCGCGGGTTCACGAGATTCTGGCCCGCTACCACTCGGATCGCCAGCAACTGGCGGCCGCCCGGAATGAGTACGAAGCCGCCCTGCGCCTCGCGCCGGAATTGCCCGACCTGCATGTGGGGCTCGGGACGGTTTACTGGCAATCCGGAGACTGGGCGCGCGCTGAAGTCGAGTTGTCGAAGGCCCTTGAGTTATCCCCTGGTTCCGCCGTTGCTGCCTATGAACTGGGCGACTGTTTCGTTCAGCAGCACCAATGGCAACAAGCGGCCGGACCCCTAGAGCGCGCTCTTGCCGATCCGGCCGTCGAGCGCAGGGCACGACTCGACTTGGCCAAAGTCGAGGCGGAACTGGGCCAATCTGAAGCGGCGATCAAGAACCTGATCATCCTGGCCCCGACCGACTCCGACGGCGAAGTCCACTACCGGCTGGCCATGATCTACCGCAAGGTCGGGGACTCTGCCAAGGCTGATGAGGCGCTTGCCCAGTCCGAGGCGCTCCGAAGGTCGTCCGACCAACTGAGCCAGCGTCAGATCGAGGCTCTGGAACAGGAGGGTGCCAACGGCCAATCTGCTGAACCGCCTACGGTTGCGCCAAAATGAGCTTTACGCAGGCCAGGAGGCCGAATTTAAAGGCCTTGGCCACTCACCCGCTTCCTAAACCGCTGAGTCCAATGTCATACCGGATCCCGTGTGCGGCTCATCACCTTGCGGGCCGGGTTTCGGGTGCCCATGCATATCGAGTGCAACCGATTTGCCGCGGGATTAATCTCAATAGGTTACCTGATCGCATTAGACGTACAGAGAAAAAATACTTGATTTCTGTTATGCGCGGGATTATGCTGGTCGGGTATTGTAGGGGGTGTAAAACTGTAGATACTTCGCCTGACCGGTTGCCACAAGCCGGGCGGGCATTGGATGTTCTGTCCGGGTCTTGGGTTTAATAACAACAAAGAAAAGCAGTCGGAGGGGGATTTTCCGATCGCTCACTCGGGAGGACTCAGATGAAAAGGCTTGTGGTTTGGAGCTTTACTGTACCATCGCTGCTGCTCCTGCTCTGCTTTCCCACCGCTCGACCCGCTTCCGCGCAAACTTCGGTAGCTGGAACCATTAACGGAATCATTACTGACTCCTCAGGCGCGGTCATTCCCAGCGCCACTATCACCGTAACGAACATCGGAACCCAGGAGGCGCTGAAGACGGCGGCGAACGCCTCGGGGTTTTATACCGTGCCTAATCTGCCGTCGGGTAACTACGACGTCCGCATCGAAAAGGAGGGGTTCCAGGCCTGTCTGAATCGCAACGTACACCTCGACCCTGCCGCGAGCGTCGAAGTGAACTGCGCCTTGCAAGTAGGGCAGGTGTCGCAGACGGTGGAAGTGACAGCTTCGGCGGTGAACGTGGACGTGAGCGACACCAAGGTGGAGCGCACCGTGGATTCCACGCAGATGGAGCAGTTGCCCGTGAACGGCCGGAACTTCGTCAGCCTTCTCGGCCTGCAACCGGGCGTCGTTCAGAGTTTTTCGTTTAACAGTTTCAATGCGATGAGCCTGTTCGCCTCGCAGTGTACGCAAGTGAACGGGCTCACCGGCGAATCGAACAACCTGCTGATTGACGGCGCTCCCTCCACGCGCACGCGCGCCAATGGCGCCACCGTCGGCATGCCGAGTATGGACGCCATCAGCGAAGTGAACATCGTCACCACCGGCTACATGCCGGAGTACTCGCGCGCCGCCGGCGGCCAGATGGTAGTGGACATGAAATCGGGCACCGATCAGTATCACGGCGACGCCTATGAATTCGTCAGGAACTCCGACATGGACTCACGGTACTTCTTCTCCCCAACCACCCCGACGCTCCAGTACAACGACTTTGGGTTCACCATCGGTGGCCCGGTAATTCCGAAGAAGCACAAGCTGTATTTCTTCTGGTCGGAGGAATGGCAACGCTTGATTACTGGCAACACTGAGGTGGGCACGGTACCGACGGTGGAGGATCGGGCGGGGGATCTGGCCCCCTATTGCCAGGCTTTTGCCAGTAGTTGTCCCAAGGTTCCGGGCTACTTGAATGGATATGACGGTCTGGTGGCCGGTCAACCTTTCCCCAACAACACCATTCCGGCAAACCTCCTGAGCCCCAATGGGTCGGCCATGGTCGACCATTTCTATATCATGCCGAACACCAAGACGAACCTCAGCACCATCGATCCTTATGAGGGCGGCGAGAACCTGATTTACAATTACAACACGCCTCAGAATGCGCGGATGGATGACCTGAAGGGCGATTACAACATCAACGACAAGAATCATCTGGCCGTAACCCTCCGCCATTACGCCGACATTCCGAGCAACGCCGGAACCGGAAGCGGAGGCGGTTCGGCTCTGCTCGATCAGGTCTACCATTTCCCCAGCCGCGGAGCGACCATCGACTTCACAAGCACTTTCAGCCCGACGCTGCTCAACGACTTTACGGTCACGTCGACCGAGGACATCGTCCACGTCTACGTCCCGATGGGGGGCCCCAATGGCGATGGCCTTGATCGGACGTCGCTCGGTGTGGATTTTCCGTATATCCTGGGCGATGCCAGCAAAGACGTCGCAGGCAAGATCCCAACACTTGAGATGAATGGGTTCGAGACCGTCAGCGGTCTGCCGTATCCTTCGGGCAGCACCGGCCACGTTTACACGGCCCAGGACGTGGTGACCAATGTGCGCGGCAATCACACGCTCAAGGCCGGATTCTGGTTCGAACACGACGGTGAGAACGATCACGACCAGGTGCGGGTTTCCCCCGGCGGCGGCGTGGGCAATAACCTCAACGGACAGTTTCAATTCTTCGCTTCGGGCAGCAATACGTCGGGCTCGCCGCTGGCGGACGCACTGATGGGCAATTTCGACAATTATTCCGAGCTCGGCTGGCGCGATTATACCCCGTGGTACGCGCACCAGATCGGCGTGTTCGGCCAGGACAGTTGGAAAGTGACGCCCCGCCTTACGATCCAGGGCGGCATGCGCTGGGACTACTTTGAGCCCTACCAGAGCACCTGGTGCAATTTCGCCATGTTCGATCCGGAGTTCTATTCCTACACACCGGGTGTAGAGCAGGTGGTGAATCCCACTACAGGGTTTATCACGAGCGGTAACCCTTACAACGGAATCGCCACACCTTGCAACGCCTTGCCCCAGAGCGCCGCGGGACATTTCGCCGTCCTGGGACAGGAGCTGACCGCTGCGAACCTGGACTCTGTTAACCAGGAGCTCCGAAATCTGGGCATGCAGCGGGGTTTATCGAATCAAATTCTGAGGAGCCGGTGGGACGACGTGCAGCCTCGACTCGGTTTCGCCTGGGACCCCAAGGGCGACGGCAAAACGTCCGTTCGGGGCGGCGCCGGAATCTTTTACAATCACAATACCCTGAGCGACGTCACGCTGATGGGGGGGAACACGCCCTTCCAGTTGGCGACCGAGACGTTTAACGGAAGGGCCGACTGCCCCGGCGATGCGTTTCCGGGAACGGCAGCCTGCTCGGCGCCTACAACACCACCCAACCTTCCGATCCCGGAAACCGGACAGGACCTCGTGAACAAGACGCCGGTAGTCTACAACTGGAATTTGAGCGTGCAGCACGAATTCTTTAACAACACGCTGGTTGATGTGGGCTACGTCGGTAATCGTAGCGCGCACGACATCATCAACGCCGACTTAAATGAGCCGGCCATCGGCACGTTTAACAATCCGGCGAATGCCAGCATCAACCAGGATGCGCTGAGGCCCTACCCGGGCATCGGCGGCGCCATGACGGATACGCAGCAAGGCACCTCCAATTACAACGCACTGCAGGTCAGCATTCAGCGGCGCTTCACCAATAATCTGCAGTTCAACGTGGCCTACACCTATTCGAAATGCTTCGACGAGGCCGACAGCATCTATACGGTGGTGGCGGACACCTACGATCCCCGGTTCAACCATCAGATCTGCGGGTTCAACCAGACCCACAACCTGACCGCCACGTACATCTACAACATTCCCGCCTTCCGAAACAATACTTCGCTTCTGGGCAGAACCCTGGGCGGATGGGAAGTTTCGGGCGACGTGGCTTTCCTCAGCGGCTTTCCTGACACCGTATATGCCGAATCGGACTATCTCGGCAACGGCTCCATCGACATCGGCGCTACGCTTCCGGCGTACGTGAAGGCGAACTGCAACTACCGCGGAAACCGTACCTTCATGCAGTTCTTCAACACTTCATGCTTCTATGAGCCGCCGACGGACATCGGACCCGGTAATACCGGTTTGGTGGGCACGACCGCGTACAACTCCATCGAGGGTCCCGGGGTCGATAATTTCGACTTCGCCTTGATCAAGAACGGCCCGATCTGGGGAGACCGGATCCATTACCAGTTCCGGGCTGAATTCTTCAACTTCTTCAATCACCCGTCGTTCAACGGCATCGACACGGGCGTGACGGATAGTACGTTCGGCGAGGTCAACAGCGCCATTTCGCCACGCAACATTCAGCTCGGCTTGAAGGTCCTCTTCTGATTGGAGCAGTGGCTAGTGGTTAGTGGTTAGTGACGAGCAAGGGCGCGATGCTCTTGCTCGTCGTTTTCTTAGGGAAGCTGCAGCGCCAGCTTGACGGCTTGCTCCACCCGACTGAGACTCTCATCACCGAGCCTGCCAAGCGGTGGGTAAACTAAGAGCGTCCGCTCCACCGTTGTTACCTGATCGCATTTGACCCAAGAGTTGCGTTTGAGGCCGCCTTCCCCCGGCTTCAATTGAACGCGGAGGGAGAATTTCGGACGCCGGCCCGTGGTCAGCGGCACGACACAAACGTCGAGCGCGTAGCGGTTGAGGGCGTCTGTCGAGAGGAGCAGTGCAGGACGCTCCTTGTCGAGACGCACAAGGCAAATCTCGCCGCGACGGGCTGAGGAGCAGTCAGGAGGTGGAATTCAAGGCGTCTCGGGGCGTCATCGCCCCTATGTCTGACTTAGGAGCGCGCTGAAAAACCCCCAACCTGTCATTCCGACAACATCCTGTGAGTTAGGACAGTACCTTTTCCCCACTTGTTAGTCTTCACCTGTCGATGGTATTGCTATCTTCATGAAGCTCATTTTCGTTATACTCCCGCTAATCTCATTCGTCGGCGCCTCTACCGCCTTAGTCGGCCAATCCTCATCGGGAGCTCAAGCCGAAGTTCAGCAAGGCTCGGAGGCGTTTCAGCGCGGAGATTTTGCCGCGGCGGCGACGCACTTTGCGGCGGCGCTGAAATCCGATCCCAACCTGCCCGATGCCGCGCAGGTGGAAGCGAACCTCGGCGTCGCCTACTACGCGGATCATCAATTCCCCAAGGCCATCGACGCTTTCCAAGAAGCGCTGAAGCGCGATCCTTCGATTGAAACGGCGAAGGGATTTCTCCCGGTCACCCAGGCGGCGGCGGGAGACTGCGCCAACGCGGCGCCGGGACTCGATCGCGAGTTTGGCTCGAATCCCGACCTTAAACTGCGGCGCATCCTGGGCCTCAGCCTTGAACGCTGCGCGGCCGAAGCGGGCGACGAGAGGAAAGCGGACGAGGTTACACAGAAACTGCTGGCGGCGTACCCTGACGATCCGGACGTTCTCTACACCGCCGGCCAGCTTTACGGGAGGCTCTCTTCAGAAGTCAATTTGAAGCTGATGAAAGTGGCGCCGAACTCGCCTCGCACTTATCAACTGATGGCTTCGGTCGCGGCCGCCGACGGCAACTGGCAGGGCGCGATCGACGCCTACCACAAGGCGCTTCATCTCGCGCCCGGCTTGCAGGGCGCTCACCTCCAGATCGCCATCCTGACACTGATGCATTCGCCCGATCCGAACGCCTGGCATCAGGCGATCGATGAGCTGAACGAAGAACTGAAGGTCGATCCCACGAGCGCCGAAGCTGAGTACGAGATTGGCGAAGCCTATCGCAAGCACGATCAACTGGAACCCGCAGTGGCTGCGTTCCGCAAAGCCCTCGCTCTCGATCCGGACGAGGTGCCGACCCGGCTGGGCCTCGCAAAGGCCCTGCGGCAGCTCGGCCGCAAGCCTGACGCGCTGGCCGCACTCGAGCCGGCGCTGAAATCCGCTCCGGGCGACCCCGACGTCCACTTCTTGCTCGCCCAACTCTATCGGGATTTGGGACGGACGGCTGAGGCTCAGAAGGAAATGGCAGCTTTCGAGCATCTGCGCGCCGCAGCGCCGCCCGGCGAATCGGCCAAGCCGCAGTAGCGCGGATGGAAAATCAAACACAGAGGCGCGGAGACACCGAGAAGACAACAAGGATTACATGAAGATGTGTCTCTTCCCGACGCTTCCCATTTTTCTCTGTGCCTCCGTGTCTCTGTGTTGGAAACCGTCTGGCATTGCCACACCCGCCCGTCTAGTGCACTGCTGAATCCTTTACGTCCTGCTGGGCTTCGATGCTTTCGGGGAACGCCCTGAGATATCGCTCATAGCTCATGTGAACCATTGCCGGCTGATTCTCTTCCCTGTACAGCGTAGCAAGCAGGCGATAAGGCTCTTCCACGAGCGAGTCGAGCCGGAGCGACTTCTCTACATACTCGATGGCCTTTTGCGGATCGTGCGCGGCGTTCCAAGCCAGCGCGGCGTGAAGGTAGTTCGCGGCATTGTCCGGCTCCGCCTGAATTGCCCGTTCGAAGACCTCGGCCGCCTCCTGCGGGTCATCCACTCCAAGCAAAACCTGGCCGATCGCAGTCAGCAGCGCCGGATCTTCCGGAAAACCCGGCCAGCAGTCGCTGAGCCGCTTGGCGCCGTGTGAAATGAGAACGGCGTCCTTGATGCGTTCCCCGACCTCGACCTCGGCCAGCCCCAGATCGCGCTGTTGGAGCGCGCTTGCGGGCTCATGCCAGGCCACCAGCGAATGATTCTCGGTGGCGCTTGCAGCCGCCGGCGGGGACACCGGCGCTATAACCCCAGCGACTGACTCGGGCGGCGGGCGACGCGCGATGCGGTGATCGGTGAACACGGTGTGTCCGCCATCGGAAACCGGCCGATGAGGCATGTGGCATCCGATGCAATCGTCGTTGGGCTTGGGATGCTTGCGCAGCAGCGCGTCGCCGTGGCAGGAGAGACAGCGCGCGCGAAACCAGGCCTTGGCGTCGGTAGGCTGCCGGTGCGGATCATGGCACGTCCCGCACCACAGCTTGCCGTTGCTTCGCCGCGCGCAGGTACTCAAGGCGAGTTGCTGAGCCTGGCTAATCACCTTGAGCGCGCCGGGCGCCGACGGATCGCGCGAGCCTGCGAAGACGTAGACCGAAAACACCTCTTCCAAGTTCTGGCCGGGCTGGAAATCGCTAATCCGCTTTCCGGGATTCGCGATGCGAGCCTCACCGCTCAGGTGACACTGCTCGCAAACGCTGTCGCGGGCACGAACCGGAAGCTTCGCAGGGTTGATGATCGAGCCGGGAACAGGATTTCGCAGATGGGCGTCTGCCGGCCCATGACATCGATCGCAAGTGATGCCCTCCGCCGTGATCGGCGGGTCCTCGAAGCGGTTCAGCGAATCCGCAACCGGCTCGGCTTTGCCCACGTGGCAGAACAAGCAATCCGCGGTGATGGGACGCAGGAAATCCGGCTGCCGATTCTCCTCGTATCCAGGCGCCATGTCCCAGCCGCGGCCGGCATAAAAACAGATGGGCGACTGGAACAGATGTCCGCCCAGCTCGATGAGGTATCCGACAGCATGCGCGCCGGAGCCGATGGCGTAGGCCGGCACGTATTCGCCCGAGGACCCGCCGCGGCTGAGGCGCTGGATCATCTTCCAGTCGGTCTTCGAGCCGCTGATCTCGACCGAGAAACGCGTCTTCGAGACGGCGTGGGTGAACTCGCCCGGCGGCTCGGGCGTGACGCCACTGAGGGAGTGCGCCATCTGGGTGGTAGCGTATCCGGCGGTTTCGGCGGGATGACAGCG
>JASHPE010000181.1 GCA_030038235.1 Terriglobia bacterium
GGCTGCCCGCCGACATAGTAGTCCACATGAGTTTGGAAAGTGCCGTTCCCGTTTCCCAGCAAGATCGAGACGGTATCCGCGAGCTGGTTCGAGACCGCGAGGTCCAGGGCGCCGTCACCGTTGAAGTCGCCGGTCGCCGCATCCACGGGCTCAAGTCCGGTGGCATAGTCCACGTGCGACTGAAAAGTCCCGTCGCCATTGCCAAGCAATATGGATATGGTGTCGGCGAGATAGTTGTCGACGGCGAGATCGAGCTTGCCGTCTCCATTGAAATCGCCCACCACCATGCCCTCAGGACCGAGACCGGTCGCATAGGTAACTTGCGGCTGAAAGGTTCCATCGCCGTTCCCGAGGAGAATGGAAACAGTGTTATCCATCTCATTTGCCATGGCGAGGTCCTGATTGCCGTCTCCCCTGAAGTCCGCCGCCACCACGGCAAGAGGAGTCGATCCGGTGGCGTCGCTCGATCCGCTGAAGGCCGCCACGGTACTCGGCTGCGTTATTTGAAGAAAGGCCACGTTGGAAACACCGCCGCCCGGGGCAGGATTAACGACAGTTACCGACACCGTAGCAGCCGTCTTGATCAGGCCGGAATTGACTGGGGCGCTAACCTGCTCGGCGCTGACAAACGTCGTCTTCATCGGAGAGCCGTTCCAGAAGATCATCGACCCTGCGACGAAACCGGATCCATTAACTGTCAGCGTGAAGGACGCGGAGCCAGGCGCGACGGCGGCAGGCGCCAGAGGCAGCGTAATGTTGGGTACCGGATTGGGGCCGGAAGCCGCACAAAGTGCGGGTACGCACAGCACCGCAAGAACGGCCAAAGCGAGTACACTGCACGATCCCATTAAGCTTTTCATGATTGCTCTCCATGTTGGAGTCAAGAGCGCTCTAACCCACCCCAAGCTAGTCACCCTGCGAGCGGGTTTCTTGCTTGGCTATAGGCGCAATTATTCGTCGCGTTTAGGTATAAGAAATTCCTCAGCGAAGAAAGCTGCTGCTCGACGTTCCTGTGGCGAAAACTACACGCCCCCTGATTCGAGGATCAACGTAATCAGTCTGCGAGTATGGTGATGCTACGATTCTGAGTGCAGGACAACCCCCCGACGGCGAAATGATCCGCCGCCCCCCTTGCATCCTTTTCTATAGCATCTCGGAATGAAAGTCAACAGGCTACCTGATCGATAAACTGCGGGCTGGTTGGCGCCGGATGCCGGTCAGTGGACCAGCTTCTCGGTCTCCTGCCAGAGTCGACGCGCCGCTCGGTCGTCCTGCGCTTGCCGGCTCGGTGTGGCCGGGCGGCACTTGTAGAAATACTCGCCCGTGACGTTGGCGACCTCGGGCGAGGACGCAAGATACACGAGCGTCTCAGCGCCTTTTTCCGGCGATATCGCGAACCCTTTGGCCGCGCGAATCCCGAAGGATATGAAGCCGCCGCTTTGATCTCCGAACCGCGTGTCCACGAAGCCGGGATGAAAGCAGTTGACGGTCACTCCGGTACCTTCGAGACGGCGCGCGAGTTCGCGTGTGAAGAGAATGTTACAGAGCTTCGAGAGCGCGTAGACCTTGAAGCCTGGCCCGCCGTAGCGCAGCGCGGACCCTATACTGCCCTGATAGGCCCTTGTCGATTGCAGGTCGTCGAAGTCAAGGGTAGCCGCCCGGTGGGCGCCGGAAGACGTGCCAATCACGCGCGACGGCGCCGACGCCCGCAAGCGATCGAGCAAGCCGAGGCTGATGACGAAATAGGACAGGTGATTGGTGGCGAACGTGAGTTCTAGCCCGTCTTCGGTCACATGGCGACTGCCGAATAGCGCGCCCGCATTGTTGATGAGCACGTCGATGCGCGGCTCGGCAGCAGCAATTTCCGCGGCCACGCGCTTCATCTCGGCCAAACGCGAGAGATCGGCATAGTGGATCGTATGTTCGACGCTGCCGTTGATTGATCTCAGCCCGTCGAGGGTTGCGGCGCCGCGCGCACGGTCGCGCGCCACCACCACCAGGCGCGCGCCCATGCCCGCCAAGCGTTCCGCCGCCACCTTCCCGATTCCGGAGGTGGCTCCGGTGATAACCACGACGCTGCCCGTCATCCCGTTACCCATCGAAGCTCATCTGACGAGTCCCATCTCGCGGCGCAGTTTTGCGACAGACTCAGGCTTCCCCTGGCGCCGCTTGGCGCGACGCAAGGCGGCCAGCAGACGCCTGGCATTCTCAGGAAAGCGCAGCAGATGCGCGGTTTCCGTCAGGCCGGGCTCACGACTTTCCGGTTTCATCGCACCTCCTGAACGCGCCGATCGCGCTCGCTACCAGATCTGACATCGAATCGCCGACGGACGCACCATGGCGTCGCCCTCCTGGCAGTCGAATGCCTTGTAGAACGCCGGCATATTCGACGGCGCCGCGATGGCGCGGAAGCGATCGAGCGCGTGCGGATTGGTGTTAACCATCAGTCGCTCGTACTCCGGACGATCGTTCGCCGCCCAGATCTGCGCGTAGGACAAAAAGAATCGCTGCTCCGGCGTGAAGCCCGCGATCAGCGGCTGCGGCTTGCCTTCCAGGTCCTTCTGGAGCGCATTGTACGCGATGGTGAGGCCGCCGAGATCGGCGATGCTTTCGCCGAGCACGAGCTTCCCGTTTTCATGCAGGTCGCCTTCCACCGAGTAGCTGTCGAATTGCTTCTGAACGCATTCGGCGCGCTCCTCGAAGTTCTTGGCGTCCTCCGGAGTCCACCAATCGCGCAGATTGCCGTCGGCGTCGAACTTGCGCCCCTCGTCATCGAAGCCGTGCGTCATCTCATGGCCGATCACTGCACCCATGCCGCCGTAGTTGGAGGCGTCGTCGGCCTTGGGATCGAAGAATGGCGGCTGCAGAATGCCGGCCGGGAAGACGATTTCGTTGCGCTCCGGATTGTAATAGGCGTTGACGGTGGGCGGCGACATGCCCCACTCGTTGCGGTCGACCGGTTTGCCGATCTTCTTCATCTGGTAATTGAACATGAATTCGCGGCCGCGCAGGGAATTCAGCGCGTAGGGGCCGCGATCGACGTTGAACGCGGAATAATCGCGCCACTTGTCGGGATAGCCGATCTTGCGCGTGAAAGCCGAAAGCTTCTTCAGCGCCTGCTGGCGCGTAGGTTCGCTCATCCAGGGCAGTGTTTCCAGATCGTCGTGCAGCGCCGATACGAGGTTCGCCACCATCTCCTGCGCGCGCGCCTTGGCTTCGGGCGGGAAGTATTCCTTCACGTAGTCCTGGCCCAGCGCCTCGCCGAGCTGCCGATCCGTCGCCTGCACGCAGCGCTTCCAGCGCGGCAGCAACTCCTTGGTGCCCTGCAGGGTGCGTCCGTGGAAGTTGAAATCCTCGTCCACGAAGGGCTGCGAAAGCTCGGCCGCGTAGGCGTCCACAAGGTGCCAGCGCAGGTAGATCTTCCAGGCGCCGATCGGGAGAGACTTCAAATCGTCGTTCATAGCCTGGAAAAACTTGGGAACCGCGACGTCCACCGTTTCGACATTGGGATAACCGAGGTCTTGGAGGTAGCTGTCCCAGGGGAAATCCGGCGTCAGCGTCTTCAGCTCGCTTCGATCCATCTTGTGATACAGCTTCTCGGGGTCGCGACGCTCCACGCGCGTGAGTGACGCCTGCGCGAGCCTGGTCTCGATGTCCATCACCACCTGCGCATCGCCTGACGCCTGGGCGTCTTCGTCGCCGAGCAGTTTGAACATCTTGATCAAGTGGTCCACATACTGAACGCGAATCTTGGCGTTCTTATCGTCCACTTCCTTCTTGCCGGTTTCCAGGTAATAGTCGCGGTCCGGCATGCCCAATCCGCCCTGGTCGGCGCCGCCGATCACCTGGGAGCTGTCTTTCGCGTCCTGTGTGGAACTGAAGCGGAACAGCGCGTTCACGCCGATGCTCTGCAGGTGCGCGATCTCGCTCTCGAGCGCCGGGATGCCGTCCACCGCCTCGATCTTCTGGAACTCGGCGTCGAGCGGCTTCACCCCTTCGGCGTTGACCTCGGGCTCGTTCATACAACTGAAATAGAAGTCGCCGATTTTCTGGTCGTTGGACCCGGGCGCAGCGGTGCTGGCCTCGGCCTTCTCCAGGATTTCCTTCAAGTGCTCCTGATTCCGCTGCTGGAGCGCGCTGAAGCTGTTCCAGGAGGGATACGCGGCGGGTACGGGATTGTTCTTCAGCCACTCGCCGTTGGCGTAGTGATAGAAGTCCTGGCAGGGCTTACACGTCTTGTCCATGTTGGCGGTCTGCACGCCGTGATCCTGCGATTCGCCGGCATTCTCCTGGTGCGACGGCGCCACCTGCGCCCAGCTTAGGGTAGCCAGCGTCAAAGCGGCGAACATCGCCAGAGTCAACGACAAACGCGGACGGATTGGGGTCATGATGGGTCCTCCATTCTCGGACAGGCGGTTATTATAAGCCAAGTTGAAGCTGTGGGTCGCGGGTCAGGGCTGGGGAAAGGGGCGTGACCATGAATACGGCGCCGCCAAAAACAGAGGAAATCATCGAGTGCGCGCATTACGTTTCCGGGCTTGCCCGGTCGGTCGAGCTCCAGCAACTGTGAGCTGTCTATTGTTGACCCCGATTGGCGCCGCACATCGCTCTTACGCATCGTCGGCGCACCAGTTACTCCTGAGTAATACGACCCTTTTGAATCCCGGCGCCGAATCGACATGTCCTTGATTACAAACGACATTCCCGTTCCGCGAGCGCGTGTTATTTCACATTTCCACATTTCTCGAATTAATGGCATCTCGCTGATTCCAATCGACATTCCCGTTTGGGACTTTTTGTAAACATTGTTCGCCTTGAACACCCGTTTCACTGATTTCAAAGAACATTCCCGTTCTCCGCCTCCGACACAAAGCCGGAATGTTGTTGATTCTAAACAGGGGGCACTTTCGGTCGTGGATGTTAGAGCGGGGGCGTTATTACGCGTTTTTTCGACTGTAGATTTAGCTAAGTAGGCTAGAACGTCACGAAGGTCGCCCGGAATCAATGAGATGCAATAATCGAAAAACTCAGAACTTGTGAACCTGGGGGGCGCTATTTCCGCCCTTTTCGAAGAAATCGCGCTATCGCCTGGACCCTGAACGGCATTCCGGCTTTGGCAGCGCCGGTCCGGTTGCGGTGTTCGGGCCGTTCGCCGCTGAGTAGGCTGTGTACAGTAGCCTAGAACTGGAACCGGCGGCCGGGCAAACATGATCTCAGAAATCTGCGGACTCATGGGCCAGCCTCCCGGCAGCCGGCGGGCCTTCCGCGGCAGCCGGCGCAGATCGCGTTCCGCCACCCCCCTCATCGCCCAAACCAGGCCTGATACCGCGTCCGACAGCCTCTGATCCGTGTGATCGGGCAAGGCTGCGTACCGCAGGCCGGGCCGGGTGCGGAGGAGATTGGCGGCGGAGCGCTGTTTACCGAGCGCAGTGCGAGGTCCGGTGGACTTTTGAGCGTTGGCGCGATGGGCGCTCAGGAAAGCCGGCGTGCGGCGAAGGGATCGGCGTAGAGGCATAGGACAATCCTCCGATGTCAGGCGCGTTCGAAGCGCCTGCCGGTAAATCGCCCTCCCAGCCCCAAAACAGGTATAGAAGACCAGCAAGTAATTGTCAAGTAAAATTATCAGATTCGAATATCGATCTCATCATCTGCTCGACTCACGGGCTCAGCGATCGCGGTCCGCTGACGAACGGATTGCCGCGCTCGTAGAACCGCAACTCGCGATGCGCGTCGCGCGTGATGCCGATGCGCAGGCTGGCGCCGATCGCCCCCGTCTCCCGAGTCGCCGTTCCCAGCCACAGTTCTCCGGGCGCGCACAGGTCGAGACCGTCCTGCTTCAGGTCCACGTCCAACGCTTCGGCGAGGCGTCCGGGACCGCGCGCGAGATCGTGCAGTCGCGTCACGCCGCGATTGCGCGCGATCAGCGCGATGCCATCCAGCGGCTCGAGCGCGCGCAGCAGCACGCCGGCGCCGACGCCGCGCACTTCACTCGACACGTTGAGCAGGTAGCACGATCCGTAGGCGAAGTAAACGTACGCGTGGCCGCGCTTGAGAAAGAGCGACCGGTTCCGCCGCGTGAGCCCGATGAAGGCGTGCGCCGCCGCGTCGCCCACGATGTAGGCCTCGGTTTCGACAATGCGCCCGCTGATGCGTCCGTGCGGCGTCTCGCGGACCACGGTCTTGCCGATCAGGAAGCGCGCCAATTGCTCCGTGTCCGCGGGCAACTCGGAGCGTCGCAGCCGGCGAATTCGCGCGCGCACGCGCGCCTCGGAATCGCTCGCTGCGATCATGACGCCAACCACACGCGCACGTCGCGCACGTTGTTGCCGGTGTAGCCCGTCTCCAAAGCGTCGCCAACGGTTTTGAAGAAGGTATATGCGTCGCTTGCGGCGAGCGCGCACTCGCGATCGAGGCCGAGACGCTTCGCGCGCTCGATGGTTGTGCCGTCGGCTACGGCGCCGCTCGCCGGGCTGTTGCCGTCGCGGCCGTCCGTGCCCGCGCTCAACACGGTGCGATTGCGTCCGGCGATCAGTTGGGCCGCGTAGAGCGCGAACGCCTGATTGCGTCCGCCGGCGCCGCTTCCTGTGACAGGACTGATCACCTCGCCGCCGGCGACCAGGCAAACCGGATGTCCCCGGTGCCGCGACGCGAGTTCGTCGAGCGCCGCCGATTGCGCCCGCGCCGCCTCGCGAAAGTCGATGTCCCATTCACCTTGATAGATCGCTGCCGTGAATCCCGCGTCTTCAGCGGCGATGCGCGCGGCTTCCACGGCATCGCGATTGGAGAGCAGGCGGCAGTAAAGCGATCGGGAGAAGCGGGCGTCGCCCGGCTTCGGCGTTTCATGGAGTGTGCGTTGCTCGAAGCGACGCCCGATCCCTGCCGGGAGCTTCGCGATAAGACCCGCCGATTCGGCCAGGGAGTAGCATTCCGCCACGGTCGAGGTATCCGGGAACGTCGGGCCGGAAGCCACCATCGAATCGAGACCTTCGGGCACGTCCGAGATGAAGATGGTGAGTTGCAGCGCGGGATGCGCGCGCACGGCCAGCCTTCCGCCCTTCACCGCGGAGACGTGCTTGCGCAGCACGTTGATCTGCTCGATCGGCAGCCCGCCGGTGACCAGCAGCTTGTTGAACTCCACAAGATCGTGGAGCGTCACGGCAGGGTCGAGAGGCTGCTCGAAGATCGCGGAGCCACCGCCCGAGATCAGGAAGATGACCCGGTCTTCGGCATCGAGTCCGGAGACGAGTTCGAGCGCGGCGCGCGCGCCCTGGAGACTTCCCTCCGTCGGATACGGATGACCGCCCGCAAGGTAGCGGAAATCGGGCAGACGATGCTCGGGAATGCCGGGCGCAACCACGAGACCGGATCGGACATTTCCCTCGAGGATTTCGCTCATGGCCTGCGCCATGGTGGCGGCGGCCTTGCCAACCGCGATCACCACGGGCGGACGCTCCAGCGAAACTGAATGCTGCGGCCCTTTGTCCCGACCGGGAAACATCAACCGGGACTCGCCTCCGTCATGGTCTCTCCTGAGACGACTCAGCATCACGCAACGCACGTCGATCGCGTCGAGCGTGCGCAGGAAGATCTGCCTGGCGAGAGTCTTCAAGTCGGGTTGCGTGTCCATAGGGGAAAGCCGCGCTTTGTTCGGCTGCCCTCGTGCGAGAGACATTATTCGGCGCGCGGAGCCCGAACGCAAGGCCGCCGCGGCCCGGTGTTAAGATGATGAACCGGGCAAATGACGAGACGCGAACTCCTGGCTTCTTGGTTGCTCCCCGCGGGGATGGCTTGCGTGGATGAGATGGCGCGCGCGCAGACCAGGCGTCGCCGCGCCGCGCCGCATTCTGCACGGGGTCCGGGTAAGCTCGATCGCGTGGGCGTCTCGAGTTTGAGCTTCCACAACTCTTTTCCTGCAACCCGCGACGCCGCGGCGCCCGCATCCACCGGGAAGCTGGCGCTGCTCGATTTTCCTGAAATGGTCGCGGACCGCTATAAAGTCCACAACCTGGAATTCACCGCGCTGCACTTGGCTTCAGTGGAACCGGCGTACCTGTTGGAGCTCAAATCGAGCGTGCTCCGGGCCCATTCGCGCGTAATCAACATTGCCGCGGATATTCGGGAGCTTGAATCGGGCGCGGGCCTCTCGGACCCGTCCGCCGGCGCCCGCGAAGCCGCCATCGCCGGCGCAAAGAAATGGATCGATGTCGCCCGGCAACTTGGCGCGCGATCCGTGAGCTGCGATCCCGGCGCGGTCGATCCGGGCAATCTCCAAATCACCTTCGATTCTTTCCGGCGGCTCGCGGCTTACGGCCGCGGCAAATCCATCGTCGTTCTCATTGAGAATCGGGCGGGCGCCGATTCGTCGATTCCGGACTCACCGGCGAGCATCGGCCGCGGCGTGGGTGGTCCGTTCATCGGCGCGTTGCCGGACTTCGGCAACTTCACGGACGAGGCAGCGCGCACGCGCGTCCTGCCCACGCTCTTTGCTTGCGCGCACACCCTTTGCCACGCCACGGGCTTGAAGCTCGATGCGGCCGGCAGCGAGACGGCGTTCAATTTCCAGCGATGCGTCCAGATCGCGCAAAAGGCGGGGTTCAGGGGAATCTACTCGGTGGATTACGAGGGCGACGGTAATCCGTATGACGGAGTGCAGAAGGTGGTCAATGAGCTATTGCTGTACCTCTAGGCTAGACTAGAGCAGAACGAATCGATGGCGACCCTCATTCCCAGCCGCTGTCACGCCGCCTCGATCTCCATCGCCATTCCCAATCCGCCTGAGACGCACAGCGTCGCGATGGCGCGCTTGCTTCCGCGCTTCTTCATCTCGTGCAGCAGCGTGACGGCGATGCGCGCGCCGCTGCAGCCGATGGGATGTCCCAGCGCGATGGCGCCGCCATTCACGTTCAGCTTTGCGCGGTCGAAGCCGAGTTCGCGATCGCAGGCCAGCACCTGCGCCGCGAAAGCTTCGTTCAGCTCCACGAGATCGTAATCGGAGAGCGGCCGGCGGTTGCGGTCGAAGAGTTTGCGCAGAGCCGGGACCGGGCCGATGCCCATCACTTTAGGATCGACGCCTGTAATGACGTAGTCCACGATGCGCCCGAGAGGCTCCGGCGACCCGCCGGCACGGCGCGCGCGATTCAGCCATTCCTCTGATGCCAGCGCCAGCGCAGCGGCGCCATCCGTGATGCCGGAGGCGTTTCCGGCCGTGATCGAGCCGGTCTTCGAGAAGACCGGCGCCAGTTTCGCGAGCGACTCCGGCGTGGTCTCGGCGCGCGGATGCTCGTCGGTGTCGAAGGCGCGCTCACCCTTCTTCTCCTTGATCGTTACGGGAACGATCTCGTCGCGGAACCGTCCGCTCGTAATGGCCTGCGCGGCGCGGCGCTGGCTTTCGAGCGCGTAAGCGTCCTGCTCCTCGCGCGAGATTTTGTACTGACCGGCGAGCAGCTCGGCCGTCTCGCCCATCACCATGTGCGAGAGCGGACAGAGGAATCCGTCCTGATACATGCCGTCCACCACCTGCCGATGGCCCAACCGCGCGCCCCAACGGGCACTCTCGAGCAAGTAAGGCACGCGGCTCATCGCCTCGGTACCGCCCGCGAGCACCACCTGCGCGCGTCCCAACGCGATCTGGTCGTAACCGAGGGCGATGGCTTTGAGGCCGGAGGCGCAGGCCTGATTGACCGTATAGGCCGGGACCTCGACGGGGACTCCCGCGCGCACGGCGATCTGCCGCGCGGGATTGGGGCCATTGCCGGCCTGGCGCGCGTGCCCGAAGATGACCTCGTTCACTTCGCCGGGCTCGACGCCGGCGCGGCCCAGAGCGGCGCGAGCTGCCGCCACGCCAAGATCAGGGGCGGACCAGTCAGCGAGGCTACCGCCATACTTGCCGATCGGCGTGCGAACGGCGCTAAGAATGTATACGTCTGGCATTTGGAATCGTTAGCAAAGGGCGCCGGCGACTGGCCACCTTCCAGGTTATAGCGCGCCCAGAGCTTTTTCGACCGAATCGATGACGTCCTTGGAGACTTCGCCCGGCAACGCGTCGGTACTGCGGGCTGCGTAATAGTGGCCATTCATCACGCCGATGTTCACGATCTGGGTGGCGTTCTTCTCGCCAAAAACCACCTTAAATGTGTATGCGGGCTTATTCAGGCCAAAGGACGCGGAGCTGCCCGCCGTCGCTTTGGGGAAGGAAACCGCACGAATCGACGTGAGGGCGTTCAGCAGGTCCTCCATCTTCTCGGTGGTTTCGTCCTTCGCACCGGGCGCGGTCTGCTTCCACTTGAAATCCTTCTGCTCAAAGACGCGATGGTCCTTGAGTGTGGTAACTTCCACGGTCTTGGCGTCAAAGTTCGAGAACGAGAAGTAGGTTTTGTCCCGCAGCGTGGCGGGGTCGATCTGGAAGCGCGTTACGAAGTCGGAGCCGAGAGTGAAGACCGGGTCGAGCCCCGAATTCATAGCATCGTATTGATTCCCGTCCTTCTTGCCGACCACGAGGGACTGCGTTCCCGCCGGGCTCGTTACTTTCACGGTCAGGGTAGGGCTGCTGAATCCATAGGACCCGACGTTTGTCTTGTCCTCTTTGAGGATGCTGACCATGGGAAGACCCTGAAACGCTGAGAGCAGATTGTCCACGGAGAAATTGTCGGCTCGTACCGCTGGCGGCAGCACCAGGTCCCAGTAACCATCCGGATTCTTGGTCAGCGTGTAGGAGCCCTTGCTGGACGTCACCTCGAGGCGCTGGATCTGGTCCTGCTCCAGTGTCATAGCCCGGCGATCTCGAAGGTCGAAGAGCGTCTTCTGAAGCGGCGACTTTCCATAGCCCTGCAGCGTGATGATGCGCGAAGTTCCTCCTACCTGCGCGTAGACTGCATCTCCGGTCGGCACGGCGTCGCCGATGCGAAGCGTGAAGTTCGCCGGCTTGGCGTCGGTTGCGACGTCGACGGTGGTCGCGGGCGGATCGAGCCCGTAGTCCTTGAGGTTGGCCGGATGCTCGTCGATCACCGTGTCGACCGACGCGCCCACCAGGCTGTCGACGTACGAGGAAACTTCCTTCTGATCGGCGGGGACCGCGCGCGGTTGGGTGATTTCCCAGTTCGAGCCGTTGCGAGCCGCCGTGAAAGCTTCGGCATCGCGCGGCGTGATGGTGAACTTCTCTACCTGGTCGGCCTTCACCGGCAGGATCACTTGTTTCGGCTTGGAAACTTCGGCTGCAGATTCTTTAATCTTGCGCTTGTTGTAGTAATTGAACCCTGCCCACAGCGCGCCCAGCACCAGGAAAGCAATCAGCGTTTTCCAGAGACCCTTCATTGCCGCCGCCCCCACCATACCAGGATCCCGGCGCCGATGATCACCACGGGCACGGCGATCAGCCGCATGAGGACCGAGTTCATCTGCTGCGCGGTCAAGTTGAGGTGCTGCGAGTCCGGCGGCTTCGCGCGGACCGACATCATGCTCTCGTTCGCCGTCAGCCAGTCCATGGCATTCAGCACGAGGTCGCGATTGCCCTGAAAATTGAGCACACTGTTGGCGGCCAGGCGCGAGCTGCCAAAGGCCACCAGGCGCGCGTCAGCCTTGCCTTCGGTCGGAGAGCTGACATCGGCCGACACGGCCACCGTCAATGGCCCCTTCAGGTCAGTCCCGGGACGAAACCGGATCTCATGCATGCTCGAGTTGAAGTTCGCAACGCCGAAGCTCTCCGGGCTGGTGTCGCACAGCGAATCCACGGTAACGCCGGGTTTGTAATTCTTGCTGACTTCGAAGGACCGCGCCAGCGGGAATAGCGTGGCCGTGCCGCGCAGAGGCTCGGTGATGGAGCTTGTGCCGTACTTTGTGATCAGCGGCATCTCCGGCCTTGTACCGAAGATCTGGGCCACGGGATTCTGATCGATGACGAGATCGTTCTGCAGTGTGAAATTGTCGTCGCTGGTGAGCTTGGCCAGGTCCGGCAGCTCCACACCGGGATCGACAAACAACATCACCCGCCCGCCGCCGGAGAGGTATTTTTGAAGTACATCCACCTCCTGCGGAAGATAATCGTGCTGCGGCCCGGCAATCACCACCGCCGTGGCATCGTCCGGAATCGCCATGGTTTGAAGCAGGGTCAGCGGTTCAACCTTGTCATTTTCGTTTTCAAGCGCCTTTTTGAGATCGGAATAACCGTCGGGCTCGGTGCCGGACGGGTCGTGCTCGCCGTGGCCTTGTATGAAGTAGACCACGCTCTGGCCTTTCAGCACCCGAATCAGAGCATTCGTAATGCCTTGTTCGTCGTTGCTCTGAGCTTCAAAATGTTTCTCGCCCGCCGCGACTACGATCGTGCCATAGCTGCGAACGCCGAATTCCTTCGCCAAGGCCGGATCGCGATTGGGATCGACGTAACGTACGCTGACGCGGTGGGAGGCTTCGGGATAAAGGTTCAGAATGTCGCCTTCCTGCTGGAAGCGCTGGTTCAGGTCGAAGACGTAAATGGTTACATCCTGATTGAGGCCCTTGACGAGCTTGACGCTCTGCGGCGAGAGGCTGAAATTCTGGTTCTTGGTGAGGTCCCAGCGCTTCACATGCTGCGTGCCAAACCAGTTGATCAGCACCACGATGGCCAGGCCGATCAGGGTGTAGACCACCAGATTGGTTCCGCGCGCGATTCGCTGTGCGGTTGCGCTCGGGGCCTTTTGCGTTTCCTCCATTACGGCCTCCCCTTCATCGCCTCAACCGAACGCGCGGTGAGGAACATTCCAATCACGATGACGGACAAAAAGTAGATCAGGTCACTCGAATCAATAACGCCCTTGGTGAAGTTCTCGAAATGCGTGGGGAGCGCCAGGTAAGACACCACCTTGCCCACGGCCGTCGACGAAAAGCTCGAAACCCAGTCGAGAACATACAGAAGCAGGAAGAACGCAAACGCCACGACAAATGCGATGATCTGGTTCTTCGTGAACGACGAAAGCCACATGCCGAGCGAGAGCAGAGCGCCGCCGAACAGGATGTAACCGATGGCATTGGCGATCAGCGGCTTGGGCTCCGGGTTACCGTACAGGAACAGCAGGCCGATGTCGAGAAATGTGAGCAGGACGATGACCATGTAGAGGCCCATGGCGCCAAGCAACTTGCCGATGATGATCTGGAGATCGGTGAGCGGCGAAGTCAGCAGCAACTCCATGGTGCCGGTCCGCTTCTCTTCCGCGTAAAGCCGCATGGTGATCACCGGCAGCAGGCCCAATGCCATGATGACGGTCAGAATGCCCTGAAAAAGCTGCCGGATGATCATCTCGTTGAGATTGATCGGCGGCATTCCGCCCCCGCCCATTTGCAGGCGAAAGGACTCGATCACGAATGTGGCGGTGATGCTGTAGAAGAAAAATCCGCAGAGAATCGAGTAGATGGCGAGCACGAGATAGGCGATGGGCGAGTGAAAATACGCCCGCAATTCCTTCCCGGCTATGGCCATGATGTTTCGCATAGACACCTCAAACCAGAAATCAGAAGTCAGAAATCAGAAGCGAGACCATCGTAAAGCTTATGTTCCCTCGGTCGTCGCGAGGCGCCGGGCCCGCTTGAATCAAGGTGACCAAAATTGCGCAGATCCCGTTTCCACCTTCAGCGGCGCCAGCCGCACGCCCGGCACGATCTCCGCATGTTCAAGCAATTCCAGCCAATACAGCGTTTCTCCCAGTTCCATCAAAACCAGATTCAGTTTGGCCGCGTACTCAATTTTCGATCGCGCGCGCACGCCCTCGCGATAGTTCGCTCCGACCGCAGTTCCCGAGCGCAACATCTGTTTGCCGATCACCTGGGATTCAACGCGCTTCGGCAGCGCCCCATAAAGCCGAATGATGCGCAGAGCGTAATCGCGAGTCCGGTCTTTCAGGTCCGGCGGAGAATCATGGTTCATTTCTTCCGCCCTTCGGTTTTGCAATCAAGTCTGGCTTGAGCCGTTTTCTGACTTCTGACTTGTGTCTTCTGATTTCTGTTCCGTCAAATCTTCCGTGGTGAGCTTCAAGAAGATATCTTCCAGGCTCATGCCGCTGCTGCGCAGTTCGAGCAGCTTCCATTGCGACTCCACCACTGCGCGGGCAAGCTCGGCGCGGACATCCTGCTCTTTCGCAGCGTGAATCTCAAACGTGGCGCGCCCGTCAGACGTTTCGTGCTGCTCCACCAGACTCACCCCGCCCACGCGCTCGAGGCGCTCTTTGATCTCGCCGCTCGGGCCCTCGGCCATCAGCAGCACCGTCTCGAAACCTTGCAGGCGCCGCGTGAGTTCGTCGGGTTTGCCGACGGCCACGACTTTGCCGCCGCTGATCACCACCACGCGCTCGCAGGTCTTCGAGACCTCGGGCAGAATGTGCGTGCTCAGCACCACCGTGTGCTGGCCCGCCAGGCCTTTGATAAGCTCGCGCGTCTCGATGATCTGCTTGGGATCAAGCCCGGCAGTGGGCTCGTCGAGCACCAGGACCTCCGGATTGTGGATCATGGCCTGGGCCAAGCCCACTCGCTGGCGGTATCCCTTGGAGAGGTGGCCGGTCTGCTTCTCGCGAACGTCGGCGATGGCGCACTTTTCGCTGACTTCGTTGATGCGATTCTTCAGGTCCGCGCGCGGCACTCCCTTGATCCGGCCCACGAACGCCAGATACTCCGAGACGACCATATCCGGGTAGAGAGGCGGCGTTTCGGGAAGATATCCGATACGCCGCTTGACCTCGAGGGGTTGGTCGACCACGTCGAACCCGGCCACGCGCACCGTGCCTTCGGTGGGCGGAATATAACCGGTAATCACCCTCATGGTGGTGGTCTTGCCGGCGCCGTTCGGCCCCAGAAAGCCGAGCACCTCGCCCTTCTCCACACGAAAGCTGACGTCCGTCACGGCGCGGGTGGGTCCGTAGCGCTTGGTCAATCGCTCGACTTCAATCATGAGGATTCATCCTTGAGACGCGAGATTAGCGGCCACGCATACCGCGTGCCTTGGACCAGACCGCCTGCGCAGTGAAACACCGATCGTTCAGGGGACCTTGGATCAGGTTGGGAAATCAACCGCGAGGCCCGGAAAATCCTTGGCTGATCTGTTTGGTAGCGTCCGGTCAGCCCGCGCCGCCGGAAACTTCCGAGGCGCAGGCCCAGATAATTAGGATTATCAGAAAGTGCGGGTGGTTGCCAAGGGCTTCGCATCGCTTCACTTCAATTCGCAGCCTATCTTCAAGGTCTCAGCCCCATGTCCGGCTCCTTGCCTTGGACATGTTGACTGTCAACTGCCTGCCCCCCACGGCCGATCCTTCGGCCTTGACCATTTCTTCCATTCGTCGCCTTTCATACTCTTCCAAGGCTCTTGATTCCAGTCCGGATCGCCGTTCGCCAGCAGCTGGTAGCAATCTCGCTCCAGAGCAGGCAAACACGAGCTTTGCCGCGGCGGCTGCGCGGTCCCGTGGATTTGAGAGCGTTGGTCGGCGTGCGGCCAGAGACCTGGGAGCGACGGAGGTGAGTCGCAAAGGCATACTCGCACCTCGAAACAGCGGCAACCGAGCGGGCCCGGGGGGCGGTTCGTTCACGTGTCGCTTGTCGCTTTATTGGGCTGGTATTTAGAATATGATATAGAACGTGAGCGAATGTCAAGGTGCACGGGAAAGCTTGTAGTGGGTCAGCTTGCTGTAGCGCCGGTGTCCCCACCGGCGCTCGATCTCAAGAGTCGCCGGTGAGGACACCGGCGCTACAGCAAGTCGAATCGTTGACTTCCCTGCGCCTCCCGCCTAAGATTCGAGCGACTCAAGGAGAACCTTATGCATAGGCCAACAATAGCCCACATCCGTGCCGCGTGGCGGCGGTGTTCGACGACATTCGCGAGCGCCCTGCTCCTCGCCGCTTTGCTTCCGACGTGCGCATTCTCGCAGTCGAAGCCCGCAGTTTCGCCGAAGTCTCCCGCAGCGGGCGCCGGTGGTCTTGCTGTTTATCCCATCGAGGAAGGCTTCGTCGACGCGCACGGCGTGATGATCTATTACACGGCGCTCGGCCACGGCGCTCCGCTCCTAATCGTCCATGGCGGCCCAGGCGCTTCGCACGATTACTTTCTGCCGTACCTGCTGCCGCTTGCCCGCCACAATCGCGTGATCTTCATCGACGAGCGCGGCTCCGGACGATCGCAGAAGCTGGCGGACCCGAGCGGGTACACCGTGGAGAACATGGTGGAGGATGTGGAAGACGTGCGCCAGGCGCTGAAGCTCGGGCGCATCGCGCTGCTCGGCCACTCTTACGGTGGAGTGCTGGCGCAGGCGTACGCGCTGAAGTATCAGCGCAATCTGACCCACCTGATCCTGTGCAGTACGTTTCCCAGCACGCGGGAAATGAACGAGGTCTTCGTGCGCATGAAAGAAAAGATGTCGCCCGAGCTGCGGCAGCGCATCGAGAGCCAGGAGCAGGCGGGGCTCTTCGGCCATGGCCATGATTACGAGAAGAATCGCTACCCAAACGATTACATGATCGCGGCGTGGGGCGACGGCTACTTCCCCTACCTGTACCAGAAGAATCCCGACCCCAACTACGACCCCATCGCAGCCGGGGTCACGTCCTGGGACCTTTACCGCGAGATGTGGGGCTCAGACGGCGAGTTCGTGATTGATGGAAATCTGAAGTCGGTGGAATACGCGGATCGCTTGCCGGGCATCAAGACGCCCACGCTGATCGTGGTCGGCGATCACGACGAATGCGACCCTTCGCTCTCCGAAGAAATGCACCAGAAGATTGCGGGCTCAAAGCTGGTCATCCTGCCGAAGAGCGGGCACATGACCTTCGTCGATCAGCCTGATCTGTTCGTTCACGCGGTCGACAGCTTCCTTCATCCGTAACCTGACAGCTTGTTGAACCACTTCGCCATCTGTCATTCTGAGGAGCCGAAGGCGACGAATAATCTGGTTCTCCGGTTCCTAAGCGCTTACGCCATTCTTCGTCGCCTTCGGCTCCTCAGAATGACAGATCGCATGATTTTTTCGACAAACGCCTGAACCGAATCTCCGGTCACTTGGGCACGGGCCGTAGGATCATCACCTCGGTGGCCTTGATGAGCGCGGCCGCCGTATCGCCGACCTTCAGGTGGAGATCGCGGCAGGCGTCGCGCGTAATGATCGCGGTCACCTGCTGCCCTCCAATATCGAGAGCGACTCGCGCAAGCAGTCCGACTACCTCCAGGGCGGTAATCGTGCCTACAAGTTGGTTCCGGCCGCTGATCAGGTGTTCGAGGCCGGAAAGCGACGCCGCATGCCCGGCTCGTGAACTCGGCTTCGCCTTCTTCTCCGCCTTCGCGCCCGCCGCGAAGAGTACACGATCGACTTCAGTGCGCGGAATGCGATGGTGACCGCCCGCCGTCTTCACCGAGCGGATCTTGCCGCGAT
>JASHPE010000182.1 GCA_030038235.1 Terriglobia bacterium
GCCAGCATCCGCGCTACCGTCTTGCGGTTGATTCCCAGTTGGCGAGCAATGCGGTGACGGGAAGCGCCTCCATACCACAAGCGAATCACTTCGTTGCGGATTACTTCCTTCATGGCCGCTCCAATTCGCTCACCAGATCCTGGCTCAAGGCGGCGACCGATCCGGCCTCTCGCGCCAGCCTCTGGAAGCGCGGGGACAAGACCACGCGGTCTTCCGGAGTGAGTCCCGTGCGGCCCCGGTGCGCCAGCCATACCTCCATGCGGCCGAGCAGGTCCAGCAAGACGCCCAGCCGTTTTCCCACTTGGTTGCCGGCATCGCTGAGGCGAGGATCGCGTGTCGAAGGCAGAAAGCCTTTCGCCTGCGCCAAAGCCTCCCGGGGCTGCGCCAGCACGTACGCCTGCTGCTCGCGACCGGGAGATTGCAGCAACAGGTCAACCACCCCGGTTAACTCAGCGGCCGAGAGCGCTTCCCGCCGGATCACGGCCAGCACTTCCGCTTGGTTGCCCTCCGGCAACCGCACCATCTGGCGCGCCGCGGTGGGCGAGAGCAGCCCCACGCGCAGTTCCTCACGAGCTTCGCTTCCCAAGCGTTCGATCAGGGCCAGCCGGCGGCATACCCAACTCTTGTGGCGCCCCAACAGTTCGGCGACCTCCACCTGACTCAGGCCATCGTCGCCAACCAGCGCCTGGATAATCCAAGCTTCTTCCAGCTCGCGCGTCCGCCCCCCGGCGCGATTCAGCCCGTAGATGGCCGCCTTGGCCGTGCGCTCGTCCGCCTCCATCAGGCGGGCGGAAAGATGGGAGAGGCGGGCGAGGGTGCGGGCCGCACCCAGCCGTTTGAAACCGTCGATCAGCTCATAGCGATCTTCACGCTGACAGACCACCACCGGCGACAATTGACCGTAGCGCTCGAGAGACCGGGCCATGGCCCGTTCCGCCTCCGGCAGGTGCAACCGATAACGCCCGTAGTGTTCGCCGATCTCGCTCAATCTTAGTTCCAGCGAACCATCTGCAACCCAACGCAGCATGACCGCTCCCGCACAAGTTGAAGAAGAGAGAACGAAGAAAACTACGGACCACTTCCTCGTCCCCTCTTCCTCTGGGTGGACAGCCTGAACCTAATCGGAGGCCGGGGAGCAGGTCAATATTTCACCCTTATCTCCTGGCTCCACCCCTGCGCCTTACCACGGCGGCCCTGGCGGGTAGGCCGCGGAGCGCAACGCACGGTGGAAACTCTGCCCATCTCTTCCCCCAGCGCCGCTCCCGCTCCCGGACGCGCGTCAGCGCATGTCGACACTCCGGCGAACAGAAGCGTTGTAGCGGTGATCGCCGGGTTCGATCGAACTCCACGTAGCAGCCTGGGCGGTCACAGGAGCATGAGAAAAAATTCTTGAGGGATGACCCTCGCAACCTCCGCAACGGCTTGTTTCTCCGCCGGCTTCCGGCTCCGCACCCGCTCCCGGTAGCGCCGGCTTTGCCCGTTGCGCTTCGCGTGGCCCGCCGCCGTGGCCCGATAGCGCTGCTGAGCCTTCCAGCGCCTCCACGCTCGAGCCGCCTCCCCACATTCCGGGCTGCAATAGCGCTGCCTCGCTCGTCCAGGGCGGTAGCGCTTCTTGCACCCCTTCAGCAGACACCGCCGCGTCCGCGGCTGGCGTCGGGGACGCTTCCGCCGCTCACCTTGCGTTCGCTCTTGATTTGGGGAAAGACTTGTAGGATTTTCAGAAGGGCCCATGGGAGGTGACGCTCCCAGAAGCTCAAGCCTCGGAGAGGAGTCTTGCTCCTCTCCGGGGCGCCGATCATTAATTCGTTAGCTTCGTCTCGGATTCAGAAAAACATTCCAGCGCCGCGTCACCTTCACTCTACCTCAAAACCCAACTCGGAGATCAACGGCCCATCACGGTCCCCTGGCGCGCCGCCATCCAGGCTTGGCGGCCTGGTCCCCTTTGGCCCCGCCACAATGGACCCATTCCCGCCGCCACTAACATTGATGGCGAGCTTGGAGAAAAACTTACCTAATCGTGCCTGCTTCCAAAGCAGCCACTGGAGCTGGGCACAGATCGCGTTTTCTTGTCGCTACCGGTCACCAGTGATGTCGTGCAGCTCCGGCATAGGGTCCTCCCGTGCTTTTTTCTCCAATGATTGACTGCGGCCCAGTCATTTCAAGGTCGTTGGGGATGGCGGCGGCCCACGCGATGAAGTGGAAATGCAAACAGGATCGGGGAAACGGGCCTCGAGGCGGTCCAATGGCACTCCGTCGGCGTCCGCTTTGCGAGGCTCTCTGCTGCGCTAACCACACTCGTTGATGACTTAGTGGTATATACAATTAACTTCTGTGAACTAGTTAGATAACTGTCCTTCCGACCGATTGACATAGGCTGCTCCCGAATTGTCAAATGGCTCTGGTGTCGAAGTGGAGTTTGGGGCGATCAGCGTCCCGGAAGCTGATATGACAATCGGCGATTTTCGCGTCGGGTATCAAGACCGAGAACGCTGTGGGCTGGGATGGGGGTATCGCGATGCAACTGAGGCTATCGGCTGTGAAAAGTTTAGCTAAGAACTTCGGGCTGATCACCGCGATTCTGGTGGCCACTGCGGCGGGCTTGCGGGCTGGCGAAGTTCCCACGACCTCGATGCAACTAACAGGCGTAGGCGATGGGGTCACTCTGGGTGATGTTTACGTCGACCCATACACTGCCACGGTCGGGGGCGTGGCCAATACGTCGATAATATGCGACGATTGGTCCAACAACACTTACTACGAAGAGACATGGATGGCCAGCGTCATTAACGCTACGACAGTAGGCAACACCGGCGATGGCACGCCCATGTTTGGGAACAGTCAGTCGTTGTATAACGAATTGGCGTGGTTGGGCGCGCAAATGCTGGCGAACCCGACGAACCCAACCGAGCAGACCGAAATTTCGTTCGCAATGTGGGACCTGACGTATGGAGTAGATGGGAGTTACGAGGACGGAACCCCTCCGCTCACCTACCTGAGCGAATATCAGAATAGTGCCGCACAGTGCGAGGGTCAAAGTGTGAGTTGTTACCAGGAGACACTAAACCTGATCGCCGAGGCCGGGAATGAGGGTAACTATAACAGCGCGGGGTGGGATATCCTCAATCCAATCGCTGGTTCGCAGAATAACCAGCCGGAATATGGCACCCCGCAGGAGTTTATGTTTTACACCCCTCAACCGGTCCCTGAGTCCTCTCAGGCTGCGACCTTGGCAGGGGACTTGCTGCTTTTCGCCGTTGCAGTTCTCATTCTTCGGCGTCGCGGTTTTCTCATGATCAACCGGTAGCGGCGGAAACCCGGCGGCACGATGAAGCTAGGCGTCGTTCGCCTTGATGATGGTGCGGGTAATTTGGGCCCCGACGTTGACCGTGAACGTCGTGGAACTCGAGCTGCATGGCTGCGCTAGCGCAAGCTCCAGTTCATCTCTCAGAAGTTGAATTGCAAGCTTCAGTGCGCAACGCGGCCGATAAAGGGTAGCCGAAGGCGTGAGCTGTTCGTTCGCGGGAACTCTCACTTCCCCCTGCCCCTCTCTGGCCCATCTGGGAGAGGGGTTACGAGGAGAGTCATCCGTCCTAGGGGCTCACGCCTTGGGCGACGTTATTCCGCCCCTGCCGGGCTGTGCGATATTTCTCGAAGAACCACTGCGGACTCCTGAGACATTACGCTGGCTGCTCCAGCGCATCCGATGCGTCAATCCGCCGTGCGGCGTCGTGACCGATCGTGACACACGTTGAGGAAATCCACATTGAAAGGCACTACCCGCGCCTATAATAGGAGCCGTGCGCGCAAGAATGAGGTGGTGAATCCGTGAAGAAAGCGCTGATTTTAGCGGGTATGCTTGGTCTGGCCGCAATCTGTTCTTACCCGCAGAATTCAGCCAGCGGACCGGGAAGCATCAGTCGTGGGGGTTCACTCTCTTCGCGTCCAACCCATTCCGTCACGCTCACCTGGACGGCGAGCACATCAAACGGGGTCAGCGGCTACAACATTTATCGCTCCGAGGGCAAGCAGAGGCGTTACACCAAGCTCAACACTGCGGTCGTCTCAGGAGCCTCGTACGTCGATCGCGACGTCCTGGCGGGGCACACCTACCATTACGTGGCAACGGCGGTGGGGCGGCGGAACGTCGAGAGTGGCCCCTCGAAAGAAGCATCTGCTAGGGTTCCTACTCCTTAGGCGATCCTGCGCAAGCGCCTGGAGGCGGGGCTCAGTCTCTACTCGGATGTGGCAATTCTAAGTCTCGCTCGATTCGAGAAATGCCCAACAGGCTCGTTCCCAAAGAACTGATTTATCCGATTTGACTCTGGTCCGCTTCGCCAACATGATCCTCAAGAACTCCCTCCATCGCAACCCTTCCTTGGTGCAGATCGTGCTCCGCGGCTCTGCCGCCCCTGCCTCCTAGTCCAGCCACGTAAACCGAAACCGTGCTCACGACTCCCTCGGACCGGCTGAAGCGATCCGAAGGCCGCGCCACGGGAAACAGGAAAACGACCTGCTTGCTTCATCTTTATGGCTTCATTTTCGCTTCCGCTGGGAGCGAGTAACTGGCGATTGGTTCGTCAACTGATAACGGAGAATCTCCTGTTGGCGCTTCTCGGGGGCGGCCTAGCCGTGCTCGCCGCGCGCCGGCGATCCGTGCACTGATTGCGCCCCTCAGAGCCTTGCCGGTGACGAGTGAGGTGCACGTC
>JASHPE010000016.1 GCA_030038235.1 Terriglobia bacterium
GCCAACCTGAGCGCGGCATTCGGCGTGACGCTGGCGAATTACGAGCACCCGGACGGCAATTTCCGCGGACGCACCGGACCTATCATGATCCCGTCGGACCTGGCGGGCGTGATCCAGGGAGTCTTCGGATTCGACAACCGGCCGCAGGCGAGTCCACGCTACATCGGTTTCCGGCCGATCGCCGAAGCGCAGGCGGCTGGCCAGACCATCTACACGCCTCTCCAGGTCGCCCAGCTCTACAATTTTCCCCCCAACCTCGACGGCAGCGGCGAGTGCATTGGCATCCTCGAATTTGGCGGAGGCTACACGTCAAGCGACCTGAACACCTACTTCCAGCAACTCGGCTTGACCGCTCCGCAGGTCACAGCCGTCTCGGTCGACGGAGTCTCGAACCAGCCGCAGCCAGGCAGCGATAGTCCGGATGCCGAAGTCGATCTCGACATCGAGATGGCCGGGGCAATCGCTCCCGGCGCGCAAATCGTAGTCTACTTCGCGCCTTTCACGGAACAAGGGTGGGTGGACGCGATCAGCACGGCGGTGAACGACACCGTGCACAATCCGTCGGTCATTTCCGTCAGTTGGGGCTATGCGGAGGGAAACGACATCTGGACCACCCAGGCGATTCAATCCGTGGATCAGTCGCTCGAAGCCGCTGCGGCCATGGGAATCACGGTCTGCGTGGCCTCGGGAGACGACGGCTCGCGCGACGAGATCGACGATGGCCTCGCCCATGTCGACTTCCCATCCTCGAGCGAGTACGTGCTCGGTTGCGGCGGCACCACCTTGCAGGGCTCCGGCAGCGAAATCTCGAGCGAGGTCGTGTGGAATGACGGCGTGAACGGAGGCGCGACGGGGGGCGGCATCAGCGACTATATCGCTCTACCTTCGTGGCAGCAGAATGCCAATGTGCCCCCCTCGGTGAACCCCGGCAATCACGTCGGGCGCGGCGTGCCCGACGCGGCCAGCAACGCCGACCCGGACACGGGCTACCAGATCGTGAGTGACGGGGTGGAAGGCGTGGTAGGCGGCACCAGCGCTGCGGCGCCGCTCTGGGCAGGCCTCATAGCGCGGATCAACCAGCAGCTCGGCAAGCCGGTCGGATTGCTCAATCCCCTGATCTATGCCGCGAGTGTCTCCACATCGGGATTCCACGACATCACTTCGGGCAACAACGACATCACCGGAGAGCTTGGCGGCTACAATGCCGAGGTGGGCTGGGACGCCTGTACCGGCTGGGGCAGCCCCAACGGCAGCGCACTGTTGACAGCTCTGGGCGGATCGAGTGCGGGGTCCGGCTCAGGCTCTGGTTCTGGCTCAGCATCACCCTCCGGCGGCAGTTCAGGCTCAGGGCCCGGCGGCGGGGCTTCGGGATCGGGGTCGAGCGGGGGATCGGCGCTTGCAAAGAAGCCCAAACCCAAGCCGCAGAAGGCGAAGAAGGGCAAGAAAGGTCCCAAAAAGCCGGTCAAGAAGAAGCGCCGAACCCCGACGGCGCGTTCCTGGGAGTGATCGGGCCCTGCCTGGAGCACACGGGCCGGCACGTGCGCAACTCGTGTATACTCGTTTCCAGACCTCGATGGGATCGCGGCAGAACGACGCGGAGCACAGCAAGAATTGAGGGAACGGAAAAATGGCAAGAACTGGCGACAAGCACCTCCTCGTAGTGTCGCCCTACCAGGGAATCCGGGTTTTGCGAGTTGGACAGTTCTATAGAATGCTTCTCGAGACCGGCTTGCTCTGAAGTTGCCACCGGTGACTCTATGGCCTCCCTGTTCTTGAAAATCGTGTCCCGTGTTCGTCGGCGCGGCATCGCAACAGTGCTGGCCGCAGTGGCTCTGAGCCTATCGGTCGGCCGTACCTCGGCTCAGCAGCCGACTTCTCTCCGGGCTGTCACGGATCGCATCACGTACAACACGGGTGACACCGTGAAGATCCGTCTGGTACTCCCCGGCGAGACTGCGGGAGCCGAAGCGGAATCGCACGGACCCGTACGCGTTGCGGCCAGCATTCGTTATGAAGCTGCGCCGGAGACGCCGCCGTCGAAGCCGGTCTGGCAGGGCGCAGCGTACACGGGTCCGAAGGCGCCTGCCGAGTATTTCACACTCTGGCGCATCCCGGCGAATGCGGCGGCCGGCCGGTATGATGTCGACGTTCAACTGGTGGACGCAGCATCGGACCGCGTGCTCGCGAACCAAACGCGCGCGGCGAGCTTCGCCATTCATCACAAGCTCGTGAGCATCGACCGGATCGAAGTCAACAGTGAGATCTACACCGCCGGCGATCCGGTGAACGTCGCGGTGACGCTCAAGAATCTCAGCGGTCGTGCCTTGACCGGGCTGCGCGTGGAATTTTCGGACCGCTATTGGCCGTGGATCGCCGGACCCGCCGAGCAGGCCAAGGCCAGCATCGTCGTGCTGAACCCGTCGGCGGCCCTGCCCGCGTCCGGCCTGATCAGCCTGCGGAAAGAAGCGGTCGCCGTTGCGCCTGACGTTAAGGAGGCCGGCACCCATCAGTACGGCGTGGTCGTCTGGGATCACGCGCGCAAGCAGGCGCTCGACATCGCGTTCAGCCGGTTGTTATTCGTCGTTCCGGCCGGTTTCACCGGACCACGACCCTACCCCGGACAGTATATCTATCCCAATCTCACGTCGGTGAACGTTACGAGCTACCGACATTTCTACCCTGCAGACATGGACTCGGCTGCGATCTCCTTCGATCACGACCACACCATGGTTCCGTCCGAAGGCACGGCGGCAGTGAACTATCGGGTCAGCGACTCGGGTCCCGACCCATGGCACGGCGTGCGCATCGAAGAGCGCTTGCTGAATGGAGACAAGGTCCTGACGCAGACTGTCGCGCAGGACAACGTGGATCTGGAACCTTCCACAGGCGGCCGGGCACAACTGGTGGTGAGGAACAGCCAGCTCAAGCTCCCATCGGATCAGGGCGTTTACCGCTTTGAGGTTCGCGTGGTGGATGGTGCCGGCGACATTCTGGCCCGAAACGATCTCGAATTGGCCGTCAATCCGCTGCCGGAATCGCTGCTCATCTTTTGCGCCCACGAAGACGACGAGGGCGGATGGTACGGCATGATCCGCGCTGCGGTCGAGAATAACATTCCCATTCACTTCGTCTACTTCACCGGCGGCGACGCCGGCGCGTGCGACCGCTACTACGAGCACAGTTGCGGCCCCGAAGAAGCGCTGAATTACGGGTACATCCGGATGCAAGAGACGCGCGCGGTGCTCGGCCACCTTGGGGTGCCTGCCGAGGACATTTTGTTCATCGGCCTGCCGGATGGCGGGTCGGGAGAGATCTGGTACCACCATCCGAGTGCGGCGGCGCCGTATCTCGCGCCGCTGCTCGCAACCGATCATGTGCCCTACGAAGGAATGGCATTTCCGAATCTTCCTTATGCGCGCGACGCGGTCGTCGACGCTGCCGCCAAACTCATCGAGCGCTTCAAGCCTGCGGCGATCGTCACGCCGCATCCGCCCCAGGAAGGACACATCGATCACATTGTGGACAACTTCTTCGTGGTGAAAGCGCTCAACCAGCTCACGCGACAGGGTGCGGCTCCGCCGGGCGTCAAAGTGCTGGTGGATCGTATCTACGTGCCCAAGGAGCATCCCGCCACGCCCTATCGGTACCTGGAGCGGACATTCGAGATCTCGGGTGAAGCCGCGGCGCTGGCCCAGGAGGCCGGCTGGTATTACCAGTCGCAGGGCGGCAATCATTCCGAAGGGAATTTCGTCGATTTCGACAAGCTCAGGCGCGAGCAACGCTATCGGGAAGTGGTAAACTGGAATGAGTTCGAAGGCTGGAACGAGAAAGAGCCTGTGCCCGCCACGCAACCCTAGGGTCCGGCCACGCCGCGAACGAGACTTCATGAACGAAGACATCGCGAAATTGGCCGCTGAGGGGAATCTCGCCGCTTCTGCCGAACCGCACAACGGCACGGCCGTCGAGTCCTTCGCAACGCAGGCTTTCCCCTGCCCGCATTGCGGTCAGATGCTGGGTCCGGGTGTGCGCGTGTGCGCAGCCTGCCGCCAGGCGATCGATCCGGCGCAGATTCGCTTGCCCGTACCGCAGCCGCAGGCTCCGGTCGCAACCACCGTCGCGCAGCGCGCGCCGGAAAAACCACAGAATACGCCGTTCCCGTGGGCGATTTTCTTCGCCGTGCTTTTGGGCATGGTTCTGCTCTCCGCCGCAACCGAAGCGAAGTTCGGAATGACGACAACTGCGTACGGCTTCGGTCTGGTCCAACTTCTCACCTCACTGTGGGTAGTCTTCGACGCGCACCGCAAAGGCATCCCTCAGCCTCTGCAATGGGGCGTGGGTACCATGCTGCTCTGGGTGATCGTCTTTCCATGGTACCTCGCCCGCCGGCGGCAGCCGAAGACCGCCTGCCCGTTCGTGGAATCCGGCGCGCGCGCGCTGTTGAGGATCGTGCTGCTGTTCATCCTCATCAATATCGTCGGTATGCTCTTCTTCGGCTCGATACTCAATTCCCTCCCCAAATAAGGCAATCCGCAGCCATCAAAGGCCCAAAAAGATTTTGCTTGACAACTGTCCTAGAACACTAGTACATTAGCACTATAGATGAAGACGGCGATCCAATCCGCGGCCTTCCAGTTCAAGCTCGATCTGAAGAGCGGCGTGCCGGCTTATCGCCAGATCATCGACCAGGTACAGGCCGGAATCGCGGCGGGGCGACTGGCAAGCGGCGACCAGCTTCCCACCGTGCGCCAGATGGCCGTCGATCTCGCCATCAATCCCAACACCGTGCTGCGCGCTTATCGCGAACTTGAGATTCGCGGCGTGATCGAAACCGAGCAAGGCACAGGCACATTCATCTCCGGCCGCAAGCCGCAACAGAGCCAGGCCGAGCGCGAGCGGCAGTTGAACCAACTCGTCGGCGAGTTTGCGGCCCGGTGCGGGTCAGCCGGTCTGGCGCTCGCCGAAGTCATCGATCGATTGAAAGAACTCGCCTACGAGACGTCCCGCAGCGGAAAGCGCGAGGGAAGATAGCAATGTTGCTGATCAGGAGGAATCCCATGGCTTACAAACCGAACCTCAATGTGAATGCCAACGTCAGCGCGCCCGGTGCAGCGGTGTGCGTGATCATCATCGCCGCGGGCGCGATTCTGACCGCCTGGCTGAATCGGCCGGAGCCCGCAGTGGTCGCGGTTCTGGCGGGCTTGTACCTCATGTTCGCGATCAAAGTGGTCCGTCAATGGGAAAAAGTTGCGGTGCTGCGATTCGGCCGCTACGTGGGCCTGCGCGGACCTGGAATCTTCACCATTGTGCCGATCGTGGACTCGCTCAGCCGCTACGTGGATCAGCGCGTGCGTGTGTCCACGGTCACGGCAGAGTCTGCGCTGACGCGCGACACGGTGCCCGTGAACGTGGACGCGATTGTGTTTTGGATCGTGTGGAACGCGGAGAAGTCGATTCTGGAAGTCGAGAATTTCATCGACGCCATCACCATGAGCGCGCAAACCGCCCTGCGCGAATCGATCGGCCGGCACGAACTTGCTCAGATGATCACCGAGCGCGAGACGCTGGGCCACGAACTGCAACGCATCCTCGATGAGAAGACCACCGCCTGGGGCATTACCGTGCAATCGGTCGAGATTCGCGACGTGCGCATCCCGCAGGCTCTCGAAGATGCCATGTCGCGCCAGGCTCAGGCCGAACGCGAGCGCCAGGCCCGCAACATTCTGGGCCAGGCCGAAACCGAGATCGCGCAGAAGTTCGAGCAGGCTGCGCAGGTCTATCACGACAATCCCGTGGCGCTGCACCTGCGCGCGATGAACATGCTCTACGAAGCGATCAAAGAGCGCGGATCGATGGTGATCGTGCCATCGTCGGCGGTGGAGACCATGGGCCTCGGCGGCATGCTGGGCACGTCGGCGCT
>JASHPE010000183.1 GCA_030038235.1 Terriglobia bacterium
AGTTCTGCCATCGCGCGGACGGAATCGCGCCAATGCCTCTACAGACGTACGCCCAGGCTCATCGTTGGGCTAGTCAGATAGCTAATCAGACGCAGACAAGACGCATGCCGCCCTGGTTTGCCGATCCGCGCTTCGGCCACTTCTCGAACGATCCCTCGCTGACGCCCGAACAGATTGCCACGCTGGCATCCTGGGCAGGCGCCGGCGCGCCGGTCGGCGATCCGCATGATGCGCCTCCCCCTCGGCAATGGTACGCAGGGTGGAACATTCCCCGGCCCGATCGCATCATCACGATGCCGAAGCCGGTGAGAATTCCGGCGCACGGCGATGTGGAGTACACTTACGAAATTGTCCCCACAGGCTTCACCCACGACATGTGGGTGCGAATGTCGCAAGTGCGGCCGTCGAGCCCGGCGCACGTCCATCACGCGGTGGTCTACGTCCGCCCGCCGGATTCGAAGTGGCTGCGGCACGCGCCGGTGGGTGTACCCTTCACCGCATCGAGCCTGAGCAATCCGGAGGACCGGCGCGGCGCCGAATGGACCGACAGCGACATTCTGCTCGTCTACGCGCCCGGTAGTTCGCCCGACCGATGGCCGGACAGTATGGGGAAGCTGGCGCCCGCCGGCTCCGACCTCGTCTTCCAGATGCACTACACGACGAATGGCCACCCTGCAATCGACCGCAGCGCCATCGGCCTGATTTTCGATGACCACGCGCCCGCCCAGCGTGTCCTCACGCTGCAGTTGACCAACGATCGTTTCGTGATCCCGCCCGGCGTAGACGACTTCCGCGTCGAGGTCCACGGTACGCTGCCCCATGACTGCACGCTGCTCAGCTTTCTGCCGCACATGCACCTGCGCGGGAAGCGATTCGAGTACAACATCGTGCATCCGGACGGACAAATTGAAACGCTCCTGCGCGTGAATTACGACTTTTACTGGCAGTTGAGCTATCGCCTGGCAGAGCCGCGAAAACTCAAGGCGGGCACGGAGCTGCAGGCTGTCGCCTGGTACGACAACTCGAGGAGTAATCCGCATAATCCTGACCCGACGGCCGCCGTCTACTGGGGAGATCAGACTTACGATGAGATGATGGTGGGATTCTTTGATGTCGCCGTGCCCGCCGGAATGGACAAGCAGCAATTCTTTGTGCGCTCGCCGTAGGGGCAGGCCTTGTGCCTGCCCTTTTTGGGGGGCGCCCACGAGGGGCGCCCGTACGGCGCGCGGGCAAGCGCCACCGATTACTGGGCCTGCTGCCAATGCTGGCCGCCGTCGGACGTTGTCCAACTCTGACCTGATGACGCGCTCACCACGCCGTGCGCAGCGTCGGCGAACTGAATCGAGACGATGTCGCCAGTGGCCGCGCCGTTCCCCATCACCAGTGGGACGGCGGACCAGTGCTCGCCGCGGTCGTTCGAATGGAAGAACGCACCCGCCGCGCCGCCCGCCCACACGTCGCGCCCCGAGGCGTAAACCACGCGGAACGTCACGCCATCCGCCACCGGCACTCGCTGCCAGGTACGTCCACCGTCTAAGGACTTTTCGACCGAGCCCTGATTGCCCTGACTTGCGGTGGCATCCGTGATGGCGGCCCATCGCGCAACGGGTCCAAGCGCACGCTTTGCAGCCAGGCGCGGAGCCATCGCAGATTGGGCAGCGAAATTCTCTCGCAGGGAAAACGCAGGGGGAGCTGACGCGACGCCGCGCGCCGGCGCCGCTTGGGACTCCGCGCTCACGGCGGCGTCTTGCGTTGCAGCTGGTTGCCCCGCTGCTGCCCGCGCCGGTTGTGCTAACGGTGCATTCGCGGCCGGTGCTGGGGGAGGCGGCGCGGGAGGAGGCGGCGCTAATACGATGGCCTTCTGTCGCCGCGCCTCAGCCTGAAGCAGCATCGGGGACTGCGCCTTGCCGCTGACAAGCTGGTCTGCCAGTTCGCTGCGCCTGGTATCTCTCACCTCAACGGACTTCGGCGCGATGACGCTTGCTTTCGAGTTGCCGAGAGTAATCGTCAACGCCTGCTTCGCCTCGGCCGGCGGAGCCGCCGCCTGCAATCGGGCGTCCGCGCTTCCGGCACCGGCCGTGGGAATCGGCGGTGCTGCGGCTTTGCTCGCCATTGTGACCGGCGCGGGAGCAGCGGGATGTCCGCCGTGCGAGGCCGGCTGCCGCGTTGCCACCCAGAAGCCAAACGAAATCGCCGCTACGGCTGCGGCCGCCGTCAGGGGCTGCCAACGCAGCAATCGCTGCCAGAAGAATCCACCGCTTCCTGAACGAGACTCGATCATCAAATCGCGGACCGATTCCGCATCGTGCGCCTCAGGCCGGATGGCGCTGATCACAAGCTGGACCTCGGTCCGGCACTGCTCGCACAGAGCCATGTGCCCGATCACGCGCTGGCGCTCGCCGGGCAGGAGCGAATGCTCCACGAACGCGGAGATCAGGTTCGGATCAAGGTGCGGAGTCGACACCGGTCCCGCCGCCAGTCTTTCTCTCGCGATTTTCGGCAATTCCCGCATGGTGCTATTCCTTGCTCTCTGTACTCAGGACGGTCCCCGATTCATTTCTTGCGCCGCGCAAATGGCGGGCGACGTCCAGCGTGAGGTCGCGCACGTCCACTTCGAGTGCCTCGCGCGCCTGCTCGCGGGTCAGGCCGCGCTGCCGCAATCCTTTGGTGATGCTTTTCGTCAACGCGCGCACCGTGCGGTTGATCCGCCGGCTCACGGTGGACTCATGGACGCCGAGAAGCGCGGCGATCTCCGCCAGAGTCCGGCCATGCAGATAGTAACTCGCAAGCAGCAGGCGCTCTTCCGCTGAGATGGCGTCCAGCGCCTGGTCCGTAGCGGCCTCCAGACGCTGATCGGGCGCGAGCGTCGGCGCCGGTTCCGGCGCGCGAAAGTCACGGCCGGCCCCGACCTGCTCGTCCAGACTCACCAGCCGCCGTTCGCGGCGCAGGCGGTCGGTGAATTCGTGAGCCAGCACGCTGCGCAGCCAGCCTTCGAGCGACCCGCGTCCGTCGTAATAATCGAGCTTCGACACCCGCTGGCCATCGGCATCCTCGAGTCCGTAAAGCTCGGCGTAAACGGAGTCCGCCAGCTCGCGCGCCGCGCTCTCCTCGCCTGTGATGGCAAGCGCCGAATGAGCCAGGCTGTCACGGTAACGGGCCAGGAAGGCGTTCCAAGCCGGCTCGCTGCCCGCGGCGCAGGCACGCGCCAGCGCCAGATCCTGCAAGCGAAGCGTACGGCAGAAGTCCGCGACGGACTCTGAAGATCGACCGTCGTCAGGGCGCAGATACTTGGCGGCGATCCGCTCCAGGATCGACGCAAACCGAGGCGCATCGATGCCGAAGTCCGCCGCGCCCGAACGGCGCCAAAGCTCGTCGCTCACGGCTGCGGACAAGCGCGGCCCGTTCTCGGTCGTCGTACTCGATTGAGCGCTGCTCATGTGGCACGGGCGTCCCGCCCGTGAATGGCCACGGCCAAGATGGCCGTGCCACGTGAAAAATAGGATGCAAGAAACCGCCGAGGCGGCGTCCTTTCAGGTGGACGGAGGCCGCGACCTCCGCCGATTCCGAAAGGAGGCGCCACCATGCGCATCGCCAAGCTCGTTCTGCCCGTCGTTGCCCTTTTGCTTTCCGCCCTGGCTTTCCGCGACCCCGTTCAATTGCCCGCCGGACAAATCCCGGCCAAGTACAAAGCCCTCGCGCCCATCACCGAAGGCAATCTGACCGTTTTTCCGGTTGTCGCCGCCGAGACCTATGATACCAGCGGATTCCTCACGCTGGACGAAGGCATGCGCCGCGGCGAGGTTGTGATCAGCGAAGCCGGCCGTGCCGGACTCATCCGCCCGCGCCGGGGTTATCAGGAACCCCATCCTGAGCTGCTCGTCGAGCCCCAGGGCGACGGCGCCGAAGTGAATCGGCTGGAGCTGGTGAATAACTCAAGCCGCCCGCTGATTCTGCTCGCGGGCGAAATCGTGACCGGAGGCAAGCAGGACCGCGTGGTAGCCAAGGACCGCATCGTGGCGCCGCACAGCGATCCGCTCGATCTTAGCGTGTTCTGCGTGGAGCCCGGACGCTGGACGCCGCGTGGCGAGTTCATCTCCAAAGACGCTCCGCTCGCGCAGCCGAGCGTCCGGCGGCAGGTGATGGTGGAGCACGATCAACAGTCGGTGTGGGCGAGCGTCGGCCGTGCTCTCAATGGCGCCGTCGCCGCCGCGCCTGCACCCGCGGCGCCTGAGCTGCGCGCGACTTCTTCCTACGCCACGACGATGGAGAACGGCGCCGTTCAGGACAAACTGCGCCATTTCACCGTCCCCATCGAGCGCGACTATAGCAAGCTCCAGTCCGAGCTGCGCGACCAGAAGGCTGTGGGCGTGGTGGCGGCCGTCAACGGGCAGATCATCTGGGCCGACGTTTTTGCCAGCCCCGAGCTTTTCAATCTCTACTGGCCGAAGTTGGTGCAGTCTTATGCCGCGGAAGCGCTGACCGCCGCTCCGGGCGAGAGTCACGCGGATCGCAAAGAGGCGCAGGCGTTTCTCGACGATTGGGCCGGGCGTCGCACCAGCAGCGAAAGCGAGTCAGGTCTCTATCGCCGCGCCGAGGTCTCGGGCGACGGCTTCAGCGCCTTCATGCTGACTTCGCTCCTGCCGCATACCGGATTTGACGTTCACGATGCCAAGGTGGCCGACTGACATGAACCTGGGAGCGCAGGCGTCCCGCCCGCTCTATGGAAGGCCCAAGCATTGAGAGCGCTTGCTGGTAGGTTTTGCCGTCTGCCACGGCGCCTCGGACCTCAGGGCCGCAGAAGCGGGACTCCTGCCGTTCGGGCTGCCTTCTGCAGGTCGTCATCGAGCGTCGCCAGCGGCAGGACCATCCGCCCGGCGATTTCAAGACAGGCGGCGTCATAGACGGTCAGACTGTGCTGTACGGCCAGGGCAAAGACGCCGGCGAACGTATTTTCGCCGCTTTCAGGGTCAATATCGATGGGCAGTGCGCGTACGTCCTCGAAGAACCGCCCCGCCTTTTCGCCGCTGATCCGTCCGCGGCGAACGGCTATGAAAACCACGTTCGCCATCTCAACTGGCCATTGCGGAGGCACGATAGCCTCATCGCCCGCCTTCAATCGAGTCAGCAGGGCATCCGACCAGGCCGTCGCCTCGTCCTCAAAACACCAGGTGCGGGTGACCGATGCGTCCGCCACGAAGCGCGCCATCAGTATTTGTGCCCTTCGTGGATCAGGTCCTTGATCTTGAGACCTCCGAGGCGCACTCCCTTACGCAGCTCCAGAATGTCCGCCACGGCCTCAGCCGGAGATTTCTTCGAAGGGTTGGCACCGGGCACCCGACCCAATGGCTTCAACTTTATTTCCTTGACAAGCCGCCCTGTACCGATGTTATATTAAGACTTACCTAAACCATGGGGCAGTGATCCGCTTGCGCCCGGCTGGCGGGGGCTGGCTGGCGTCTGGAGGACGATTATGCCTCTCGGAAAACATCGCACCCGCACTGCCCGGAACCTCACGGGCAGTGGGGCAGTGTCTAGCCTCCCCAGATCGACCTACATTGCGCAAAGCACCCCCAAAATGCGGCCGGGCGCGCCCCTCCAAAGCCGGAATGTCGTGTGGAGTCATGATGATGGCGGGATTTTGGAAAAATCACCGTTAAGGCGCGCCCCCGCCTTCGCAAAACCTGAATTTTTCGAATTTTGCAACCCGCTGACTCTCCGGCTCTTGAGGATATGCCTAGCCTACATGGGTCAATCTACACTCGAAAAAACGCGCAAAAACGCCCCCCGCTCTAACATCCACGACCAAAATGCACTGCTGTTTGGAATCAGGAACATTCCGGGTTTGAGCGGGCTAGCGAAATCGGGAATGTCTTTTAGAATCAGTAAAAGGGGGCTACATGGCGAACGATGTTTAAAAGAAAGGCGCAAAACGGGAATGTCATTTGGAATCAGCGAGATGAGCTTATTTCGAGAAAACTCGAAATGTCAAAAAGCGCCCCCGGGCAGAACGGGAATGTTACGTAGAATCAGCCACATGGCAATTTCGCCCTACGGGTCGAAAAGGTCATTTTACTTACCAGTAACTAGCGCGACGAAAGCGCGTAGAAGGGGAGTGCCGCACCCTCTTGGAGTGAGGAATTTCAAGACGAATGCGCCGAAGGCGCTCGGAAGTGCAACCCATCGCGCGCGCTTCTGCTTTATAATGCAGTTCTGCCGGATCGGCCGGCTGATCTCGCCACCAAGGATACAACCATTGAGCCTGCGCGTTTGCGTACTGGCGAGTGGTAGTCGCGGCAACTGCACCTGGATCTCGACCGAGCGCACGCGTCTGCTGGTTGACGCCGGCCTGAGCAAAAAGGAGACGTGCGCCCGGCTGGACGCCATTGGCGAGCGCCTGGAGGTCTGCGACGCCTTCATCGTCTCGCATGAGCATGTGGATCACGTGAGCGGAATCAAGGGACTCGCGCGCGAGCTCGGCCGGCCGATCTACATCAATCGCGCCACGCACAGCGCGATCGAGTGGGGCAGGAAGGTCACGGCTTTTGAGATTTTCACCTCGGGCCAGAGCTTCGCCATCGGCGACATCGAGGTGACGCCGTTTTCCATTCCGCATGACGCGGCCGACCCCGTGGGCTTCACCTTCGCCGCCGAGGGTCTGAAGATCGCCGTCGTCACCGATCTCGGCTGCATCCCCGAGCATGTGAAACAGCACCTGCGCGGCTGCCACATGCTGGTGTTTGAATCGAATCACGATGTGGAGATGCTGCGCGTCGGTCCTTACCCGTGGTTTGTGAAGCAGCGCGTGATGAGCCGGCACGGACATCTTTCGAACAACGCCACCGCCGAATTCCTTACCGTCGATTACGACGGATGTGCCCAGGTGCTGGTGCTCGCGCACTTGAGCGAGGTGAACAATCACCCCGAGATCGTACGTCTGACGGCGCTCGAGGCGCTCTCGCGCCGCGCGAGCGGCTGCGCGCCGGAATTGCATCTCGCCACGCAGGACGCGCCCACCAAGGTGTTTCAGTGGTGAGATGGAGATGGACCCGCCGCCGTACGGGCGACCCTTGTGGTCGCCCTGGGCAGGGACAACACGGGCAGGCACAAGGCCTGCCCGTAGGAGTGGCGCTGCTACTGGTTCTCGCCGCCATCGCAGTCGCCCCGTTGACCGCGCAGGATTTCACGTATCCGCATAACGCCTACCCGCCTCAGGACGAACAGATCCCCGGACCCAATAACGACACCGCCAGCGACGGCGAGTGCTGTGCCAAAGGCGGGCAGCGGCCCGTGACCGATGCGTCCTTTCGTGATTGGCTCGACTACATCCAGACCTGGCGCCGCGAGCACCTGGTCCGCATGGGCTACGACGGCTCCGAGTACGATCGGCCCGAACTCCGCTGGACGCAGTCGAGCTTCGTGCAGCCGCAGATGATGATCCACGATCGATTTTTCTACGACGCGGGCGGCGGCTACACCGTGGATCGATTTCTCGCCGACCTGAAGGCTCGCTACGGCGGAATTGACTCCGTGCTGCTGTGGCCCACTTATCCGAATCTCGGCGTCGACGACCGCAACCAGTTCCAGATGGTCCGCGACCTGCCCGGCGGAATCGCGGGCGTCAAAGCCATGGTGGACGAATTCCATCGTCGCGGCGTGCGCGTGCTGTTTCCGTACAATCCCTGGGATCGCGGAACCAATCCCGACCCCGATCCGGACTGGGAAGCGCTCGCGAAACTGATGGCCGCCGTCGGCGCCGATGGCGTCAATGCCGACACCATGGAGGCGGTGCCGCCCGTTTTTCGCGCCGCTTCCGATCGCACGGGTCATCCGATAGCCTTTGAGCCGGAAGACGGCGCGAATGGGGACGTCGATCTGGCCATCGCGTGGAATAACCTCACCTGGGGCTACTGGAAGTATCCTTTCGAGCCCATGATCAGCAAGAACAAGTGGCTCGAGCCGCGCCACATGGTTCACGTGTGCGATCGGTGGTCGCGCGACAAGACCGACGTGCTGCAGGCCGCCTTCTTCAACGGCGTGGGCGTGGAGAGCTGGGAGAACATTTTCGGCGTCTGGAATCCCATCGAGGAGCGCGACGCCGAAGCCTTACGCCGCGTGGCCACGCTGGAGCGCGCGTTCGCAGCGCTGCTGATCAGCCCCGCATGGGAGCCGCACACACCCGTGCTGCAATATGGCGTCTTCGCCAGCAAGTTTCCCGAGCCCGGGAAGCCGGGGAGCGGCGGCGCCACGCTGTGGACGTTCGTGAATCGCAACGAATTTGACGTTGGGGGCGAACAGATCCGCATTGCGTACACCTCCGGTCGCCGCTATTACGATTTCTGGCGCGGCCTTGAGGTGCAGCCGAAGATCGACGGCGAAGAAGCGGTCCTGAGCTTTCCGCTCGCAGCTCACGGCTACGGCGCGATCTTGGAAACAGCGGCGCTTTCATCGTCCGAACAGGCAGTGCTGCCGGAGATGCATCGCCTGGCCGCGCGTCCGCTCAGCAGTTTCTCGCGCAACTGGCGTCCGCTTGCGCAGCACATCACCGATATCGTGGCCACCGCGCCGCCGCAAGGAACGCCGGAAGGCATGGTGCGGATTCCGGAGGGCGACTTCGACTTCGAGGTCTCGGGCATCGAGGTCGAGGGCGGGAACGACGCCGGAGTGGACGTGCAGATGCCCTGGGAGGATGCGCCGCGTCGCAGCCATCAGCATCCGCTGCACATGAAATCGTTCTGGATGGATCGCGAGCCGGTAACCAACGCCCAGTTCAAGCAGTTTCTCGACGCGACTCATTATCATCCTGCGGACGATCACAACTTCCTGAAAACCTGGGGCGACGGCAATTTCCCGAGCGGCGCGGCGAAACAGCCCGTAACCTGGGTCTCACTCGAAGACGCGCGCGCTTACGCGAAATGGGCCGGCAAGCGCCTGCCGCACGAGTGGGAGTGGCAGTACGCCGCGCAAGGCGCGGACGGCCGCGCTTATCCGTGGGGAAATGCGTGGGACGCAAGCGCGGTCCTGGCGCCTGTGACCGGGCAGCAGATGGGCGCGCCGCCCGAGGTGGGGAATCATCCCCGGGGCGCGAGCCCGTTCGGCGTGCTCGACCTCGTCGGCAGCGTATGGCAGTGGACCGACGAGTACGCCGACGAGCACACGCGCGCCGCCATCGTGCGCGGCGGGAGTTACTACCAGCCGCAGGGTTCCATCTGGTACTTTCCGCAGGCGTACCGGTTGGACGAGCACGGCAAATATCTGCTGATGGCCCCCAGCCTCGACCGCTCCGGCGCCATCGGATTCCGGTGTGTCATGGACCTTTGAGAACACGGCGGGGGTGACGATGAACGACGCTGATGAGACGACGAAGGATGGGAAAGTTTCGGGACCGGTTTTCAATTTGCAGGCGCTCAGGGTTGGTCAAGGAGTGTTGGGAATTATTTTTGTTGCTTTCGGGGCGATGACTTTCAGAGAAGCGGCATCGTTTCGCGATTTGATTTCCTTCCCTCTCTTTGGGATGGGTACCCTGCAGCTGGTCTTTACAGCCAGCGCTTGGGAAAACAAGAAATGGACGCTTGATTGCGGCTTGTTCGTTAATACGTTCGGAGCGATGCTGGGCGTCTTGGAAATGGCTTTCAACGCGGCCGCCACCTTCGAGAGCGGGAAGGGAGCGCCCGGGATTCTGCTTGGCTACTTACTGACGATCATGAGCGGGGGTCTCGGAAGCTCGTTCAATAAGCTCCGCAAGACGGCGTCGGAGGGGATCCGGCCGGATTGAGCAGGCCTTCGAACGGGGCCACCCTGGCCAGCGCGCCACCCTCCCAGACCATGAGGAGTGACGAACTGGCGCGGGATGGTGCGGTCGGGGCTGAACAGCCCACGATCAGCAACTGAAGGTAATGTACCGAGAGGTGCGACGGGAGGTGTTTCGAAATTGTCAAGATTCTGTCAAAAATTCCCTAGCGGAAGTCGAGAAGTGATTCTTCACACTAGCGCGATCCACGTGCCGTCAACAAACTGTTTGAGGACCTGGCAGGCTAGCCGTGCGTTTTGAAGCTGCGATCCGTTGCTCGAAGAGGAGGAATCTTGAACGTGGGAGTTTTGAACCCGAGATGGCGGAGATTGTTAACTGGGACGACGGGCGTATTAGCAGGGATCAACATCATGTTGATGCATTATGTCCACACTCACTCGCTGGTCCTGCTCATCTCCCCTGTTGCAATGCTCATTGCAGCGGGCACGCTGGCAGCCAACTTTCTCGCCAACCCCGTGGCCTGGCAAGCCTGGCAGAAGTGGATTTTCGCTGTGGTTGCTTTGGCAACAGTGGCCGTGCTCGCTTTGGTTTGGTTTGGTTCGCGCTGATCGCCGGCGCTGTGCGCCCCTCCAGGCAGGAGCGTTTATCTCGCCACGCCGCTCACGTTCGGACTGGCAGGCAGGGTAATGCGCAGTATGGTCCCATTCCCGCCCGTGGACTCGACGCCCACTTGTCCGCCGTGGTCCTGGACAATCTTCTGCACCACGGCCAGGCCCAGCCCAATGCCGTTGTCCTTGCCGGCGGTCACAAAAGGTTGGAAGACGCGATCGCGAATCTCTTCGGGAATGCCCGCGCCGTTGTCGGCCACGCGGACTTCCAATCCTTCGTCGGTCTGCCGCGTGCTCACTTCGATGCGTCCGGAATCAGGAGGTACGGCCTCACAGGCGTTCAGCACCAGGTTATGAAAGACGCGTTCCATGCTGCCGCAATCGAACTGCCCTTCGGTGCTGCCCTCAAACGACGTAACAACCTGGATGCCGTTGAATTCCGGGCTCGCCTTCACGGCGTGAACCGCGTGCTCGATGACCTCGGCAATATTCGCCGACACGGGCCGGTAAACCGTCTTGCTACGCGAAAATTCGAGCAGGGCTTGGATCTGGTCGGTCATCTGATCCACGGCTTTGCGGATTTCCTGGTAGTACTCCACACGGCGGCTTTCGCGCAGCGTGCCCTCGGAGAGAAACTCGGCGTAAGCGAGGATGGTGGTCAGCGAGTGCCGCAGGTCGTGCGAGATGGTGCTGGCCATGCGGCCGATGGTGGCCAGGCGCTCCGACTGCAGCAGCTCCTCCTGGGCGCTCTGCAGTGTGTGGCGCATGCGATCGAAGGACTGCGTCAAGTCCGATACTTCGTCGTTGCCGTGAGCCTCCAGCGGATAATCGAAATCGCCGCGCTCGAGGGCGTGTACGCCGCCCACCAGATTGGCGAGGGGACGCGTGAAGGTATCCGAGATCAGGAACACCAGCAGGCTGCCGGCCACAATCGCTGTGAGTCCGAGGCCCAGGAGCCAGCGATTCAGGCTCCGCACAAAGGCCGTTGCCTGATCGTAGGACTGGAGCACGATCAAACCGACCCCGGGCGAACTGCCGGGGGCCAGATTCGCGAACGTCGCCAGGAAGCGCTCGCCCCCCAACTCGATGTCGACCGGGCGGGAGCCGGCGTCCGAGCTCTGCCAGAAATCCAGCCTCGCCAGTTCATCACGCTGCGCGGGTTTGAGAGTGGTCACGACGACATTCGATCCATACCGGAAAGCGACTTGGCTGGCCGCGACGCGAGCAATGTGAGCCGCGGCCTGATCGCTAATCTCGTACCCCAGGACCAGCACGCCGAATTGGGTGCCGCTGGCGGGATCGCCGAAATAGATGGGCCACATCGACACCTGGAAGAGGTGACCGCTTCCAAACCACCAGTCGCGCATGTTGCCATTCTTCAGCGACTCGTCCACCAAGCGCTGCGCTTCCGGTTCCGTGAAGCCCGGCGCCAGACTCTGCACCGTCATCAGCCTCCCGCTGCTGTCCGCGAGTGCAAACAAGTCATTGGTGGCTCGCAGCTTTTTCCACCATTCCGGGGATTCGTTCTCGATCGTGTGCTTGTTGCGCGAACTCATCAGCGCTGCCAGCGACGGCTGATTGGCCACCAGCGCTGCCGATTGATCGAGCGTGCCTTCCCGCAGCTCCTGAAGGTCTTGGAAGGTGACCACCGAGCTCTGCAACGCATCGCGGATCTGTTCCCGAACCTGCAATTGGACGCGGTGCCGGACCAGCAGCAGGGTAGAGCACGTCAGCGACGCCGACACCAGCAACAGGGAGAGAAGGAACTTCGTGCGCAGGCGTCCGCGTCGCGTAAGAGTTGAGTACCAGGGACGGGTTGAGGTCTGCAACGTCATGTTAGATCCGCAAGCCGGGCGCGCCCGCATCCTGCGTAAAGCCTCAAGCCTCCACTGGAGTTTTCAGGAAGGGAACGAATTTGTAGCCCGCCCCATGGACGGTGCGGAAATGCACCGGGTTGACCGGGTCTTTTTCGAGCTTCTGGCGCAGCCGCAGAATGTGATTGTCGACCGTGCGGGTGGACGGGTAGCATTCGTAGCCCCAGACCTGGTTGAGAAGCTCGTCGCGCGAAATCACGCGCTCCGGGTTCTCAGTGAAGTACTTCAGAGCTTTGAACTCATGCGGCGTCAACGTCACCACGCGGTTGTCGCGCGTCACTTCCATCTTGGCAAAATCGACCAGGATGTCGCCGAAGCTGTAGCACTCCGCCGGCAGCGTCCGTTCGGCCCGGCGCGTGACGGCGCGCACGCGCGCCAGCAGTTCTTTGGGGCTGAAGGGTTTGGTCACGTAGTCATCCGCGCCGAGCTCGAGCAGCAGGACCTTGTCAATCTCCTCGGAGACTGCGCTCAGAATGATCACGGGCTGCGAGGGCGCCTCTTTCTTGATCTCGCGAATCACATCGCGCCCCGACATCTTTGGGAGCTTGAGATCCAAAATCACCACGCCGGGCTTCACACTGCGGAAGGCTTCGAGTCCTGCCGATCCATCGGACGCAGTCTCGAGACCATAGCCCTCCGATTCAAACAGAAGCCGCAGCGTCTTATGAATCCGCTTGTCGTCCTCGATAACCAGCACTTTCTGCATGATGACCTCTGGTTGGGGTTGCGCCGGGCTGCGGGTGAACGGCATCGGCGGAACCCCAAAGTATACTCCCGGATTTGCTGTAGCGGCGGTGTCGCCACCCCTGCGCTCCAGCTGAAATCGCCGGTGGGGACACCGGCGCTACAGCAAAGATCGCTCGTCCGGCATTGCGGTTGGGCACGATTGAATCAGGCAAAACCCGATTATCCCCTGGCTTTGAGGGGCGCCGTTGCGCAGCAATGGACGCCAACCCAAGCCAGGTCCCGAAGCGTCTCAAGCTTCGCCTTCACAAGTCAGATTCTGCCCGGCTCCGGCCGTCTTTGTGTCACCGTGGGTTCTGAGAATTGTAAAAAAATTGTCAGGGCATGCACCCGACCTTGCCCTGAGGTTATGATGAATCGGCGTGGGCGGAACGGCCTCCGGCGGGCGTGTACACACATCCGGGCTGGTTCGGGACTGCTCCAAGCTCCGCATTTCAAAGTTACCTCAGTCATCTGTAAGGTCGGTCCCAAGCGCTCCACGAAGCCAGACGCCAGGGCCCGACGTGGATTCAAGGAGGTCGTATGAATCTGGGGCGCTTTTTCCTCAGCGCGGGTTTGCTGGGATCGCTGGTCGTATTCGCAGTTGCGCTGCCGGCGCGCGGCCAGTCCGCACCGGACGCCTCAAAGCCCAGTGCGGTTGAACCGGATGCCGCCAATCTGCAAGAGCTTCAAGAACAGATCCGAGCCTTGAGCTCCGATGTGCGCGCCATGAAAGCTGAAGTGGAGGGCGCGCGCGCCGAGGCGGCCCAGCTTCGGCAGGAATTGCAGAACGCCAGCTCGCAGTTGCAGGCGCTCAAGGGCCAGTTGGCTCAAGCGCCGGCGCAGCCTGGGGCAGCAGGCGCACCGGCAGAAAGTGCAGGCGCGGCAACCTCCGTGGACAGCCGTGTGTCCAAGGTGGAGGAAGACCAGCAACTACTGGACTCGGAGGTCGACACGCTGGCCCAAACGAAAGTGGAAAGCGGATCCAAGTACCGCGTGAAACTCTCGGGAATGGCGCTTTTCGACGCCTTCAGCACACGCGGCAACTTGGACAGCTACGACGTGCCAGACTACGCCGAGCCTCGCGAGCCTGGCGAAACCAATTCAGTACTGGGCGCCACGCTACGACAGTCGATTCTCGGGCTCGATGTCTACGGACCGGACATTGCCGGGGCCACTACGCGCGCCGACATCCGGGTGGACTTGTTCGGCGGCTTCCCGTACTCGCCGCAGGGCATCACCGCCGGGATCGTGCGGCTTCGCACCGCAGGCGTGCATTTCGACTGGCAAGACACTTCGGTTGTGGTGGGTCAGTACGACCCCATCATTTCGCCCCTCTCGCCGACATCGCTGGTTTCCACCGGCTATCCGGCGCTCGCTTCGGCGGGGAATCTCTGGGTATGGACTCCGGAAGCCTATATCGAGCATCGTTTCGGCCTGGGCGGCAACTCGAAGTTCACCATCCAAGGCGGTATCATGGACTCTTTATCAGGCCAGCCGCCGGCGATCTCCCCGTACCGCGATGCGCAGCCCGGAGAACAATCGGGCCAGCCTGCGTACGCGGCTCACGTCGCCTGGTCGGACAGCTCGGAAACGGCGCCATTTTCGTTCGGGATGGGAGGTTACTATGCTCCCCAGAACTGGGGTTTCGGCCAGAAGGTCACCTCCTACGCAGTGACGGGGGATTGGAATGCCCCTCTGGACCGTTGGTTCGGGCTGAGCGGCGAGTTCTACCATGGGCGGGCGCTCGGGGGCCTCGGCGCGGCCGACGGACAGAGCGTGGCTGCCACGGGGTATATCGGCGCCCCTGGAACGCTGGTTCGCGGGCTGAATTCGACGGGCGGGTGGACGCAGCTAAAGTTCATGGCGACCAACAGGCTCGAATTCAACGGCGCATTTGGCGAGGACTTCTCGGTCCCGCCGGGGCTGGGCTACGTGCCCACAACGTCCTACGTTATGAATGAAGTTGCGCCTATAGGGCGGAACGAAAGCGCATTTGTGAACACGATTTACCACCTGCGGTCGAATCTGATGCTTTCCACGGAGTTTCGCCGCTTGCGGACGTCGCCGCTTCAGCCCGGCATTTCCACGGGCAATGTGGTCAGCCTGGGCGCAGCAGCCTTGTTCTAGCGGAATCGGGACACATGTCTTCAAAACTGCTACGACCACTCGCGATTGCTTCGCTGGCCCTGCTGACCGGGTCGAGCCTTGTTTGGGCGGAGGGCGTGACGGTAAGGGGTCGCGTAAACCTGGTGAGTGCCGTCAGTGGGAAGCCAACGGCTGACAACTCGCAAGCCGTGGTCTGGCTGACCCCTCTCGGCGACGGCCGCGTGGCTTGGAAATCAGCAGCGTCCGGGCACTTCCGGTTGGTCCAGAAGAACAAGCGGTTCACGCCACACATCCTCGTGGTACCGGTGGGCGCGGTAGTGGATTTCCCGAACGACGATCCTTTCTTCCATAACGTGTTCTCGCTGTTTAACGGCAAGCGGTTTGACTTAGGATTGTATGAAGCGGGTACCACTAAGGCGGTTACATTCAACAGTCCGGGAATCAGCTACATCTTCTGCAACATCCACCCGGAGATGAGCGCTGTTGTGGTGGCGACCACAACCCCGTACTATGCCCTATCCGGCAATGCAGGGGATTTCGTGATCGCGAACGTGCCTCCGGGCCGGTATCGGGTGAACGTCTGGCACGAGCGATGCCTGCCGGAAACCCTGAAGTCAGCGACACGCGAAGTGGACGTGTCAGAGGCTGCGCCGGGAGTGGGGGAAATCCGGCTGCCCGAGTCCGGTGATCTGCTGGCGAACCACAAGAACAAGTTTGGGCAGCGCTATGAGCCGGGCCCGTCGTCGCCGCTGGGATACGATCAGCCTTGACGCGGCAACCCGGCCGGTCCAGCCGTCGTGCGTTGGGGGTCACACAGGTGGACTTGGAGCTGATGGATGATTGAGTGTGCTTTGGTCCGGGTTCGGACGCGGCGCGGCGCCACAGAGCTTGACCTAAATGATTGGAGGAACTGTGTTCAACTGTCGATCTTGTAAGAAGCTCATCCTGATGCTTTGTCTGGCGACGATCCTCGGCGCCGGCAGCATCAGCTTCCGTTCCCTGACTGCGGACGAGGGGATGTGGACGTTTGACAATCCCCCGACGAAACTGCTCCAGGATCGATACGGGTTCACGCCGACTCAGGAGTGGCTGGATCACGTGCGCCTGGCGAGCATTCGCTTCAACGATGGCGGATCGGGCTCTTTCGTGAGCGCTCATGGCCTCGCCTTGACGAATCATCATGTGGCGCTCGGCCAATTGCAAAAAGTCTCCACGCCCGAGAAGGACTACGTTAAGGATGGTTTTCTGGCGCACTCCGAAGCCGAGGAGATGAAGTGCCCGGATCTTGAGTTGAACGTGCTGGAATCGATGGAGAACGTCACCGCGAGAGTGCTGGCGGTGCTGAAGCCGGGCATGAGCGACAAAGACGCGCTGGACGCCCGCAAAGCGGAGATCGCCAAGATCGAAAAGGAGAGCATGGACGCGACCGGCTTCCGCTCTGACGTGATTTCGTTGTATCAGGGCGGCGAGTACTGGCTCTACCGTTACAAGAAGTACACCGATGTCCGCCTGGTGTTTGCCCCCGAGCAGCAAACTGCGTTCTTCGGCGGCGATCCCGACAACTTTACCTACCCGCGCTACGACATCGACATGGCGCTGTTCCGCGCTTACGAGAACGGCAAGCCCGCGGACACGCCGCAGTACCTGAAGTGGAACAGCAAAGGTTCTGCCGACGGCGATTTGGTGTTCGTGTCCGGCAATCCGGGGTCGACTTCACGACTGGAGACGGTGGCGCAACTGGATTTTGCCCGCGACTACGGCTACCCGATCACACTCCAGATCCTCAACCAGCGTCTCGCCATTCTGCAGAAGTACTCGGCCGAGGGCGCCGAGCAGGAGCGCCAGGCCCTGAACATGATCTTCGGAATCCAAAACTCCGTGAAGGCGCTGACGGGAGAATACAACGGGCTGCTTGACAAGTCTCTGATGGCGAAGAAGCAGAAAGAAGAGGCTGACTTCCGAGCGCGTGTGGATGCCAATCCGGAATGGCGGCAGGACTACGGCTCGGCGTGGAGCGAGATCGAACAGGCCGAGAGGAAATTCCAGCCCAGGGCGAAACAAGCTCGCTTCCGCGGCGTGGGCGGGTCGCGAATATGGGGTAACGCCCTGACGATCGTCGAATACGTCGCCGAGGTTCAGAAGCCCGACGGACAACGTCTCGACGGCTTCCACGACTCCGAGCTGGAATCCTTGAAATTCCGCTTGCTCTCGCCCGCTCCCGTCTATCCGCAAATGGAAGAGTTGCTCATTGCCGATGGTCTGGCGCGCACGGCGCGCGAACTTGGTCCGGACGATCCGTTCGTCAAGGCGGCGCTGGGGGGCCGTCCGGCGGATGAAGTTGCGCATGAGCTTGTGACGAACACCAAAATCGGTGACGCAGCCTTCCGCAAGTCGTTACTCGAGGGCGGTGCGGCCGCCGTGGCTGCGTCAAACGATCCCATGGTCGTGGTGGCGCGCAATGTCGATCCCTCCGTACGCGAGATCCGAAAGTGGGTGGAAGACAATGTGGAGAGCGTCGAAACCAAGGCCGGCGAACAGATCGGCAAAGCCCGCTTCGCCGTTTATGGCAAGTCGACCTATCCCGACGCCACCTTTACACTCCGCCTCTCCTACGGAACCGTAAAGGGCTATCCGATGAACGGGACCGAAGCTCCTCCCTTGACCACGCTCTACGGCCTTTATGACCGCTCGCTGAGCTTCAACAAGAAGCCGCCCTTCGATCTGGCGCCAGTCTATTGGGAACGCAAGGACCAACTCGATCTTTCCACTCCTGTAAACTTCGTGACCACCAACGACATCATCGGCGGCAATTCCGGCTCGCCGGTGATCAATCGCGACGGCGAGATCGTGGGCCTGATCTTCGATGGCAACATCGAGAGCCTGGTCGGAGATTTCGTTTACGACGACTCTACAAACCGCGCCGTCGCCGTCGATACGGCAGTCATGACCGAGGTGATGCGCAAGTTGTACGATGCCGGCAGCCTCGCTGACGAACTCGAGGGCCGCTAATCGCCAGGCCCGTTGAGCGCTAGCGGCGTAGCATGAACGACAAACTCGGGGGCGGGCGGTGTACAGCACGCTCCCAAGTGTTCTCCGCCGCATGGGCTGGGTCCTTGCGTTTCCCCTGCTTCCGCCTTTTAGCGGCCTTGGGATTGCAGATCCCCGTTGAGTCCTCCTAAAAAAACTGGGCATTATCCGTCCTTGTACTTGCCAGCGGCACGCCTACCGGATACCGTTGAAGATTCTTTCCACCGCTATCGACCTTCCGGCGACGTTGACCGGAGTGTTTACAAGGCCCTGAGGAGGATCCGTCATGACTGCGCCCCGTAGCCCTCATTCCCGGCTTTCCGCCGCTCTGGTTCTACTTGCGCTTTCGGCTGTGAGCGTTTCCGCCAGCGAATTCACCACCGCCGTGAATTACGCCGCCGGCACCTCGCCGATCTCCATCGTGGTTGCCGACTTTAACGGCGATGGCAAACCTGATCTCGCGATAGCGGACTTTAACAGCGGCGATGTCAGCATCCTGCTGGGCAATGGAAACGGCACTTTTCAGACGGCGGTGAGCTACGGAGCAGGTACCCGCCCGATTTCGATCGCAACCGGGGACTTCAACGGCGACGGTATCCTGGATCTCGCTATCGCCAACAACGCAAGCAGCGGTACGGTCAGCATTCTGCTGGGTCAAGGCAATGGAACATTCAAGCAGGGGGCCGCGTATCCCGCGGGCTCGTCTTCCCGTTATGTGGCGGTCGGAGATTTCAACGACGATGGCAATCTCGACTTGGCGGTGGCCAATCAGACCTCGAATAACGTCAGCATTCTGCTCGGCAACGGTAACGGAACCTTTCAGGCGCCGGTGAATTACAACGCCGGCTCAGCCCCGGTGTTCGTCGCCGCGGTGGCGCTGGGCACCAGCGGAGTGCTTGATCTGGTCGTGGCCGATGCGTCCAGCGGGATTCAAAGCACGGTGAGCGTGCTACTGGGTAACGGCGACGGCACCTTCCAGCCGGCAGTGAGTTATAGCACCGGCTCGCGGCCGGAGAGCGTAGCGGTAGCCGATTTCAACGGCGACGGCATTCCGGATCTGGCAACTGCCGATTACAGCGCCAACGAAGTGAGCGTGCTCCTGGGCACCGGAAACGGCGCTTTCGGCCAGGCCGTCAACTATACCGTGGGCACTGAGCCGGTGGCGATCGCCACGGCCGATTTCAACGGCGACGGCTACGCCGATCTGGTGACGGCGAACTTTGACGAAAAGAACGTGAGCGTCCTGTTGGGTAACGGCGACGGTACGTTCAAAACCGCCGTCAGTTACGGCGCAGGCTCCTACCCTCGCGCCATCGCCGCAGTCGACGTGAACGGCGACAACGCGCCCGATCTCGAGGTTGCCAACGACATCGGCAACAACGTCAGCATCCTGTTGAACACCGGCGGTACGTTTGTGACCACCACAAGTTCTCCGAATCCATCCAACTTCGGACAGCCGGTCACGTTCTCAACCACGGTTGCAGCAAGCCTGTCCGGATCGCCGACGCCGACCGGAAGCGTGACCTGGACCGAGAACGGAAGCACCGTTCTTGGCACCATGACGCTCAACTCGTCAGGGCAGGCGAGCCTGATCGTTTCCACACTGACCAGCGGAACCGACACCATTACGACCGCATACTCGGGAAACAGCACCTACAACCCCAACAGCGCTCCGCCGCTGACTCAGACGGTCAACGGCGGGAACGGCCCCTTGGTGACCCTGAACCCAACCAGTCTGACTTTCGCCACCCAAGACATCGGGACCAAGAGCGCACCCCAGGTCGTCACCCTCACCAACGTCGGCAACGCGACGCTGACGATTACAAGCATCACGACCACCGCGAACTTTCATCAGTCGAACACCTGCGGCAGCGGGCTGCTGGCCGGGGGGAGTTGCACGATCAACGTCTCATTTGCCCCCGCCAAAGCCGGGATGCTGACGGGCACCCTGAGCGTGACCGACAATGCGCCTGGCAGCCCGCAGACGGTCAGCCTTTCCGGCACCGGTACGGTGGTCGAACTGATGCCGTCCAGCCTGGCCTTCGGCAGCCAGACGATCAACACCACCAGTCCGCCGCAAACGATAACGCTTACCAACCTCGCGGCGAACTCTGCTCTGTCGATCACCGGTCTTGACATCACCGGAACCGACTCTACCGACTTCGCTGAGACCAACACGTGTGGACACAGCGTCCCGGCGCGGTCAAGCTGCACCATCACAGTGACCTTTACTCCCACGACGACCGGCCAGCTCAACGCCTCCGTTTCCATCAGCGATAACGGCGGAGGCAGCCCGCAGACGGTTCCGTTGTCGGGGACCGGCGCCAACTAGGAGTTAGGGCTTAGGGGTTACGGGTTAGTTCAGGAGGCTAGCTAACTGGGTTCAGGCGTGAAGGCCACGCAATTCCTAATCCCCGGCCCCTAGCCCCTGGCCCCTGATCCCTAACCTCCAACCCCCTCACAGCGTGCGCCGGAACAGCGCGGTGGCGGCCGCCATCGACAATACGGTGAAGACCACCAGGTACCCCAAGTCTCCGTAGACCGCGCTCAGGCCGGTATTCTTCAACAGCAGGCACTTGAATGCGTGGACCGCGTAGCTGAAAGGGTCCACGGTGGAAATGGCGCGCATCCACGCTGGAAATGCCTGGACCGGATAGACGGCGCCGCTCGGGAAGAAGAGCAGCGTGTTGAGTACGCCGAACACGGCGCGCGGAACCAGCGGATCGCTCACCCGCACCATGATGAGAAACATCATGCTGACCAGAGCCAGCGCCGTGGCCACGATCACAATCGACATGCGCGCCATCCGCAAGGGGTCGAACGGCTGCGGAATGCCGGCGATCAGCGATCCCACGGTCATCAGCACCGAGCCCGACAGGACCGCCTTGATCGCGCCCGAGAGATTGAATCCCAGAATCAGCTCGAGCTTGCTGATGGGCGTCACCAGATATCCTTCGTGCAGCCCGCGCGCCTTGTCGTCGATGTAAATGATTCCGCCTCCAATCATCACCATCACGAAAATCGAGAGCACGATCGAGCCCGGCAGCAGGTACTGGATGTAAGGAACGTAGGGGTAAACCTCGACAATGGAAAGCGTGGCTTCGGTCGGCTCGTGCGGCTGGGGAGCCTTTTCGTCATAGGCGGTCAGCATGCCGTTGAACAGGCCTTCCAGCGTGGAAGAAACGAACTGATCGGTATTGTCCTCCACCAGCGCGACCTGGGGCGCCTCGTCCGCCAGAACATCGCGGGAGAAGTTCGGCGGGATGTTGAGCACGCCATTCAATCGCCCGTCGCGCAGATCCCCGAGCGCCCGGCCCTGATCGTCGTAATTGATCGTGGTCACGGTCTCGGAGTTCACGTTCACAGCGCTCAGCATCTCGCGCAGTTTGAGCGCCGTGACCTGATGGTCCTGATCCACAACACCGAGTTTCAAATGCTTGATCTTGCCTCCGAAGGCGTAGCCCAGGACGACGAGCTGGACCAGGGGAAAGATCATGGAGACGATGATAAGAACGGGACTGCGCCGGAAACGGCGGAGGTCGCGTTCGATCAGTGCCCAGACGCGGTTCATGGTTCCCTCGCGGGGTTGAGGGCTGAGGGTTGGGGTTTGGGGGCGGCGGAAATCCCGCTTGCTCCGCGTCTTCTCAGGGCCACGATCAGAGCATTGAGCATCTTCCCGATCTGCTCGCTTCCAGCGCGGAGTTCACTGTTGTTTTGGTTCATCAGGTAGCCCAGTCTCTCCGAGATAACCAGGTGGGTACGCAACTCCATCAGCGATCCCCGCGCCACGCATAGGAACGGAATGTATTCCCTGGTCGATCCTCGGCCCCATCCTTCGGCGATATTAGTGGCTATGGGTGCCGCAGCCCTCCGCATCTGTGGAGTAAGTCCGAACCTCTCCCCCGATGGAAAGGCCTCAGTCGCTTTGTACAGTTCCGCGGTCAGATCTACGGCTCGTTGCCAAAGGTCCAGCTCCTCGTAAGTGTTCACGACCCGCCCCACTCCCTAGCCCCCAATCCCTACCCCCAACCCCCGCCCTAGCCCCTTCTCAGCATGAATGCCGAATCCGCCGCTGCCGGCGCCTGCAGCTCGTCCCGGAGTTGCCGTCCGGTGAAGTGCAAGAAGACGTCGTCGAGTGTGGCGGACTGTACCGAGAGCGAGGAAACGGTTACGTTGCGCTGCCGTGCGGCTTCCACCAGCTCGATGGTGGTGCGCGGACCGTTGCGCGAAGCGATGCGATAAACGTGGTCGTAGAGCTTCACGCTCGCCACTTCCGGCAGACTTTCGAGCGTCTGCTGCCAATCCTGAGGCGCGCCGGTGAAACTCACCTCCAGCATGTTCTCGCCCGGAATCGAAGCCTTCAAGTTGTGAGGCGTGTCGAGCGCTACCAGCTTGCCGTGATCGACAATGGCGATGCGCTCCGCCAGCTTGTCTGCCTCGTCCATGTAGTGCGTTGTCATGAGAATCGTCAGATTACGCTCTCCCTTCAGGCGCACCAGCATTTCCCACACCGCGACCCGCGATACCGGATCGAGGCCGGTGGTGGGCTCGTCCAGAAAGAAGATGCTCGGCTCATGGACCAGCCCGCGTGCGATCTCCAGGCGGCGCCGCATGCCGCCGGAGAGAAACTTCACGGGCTTGTCGGCCCATTGACCGAGATCGACAGCGTCGAGCAGTTCTTTAATGTGGCGCTTGCGCACAGCGCGCGGCACACCATAGAGCTTGGCAAAAATCAGGAGGTTTTCCACCAGGCTCAGGTCGAGGTCTGATGTTGTGGCCTGAGGAATCACGCCGATACTCTTGCGGACGTCGTTTGGGTCCTGGCGGACATCGAATCCGTTCACTCGCGCTGTGCCCTCGGTGGGCTCGATGAGCGTGGTCAGCATGCGGATGAGCGTGGATTTCCCGGCGCCATTGGGTCCGAGCAGCCCGAAGATCTCACCCTTCTCCACCTCGAAGCTGATGCGTTCCACGGCGGTGAATTCGCCGAACTTCTTCACGATTTGGTCGACGTCGATGGCTCCCATGATCCCAAAACCAGTGGCTAGTGGCTGGAATTGAATCACTGAGCCATTGATTCATTGACTCAATGAGTCGATTCTTCAATCGCTTCCCTTCCCTACCGGCACCGTGACATACGCTGTCATGCCCACGGCAAGGGCCCGATCGCGATTGTCGACGCGCAGCCGCACCTCAAACGTCTTGATGTCGCGTTTGCTGCGGCTCACATCGCGCTGGGTGGCGAAGCTCGCATCCTCGCCGCGATAAAACACCGAGCCCGTCCGCATCTGCCCGGAGGGCACCTTCACCCGGAGGCTCTGCCCGAGCTGGATCTGATCGATGTAACTCTCGGGGACGTCGATTCGCACCCAGAGATTGTCCGGGTCGATCAGGGTGACGATGGGTTGCGCGATATTCACCACCTCGCCCTGAAGCGCCACGCGGGTGTCGACAAAGCCGTCGATCGGCGAGCGAATTTCCGTGTAATCGAGGCGCACCTGGGCCTGGGTCCGCTGCGCCCTCGCGGCTGCCAACTGGTCAAGACTGGCGTTGAGGTCAGCCTCCCGAACCTTGACCTGTTCGAGGTTGGACTGCGCCATGGCCAGGGTCGCTTTTGCCTGGTCAACCTGCTTGCTCAGCGAATCGAGATGAGCCTGGGCGGCATCGCGAGTGGTTCGCGCCTGATCGTCCGACGAAGCCGGTTCCACTCCCGCCAGAAACAGGCCATGCGTGCGCTGGTAATTAAGGCGGTCGTTCTCCAGGTCCGCTTCCGCTTCTTTCTGGGCCGCCTCGGCGGACGCTAGTCCTGCCTCGGCCTGCTGGATCTGGTCCCTAGTCTGCAGTTCCTGATAGCTCAAAGTCGATCGCGCCCCGTTGGTGCTGGATTGCTGGCTCTGCGCCACATGCGCGTAATACGCGTCTTCCGCCTTCAGCTCCCTCGGGACGATGGTCGCGAGCAGCTCGCCGCGCTGAACCGGGTCGCCTTGCTTGACCAGGAGCTGCTGAATCTGACCCTCCACCTGCGAACTCAGTTCAACGTCGTCCGTGGTGACGATGCCGGTAAGCGCGAGCGCCGTCACGGGGCGTCCGTAGAGGTAGTAGAGCGCCGCGGCCACACCAGCAACAATCAAGAGTAGGATCAACAATTTGCGCATGAAACGTGTGCCTCCGAGTGAAGCCGATACCAAATGAAAGATGAATACTGAACGACCAAGACTCAGTTCCCCTCCATTGTACTCATACGGATCGCTCGCCGTAGCGATTTCGGCCCACCCGAAGGAAAAACCGTGAACCGAAGGGGCTCGGGCGCCGTCTTGTATTGTGGAAGGCACAACGGGCGCTTGGATCGACACCTTGACGGAAGCCGCGGCGATCTTGGACAGCGGTACTAGCGAGCAGGCACAGGAGCGCGAGTTCGAACAGCGATTGGCCGACTGCTCCACGCTGGCCTATCGCGTGGCGCTCGGCGTGGTTCGCAACCATGCCGACGCCGAGGACGTGGCCCAGGAGGCTTTCGTGCGTGCCTATCGCCACTTTGCTGAGCTGCGCGACCGCGACAACTTCAAAGCGTGGCTGGTTCGTACGACGTGGCGCCTCGCGATCGACCGGCATCGGTCGGTGGCGCGGCGGGATCGCCGGGAGCAGACGGCCTATGAGCTTCAGACGCCGGGTTCGACGCGCGTTTCGACGGTGGAACAGACGGCAGTCAGCCGCGAATTTCAACAGCGCCTCGATCGCGCCGTGGATGCGCTGCCGGACGATTTGCGCCGCGTGTTGATCTTGACAGCGATCGAGGGTTACGACATGCGCGAGACGGCCGCGCTCGCGGAAATTCCGGAGGGAACGGTGCGCTCGCGCCTGCATCGGGCGCGAAAGATTCTGGCGGAGAAGTTGCGATGAATTGCCAACTTTATCGGGAATGGATCGAAGACGCGGCGCTGGGCGCGCCGGTGGGCTCGATGGATGCCTCGCGTCGCGCTCAACTCGACGAACATCTCGCGGCCTGCCCGCAGTGCCGCCGCGCCTTCGAAGCCGCACAGAAACTTTATACCGCCATTGACTACGGTATTGCGGCAAGCGTCGAGGGAATGCCTTCGGGTGAGTTCGCTGCGCGAGTCCGGATGCGTTTGGCTGCGGAAAGCGAAAGAGCGCAACTCCGCTGGTGGCGGCGCAGTATTTGGATTCCCGCGCTGGCAGGCGCCGCGCTGGCGTTGTTGCTCTTGACCGTCTGGATCGCACGTCGTCCGCCTGAGCATCGGCTGCAGCCGCCGAAACAGCAGACCGCCCAAACCGTATCGCCCTCGCCCGAGGGGCCGGCTGGGGGTCAGGGGCCAGGGGCCGGGGGCCAGAGGCCAGGAATCAGGAGCCAGAGATCAGAGGCCAGGGTTCGGGGGGCAGAGGCCAGGTCAAGCCGCGGTCACGGGCGGCCAGCGGCCCCTGATTCTCCGCCGCAGTTGCAGGTGCAGGTTCAGCCCGGCCAGTGGGCGGCGGTCAGAAGCTTGTACCGCGCAGGGCAGGACGGCAGCCTGAAGGGAGTCACCGAACCATCCGCCACGGCCGAAGAGCCTCTGCAGGTTAAACCCATGGAGGTTGCCCCTCTGGTCATCGCGGAGATTCAGGATCCGAAGCCAGTGGAACCGGAGCCGGAGAAGACTAATGTTCAAGATCGCTAAGGAGGCGACCATGAGGAACACAAAGTACGTTGCAGGATCGATCGCGGCCCTGCTGGTGACGGCGGCCGTCGCCACAGCCCGACCGCCACAGGACAATTCCAAAGACACGACGCCGCTGCAGGTGACGATTGTCTTCAACGAGTACGACGGCAGTAAGCGCGTAAGCACGCTGCCTTACCAGATGGCTTGCAACGCCAACCCCCAGCAGACCCGTACATCCGCCCTTCGCCTCCGCTTGAGGGTTCCGATTTCAACAGGCAGCAGCAAGGAATCGACCTCGTACCAATACCAGGACGTGGGCACTGACATCGACTGCACCGCGACAGTCGCCCCGGGGGGCGGTTTCCTCATTACGCTAGGCCTCAAGCGAGACATCGTCTACTCTCCCAATGAGTCTCCAAGACCCACAGAGTGGCAGCCGGGGACTGTATTCCAGAATATTCCGATTTCCGGTGGAATCGAGGCTAACGTGAAGGACCTGCTCCTGCACAACGAGGAGACAGTCCAGGCAACTACCGCCACCGATCCCCTCAGCGGCCACGTTTGGAAGATCGACGTCAGCCTGAAGGTCGGGAAGTAGCCAACAGCTCTCAGCTTTCGGCCTTCAGCAGTCAGCGATCAAGTGGGGCCTGGCACTTAGCACCTGACACCCGGCCCCTAGCCCCTAACCCCTGCTTCTTTGCTATATTCTTAGCAAGGGAGCTTCTGAGTGTTTTCGCGCCACAACCGCACCATCGCCGCGCTCTACGTTCTGGCTGACGCTCTGATCGTGCTCGGAAGCTGCGCCTTCGCCTACTACGCCCGCAGCCACTTTTTCCCGCATTTGCGCGTGTTCTACACAGGCCGGTTCTATCTGTGGCTGATGCCAGCCGTATTGCTGATCTGGATTTGCACCGGTCTTGCAGCGGGAATCTATCGTGAGATCCGGGAAGAGGACTGGCGCTCGGTGCTCTGGGATCCGATCAAGGTCAACGTGGTGGCCACGCT
>JASHPE010000184.1 GCA_030038235.1 Terriglobia bacterium
GGGACCTCGGTCGAATCCATGTCCAAGATCGTCCGGTAACCCGAGTCTATGGCTTCCGCTCTCCCGATCAGCGCACGGTTGAGTCGGGCTAGTCCGGGTCGCGGTAGGGATGCCGGTTGCCCGGTACCCCCCGCACGGATCCGTACGGGCGCTCATTAGCGCATACGGCTCTTATCTCGGATGACTAGCGGCGAAGCGCTGCATCGGCCAAGGATGAAGAACGCGCGGCGAAGGGAGCCAGCGAGCAGCGAGCAGGTTGAGTCGGTCCCAGTTAGGGCGGGAGCGCTGGCTGCGACGGCGCAAAGTCGTCCGCCACAGCCGCAGCACCCGGACCCGAAAGGTCCCCAAGCTGTCGAGGTTCCCCGGTACCGCGTGGTAGTTGAAGTAGCCTTGCACGACCGACCTGAGCCACTTGCCCGTCTCTGCCACTGGGTCGTGCAGGCGCCCTCGAAGTTGCTGCTTGATTTCCCGCAGCTTGGCTCGCAGGCGCTTGCGGACCGTCTTGCGTTTGACGGCAAAGTTCCCGTTCCGGTCTTTCCCGCTGATGTGCGTGAATCCCAGAAAGTCGAACGTCTCGGGCTTTCCTTCTCCTCTTCGTCTCCGGTTCGGCCCGGCATAGCGCCCGAACTCGATCCGGCGCGTTTTGTCTGGGTGGAGTTCCAATCCAAACTCTTGCAGCCGCTCTCGGAAGTCCTCCAGGAAGCGGTCGGCATCCGTCTGGTGTTGAAACCCTAGAACGGTGTCGTCGGCGTACCGAATGACGATCACGTCCCCATGGGCACATTTCTTGCGCCATACATTCGCCCAGAGGTCAAAGACGTAGTGCAGATAGATATTGGCCAGCAGCGGCGAAATCACCGCTCCTTGCGGAGTACCCATCTCCGTCTCCAACCTTTTGCCTTCCTCCATCACCCCGGCTTTCAGCCATTTCTGGATCAGCCGGAGGATCCGGCGGTCGGCCACGCGATGCTGCACGAACTTGAGCATCCATTCGTGGGAAATTCCATCGAAAAATCCCCGAATGTCTGCGTCAAGCACATAATTCACCTTCTTCCGCAGAAGCGCGAACGACAGGGCATCCAGCGCTTGATGCTGGCTGCGCCCCGGCCGGAAACCATACGAGAAGCCCAGAAAGTCCTCCTCGTAAATCGGATTGAGGACGGTGACCACGGCCTGTTGGACGATCTTGTCCTCCAGCGCCGCTACCCCCAACGGACGTTGTCGCCCGTCGACTTTCGGGATGTACACCCTTCTTGATGGCTTGGCCCGGAACGCCCCGCGGTGGACCCGGCTATGCAGATCGACGAGTCGACCCTCCAGCCCGGTCTCATACTCCCGCCATGTTGTGCCGTCCACCCCCGGAGCCGCTTTTCGCTTTAGAGCGTAAAAGCTCTCCCGCAGTAGATCGACTGTGACGTGGTGGAGCAAAGCGGTGAACTTCGTCTCCTTCCTTTCCCGTGCTGCTTTCCGCACACCCGCCAATCCTTGGGACACGCGACCCCCGCTCTGTGTCGGGTGCGTAACGGACTGATGAGTGTTCTCCTTGATCAGCGGCCTTCCCTCCGCATTCTCCGCCGACGGCTTCCCGTCTTTGTTCGAATGATTCATCGGTAGTATGCCGCTGTCCGACTCCTCGGAGACGTGCATACGGGCCGTACGGCCTAGGCCTTCACCCGTCGGCCTGCAACCGTGCAGGCATCCCCGAGGTCTCCCGGTTCCCGTGCAGAAAGTATCTAGGCGTGTCTGGGGTCTACGACTACGCAGGACTGTCCCGGGGCTCGCGCTAGCGCCCCAGATCATATTGCCTTCCGCCACTTTGACGGCGTCGGCGTCCTGATTGCGGATTTTCGAAGCTCAATACCCAGCCCACCTATTCCCCTGTTTATGCTTCGCCCTGCACCTCACGGTGCACAGCGCAAAACTCGGGGCCGAGTGGTTCGCTACTCCCTTCTCGTGAGAATCTTTCATTCTCTGCTTCCTGCCGGTTTATCCCGGCGCACCAAAGTTCTCCTCCTCGGCCAGCATCTCGGTCTCGAAGCTCTGCAACCGCGAGGTAAGGGCCGCCCCTCGATCCCAGTTTCGTTCCGAACCGATCAGCCGGAAAGTCGGGTCCTGGGAAAGCCGCTCGGCGTCGATGAGGTCTTCGTATCCTGCCAAACGGCTGTAGACTGATTGCCGCAGCAGGTCGGCGAAGGCAAACTGCGTATTCTTCCCACGCCGCAAGTCAGTGAGATGCTGTTCGATCAATTCTCCAAGCCCGAGTCGCTCGTCGAGTTCGCGCACCAGGATCAGTCCACCGTCGGAAGTGACTCGCGAGCCTTGGAAATCGACCTTGAGGGAGGCGTTGAATGAGAGCTGAAAGGACTGATTTGGGCCTTCACCCACTGGGTATCTGCCTCCGGAACGTGGTCATCGCTTTCACACCCGCATGAATATTGATGAAAACGACGGTCCGAAGGTTCAGAAGTGTAACTTAAAACGGAAATCTGGGCTAAATTAAACCGTAGGCTTTCGCGTGGGGACCTGATGGAAAATGGTTCCGAAGTCTGGGATTTCCGATGAGAGCCACGGCGGTCCCTTCCTGGAAGAAGTTTAATTCCGACGAGCCGGAGGATGCGGCTCTTTGCTTGAATCCGGGACTTGTGGTGTTGGAAGTGAAGGGGTCGATGCTGGGCTGAGCATCGAGGTGAAACAGTTTGAAATAGCTCCACAATTGGCAGCGCGACCGTCTTCTGGAGCTTCCGTTCCTAGCTGGCCTTCTTCCGCGCCGCCCACCACGCTTTCTTGGCCTGCGAGATACGCTTCCTCGCGGCGGCGCTCATCGTCCTGCGCTTCGGAGGTGCAGAGGCTGGGGCGGAAGATGCGCCCTGTGATTTCCTTGCAGCCCAGCGGGCCTTCATCGCCTCGGAGATTCGCCTCCTGGCCGCCGCGCTCAGCACGCCGCGCCTTCGGGGCGCAGACACGCCTTTGGACGGCCTTCCAGGTCCCCGCCGTCCGCCCTCAAGGGCGGCTATGGCCGCGCTCATGCGGTCGCGTTCGGATTTCAGTTCGGTAACGATGTCGTCGCGTGTCAAAATTGTGCCCTCTCGGTCTTGCCGTTTCAGCTTTGATGAATCTTTCAAATCATCGCCAAAAAGAAGTATATACGACTTGACTCGCTGCTCTTAGCGAACCGCAGCTTGCCCCGCCGCAATCCTCGGTGATAGACTCCGCGCCTTCGGGTCCCAATCAGTTCGAATCGGGTGAGTACTCGGCCCCTCGTCAAGTTAAGTCCTTGAAGGCGATTGGCCAATCGGGACTGGGGCCCGGTCGCGTCTTGCTGTGGAATGCTTAGCGAGGAGGTGCTGCTTGCCTGGCAGAAAACTCAAGGTGTATCTTGCGGGGCCGATAACCAACTGCAATGAACAGCAGCGGACGCAGTGGAGGAAGGAACTGAAATCACTAGCTCGATCCAGCAGCCCGCGGCTCCAAGCGAGAAAAAACACGTCCCCTGGAAGCGGGCCGCGTTCTAGGCCGTGCTCAAGCGAGCAAATCGAAAAGAGATACTTATATTCGCCCCAGCGTTGCAAGGAAAGTGGCATCGGACCTTTCGCACCAGGCCATGTGCCGCTGTTGGTACGAATGAATTCGGGTGCTACTCGAAGCACATCATGATCCTGTTCGAACATATTCATCAGATGATTAAAGTCTTCTGAAAAGCCAGCTTCTTCAGAACGGGTTCGAGTGCCTTGCTCCCACCGACCGTAACGCACGCAAAGGGGCGCTCGCCGTAATTGCGGACATAGAGGAATCGGACGTCGTCATCGCCAACATGTGGAGGGAGTCCATTGGCACCGTCATGGGAATCGTGCACGCCAGAAGGATAGGCGTGCCCGTGATTCTGGTCGACCCGAACTTCATCAAGAGCCCTCTGCTTGAGAGTATCGCCGACCACACCGCCCGAGACTGTGAGGGCGCACTGAGCATCCTAGTGCGAGAAATCGCACCGTCGTTCGGACAGCGGCTTACCGTCATAAAACGAAACGGCCATGAGGTCGCTTTTAGCCAGCAGAAGCTCCAGCGCTCAATCAGGGTCGCCTGCGCTCAGGCAGGCGTCGATGACACCGTATTCCCCATTTGGCTGAGCAGGTATGCGTGTCGGACGATTATGGGGACCGCGTCGCAAGGCAAGATCACGGCCGACCAGATCAAAGAGGCTGTCTTCCAGGAGCTAGGCAGGCTGGCCGCCAATGATCGCCTTGGCGGGGTTGACCAGGAGGTCCGAGAAGAGGCCAAGAAGGTGCGCGAGGCGTGGGAGTACCGTGAACTGGAAAAGCACGAAGTTGGAAATCCGGCGCGTGAACTGGAAGCAGCCCTGGGGGAAATCGAAGAGCTTTCGGGCGCGTTGGCTCAGACCAGAAAAGAACGGGATGAATTACAGGCGCGGCTGCGCGCTCTGGAAATCCGCGACGCAGGCTCAAAGCCGAAGGAAGACCTGGAGGCAGGTCATGCCCTGCTGGCGATTCTCACGAGAGAACTCTGTGGAAGACAATGTCTTTGCATCGCGTGGCAGGAAAAATCGTCTTTTCGCAACGCATTTCATCGGCACGGGCTCTCTCCGGAGGAGTTCTCTAGGTTCTTCGCTGAGGAATCCCGTTCCGGGAAACTTTCAAATCTGAACGCGGAGATTAAAGCCGATTTGTCGAAGTATCCGTACGTTCTGTACGCGGCCAACGGACTGCGGCATCTTTCGCCCGAAAATCGGGCGGCTCCGAATTTGATCTGGGGTGCCGGTCCGAACGACGTGGTGCGCAGATTCCTTCACAAACTCGAACCGAGACGCCAACCTCAACCTGGTTGAAGACGCCCCCGCGTGTAAACGTGTATCGCAGTGAGGACGCACCCCAGACCCATTAACCGCCACCCAGTCTGTAGAGCTTGTCCGTGTCGGCTGACCAATTGACATTTGACTATCCGCGCCTTCCGCCTAGTCTGACCCGTGTTTTCAGTTGCCGCGACTGCTGCCCAGCGATATAATCCCGCGACATCAGCCGGTTCGCCATCGACTCGAAGTGGTAGGAGAAGGGGTGCGGCAACAGGGGGGAGAATTATGCTTGTCTACAGCAACACTCTCTGGCTAGACGAATCCTCCGGGCTTGAGTCGGTCCTCGGTGCAATCGCTCATTGGCTTGCCTTCAAAACCCGCGAGGACGTTAAGCTGTTCAGGATCAAGGAAACCTCAGATCGGACTATGAAGGACGGTAGCCGCATCGAGTCGTGGGCAGCCAGCAGCGCCTTTCCCGTGCTTCATGCGGTTCGATACACTCACCGGGACTCCAGAGTGTCTGGTCGCCAGTGGGTGACAGAGGTAGGGGTGCGGCTCGAGGATGCCACGAGCCCCATTCAATGCAGCGTTCTTCTCAGGACAAACGAGATCAGCCCGCGGGTGTCCGCCAAGGTTGAAGTCACGCGTCCTCGGGTGGTTGAGTACATAATCAGGGAATCCTCAATCTCAGGGCGGACTCCCGGCTTGACCGTCAGCGTGCTTCGCGAAGCTGAGGCGGAGGCCCTCGGGAAGCTGGTCCGTGATGAGAAACGAACATATGCCGTAGTGGTGGTGAGTCCACAAACTGACAAATACCTCGTCGATCCACAACGCCTTCGCTCGCTTGTAGTGGGGCTTGCGGATGTATTCGTGATTCCCCCCGATGCCAACACATTTGCCATTCAAGACATACTTGGCGCTCAGTATGCGGCGTGGTTGGGTGCCATAAACCTCATTTTTCCGCATTTCCGATATAAAGGTAACGACCTTACCCCTACACGACGCCTTATGCCGGTCGACCTCGAAAAGATGGAGGCCCAAGGCGTTCGGCCAGAAAGCGAAATACTGTCGCTCCTTGCCCATCGGCTTAATCTGCCCAACTCGTGGCGTCATATCAGTCCCGATGTCGTGAAGCAGGCGAGCCTACGGCAGGAGCTTCAACGTCACCGCGAAGAGGCATCGAGAAACGGTGACCTGAAGGAGTTGGTGGACCTGTTTCAACAGGACAACACGCGCCAAGAGGAACAGATAAGGGAATTGCAGGAATTGGTGGATTCAAACAACGGGCAAATCAGGGACCAGGACGCCACAATCGATCAACTTGAATTCGAAATTGACCGGCTGAAGTCATCGCTCCAAAGCATGGAACAATCACCTTCGTTAACCGGAGATGGGGCGTCTTGGGAAGTTCTCGATTCGTTCGCGAGCATAGCTGGCGGTTCCGAGCCTACACCTTCGCAATGTCTGCACTTGGTTTCTCATTTTTTCCCCGAAAGCGTCGTCGTCTCTGATTCAGCCTGGAAGTCAGCCGAAAAGTCGGCTCCCTTCAAGCATGGGCATAAAGCTCTGGCGCTGCTGGTCAAGCTGGCGACCGATTACAGGAACGATCTGCTGGCAGGAAACGGTGACGTAGTTGCTCGAAGGCACTTTGGCAATGCATATGCTGCCAAGGAATCGGAAACCGTCGAAAACAATAAGCGGGCTCGGCAGGCACGCACATTCTCATATAAGGGGAAGAACATTGAAGTCTCAAAACACCTTCGAATTGGAACGAAGGATAGTATCGCCGAAACGTTGAGGGTGTACTTCGAGTGGGACGTCGATGACAAAAAGAGTGTCATTTTTCATTGCGGCCAGCACCCGCCGCAGCGATGAACTGTACGGCACGGTGGTCCCGGGTTCTTAATGCCAAAGCGCGAGGTTGACAGTGTCTGACGTTGTTCCGGCGCTAGAAGAGCTTTGGGAGGCCGCCGAATTCGATCCGAACGATCAGCAGAAAAGAGCCATCCAGTATGTCGGCCGCCCCCTTTTCCTGACTGCGGGGCCGGGATCGGGAAAGACCCGCGTTCTCCTATGGCGAACGGTCCACCTGATCGTTCACAAGGAGGTAAAGCCCGAGGAGATTTTTCTCTCCACCTTCACGGAGAAGGCGGCTTTGCAGTTGAAGGAGGGTCTGACGGCCTTATTGGGTCTTGTAACCGCACGGACTGGAAACTACTTTGACCTGACGAAGATGTACATCGGGACCCTGCATTCCCTATGCCAGCGCGTGATCGCGGACCGGCGATTTTCCCCTGACCGCCAGCGCCCGAAGGCGCCTTTGCTCATCGACGAGCTTTCTCAGTATCTCCACCTCCGTGACCGCAACTGGCGGGCCATCCTTTCGGAGCTTGGGTGGAAGAACGCCAATCAGGAAATAAACGAGTTCTTTGCTGGGAGAGCTTCGGTATCGAGGCACCATGCCGTGTCAAGTTGCATCAGCTTGTTCAACCGGTTTTCGGAGGAGTCCTTGGACCCCCCGAGGTTGCGCACCAGAACTAGCGATCCGACACTGCTTAGGTTAATCGAGCTTTATGAGAAATACCGCGAGTCCCTTCGGCAGGCGAAGCCCCCGGTCACCGATTTCGCACTTCTTCAGCAGGAGGCGCTGCGTACCCTTGAAGACCTCGACAGGCGCGTCGGAGCAAGCCGTGCAGGGTCGATCTTCAAGCATGTGATCATCGACGAATATCAGGACACGAACACCATCCAGGAAAGACTCATCTTTAAGCTCGCATCCGGCCACAAGCAAGTCTGTGTCGTGGGTGACGACGATCAGGCCCTTTACCGTTTTCGCGGAGCGACCGTCGAGAACCTTGTGCGGTTTCCGGAGCGCTGCCGGACATACCTCGGCACCCACCCGGAGGTCGTACCGCTGAATGTGAACTACCGCTCGCGGAAGCGAATCGTCTCTTTCTACTCCGATTTCATAAGCCGTTGCGACTGGCGCAAGAATGGAAAGTCCAAGTTGTACTACCGGGTGATGAAGGAGCTGGAGGCAAAGAGGAAAGACTCGCGGGTCTCCGTGATCGCCAGCGGGCGCGACCACCCGGACGTAGCCTGTGCAGAGATCGCGAGGCTGGTGAAACGGATCATCGAGGCTGGCAAGGTCGCCGACCCAAATCAGATCGCGTTCCTGTACCCGTCCTTGAAGTCGGTGCAGGTCGGGCGGATGGCGGGGGCTCTGGAGGCGGAGGGACTGAAGGTGTATGCGCCTCGTGCGCACACGTTCCTTGAAGTCGACGAAGCGGTAGGCATGCTCGGCGTTGTGATGCACGTTTTCGGTAAGCCTGAGCGCGGCGGCTATGGGGGCAGGGATTACGCGAACTTCTTCGACTGGGTGGATGAAGCGTTCTCAGGGGCGAAGGCATTGTTCTCGACCGACGCTGCCCTGGAGCGCTTCGTCAGTGACCGCCGGAAGGAAACCCGGTTGGTCGTCAATGACTATCAGGCGCTCCTCAAAGTGAGCGAGCGGGAAGGATGGGCAATGAGCCAGCCGTACGACCCGGATGCGATGAAAAGGCCGCTGCTCGGCGCCGACGGTCTGTCGCGCAGGGCGAAGAGGACGTTTCTCAGCGCCTACGTCGAGGGCCTTGTCCGGAATCGTGCGAGAACGCAGCGGCCTTTCACCCTGACCTACATGATCCTGCGGGCCACTTCGTTGGACTGGAATATTCTCGACCTCTTCTATCGCATTTGTGGATTCAGGCACTTCCGCAAGATGTTCGAGCAGGCGGAGCGCGTAAAGAAGGATGAGGGCCCGGTTTGCAACCTGAGCCTTCTGTCACAGTACATCGGGCGCTTCATAGACGAATATAACGCCTCCGTGCTCTCCGCAGGTTTCCTTGCCGACGACAGGCTTCAGCAGACCTTCTTTGCCAGCTATCTCTACGCCCTCTTCCGCAGAGGGGAAAGCGAATACGAGGATGCGGAAGACCCGTTTCCGCGTGGCCGCATTCCGTTCCTGACGATCCATCAGGCCAAGGGCCTTGAGTTCCCCGTCGTCGTGCTGGGAAACCCCCGGAAGAATGGCTGGGGACCCCAGCGAGTCGAGGAGATCGTGTATCCTCTGCTCCCGCGCCGGGGTGGCGAACCCCTCGACCGGATGGCGGAGTTCGATGTGATGCGGATGTTCTACGTGGCCCTTTCCCGAGCCAAGAACCTGCTGGTCATCGCGCACTATTCCGGTCAGGGGCAGTCCATCAATGAGCCGTTTTCGTCCATGCTCGACGATGATTTCCCTCGGATAATAGAGTTCGAATTGGAGACACTGCCGGAGCCCGAGGACGCCGACGCGGAACTTCCGAAGACCTATTCCTACACCGGCGACTTCCTGCTCTATAAGCGCTGTCCCCGCCAGTACATGGCATTCCGGAAATACGGCTTCGTACCGTCCCGGTCCCAGACGATGTTCTTCGGGAGCCTCATACACGAGACCATCGACGACTTGCACCAGCACCTGATCGACAAGCGAGGTAGAAATGCCCAAGAGCAACGGGCCTGACCCGAACGAGTCCATCGAGGATTTCATCGTCCGGCGCTTCGAGGAGAATTTCCAGCGCCTGAGATTCGAGAACGGCCATGGCCTCGCGCCCGAAGTCAAGGAGGCTGCCAAGCGTCAAGTCTTGCTCTACTGGCGACGCCTCAGAGAGGTTGCTGAGACGATAACAGACACTGAAGTCCGCCTGAGCCTGCCAGGGCAGGTGACTTCCAAGAAGCGCAAGTTCAACATCGAAGGCGTAGTGGACATCGTGCGTGAGGAAGGGCGCACCGTGATGTACGACCTGAAGACGCACGACCCGGAATACATTCGCGAGAACTTAGGGGAGTACGAGGCACAGTTGAACGTGTACGCCCACATCTGGCAGAACCTCAGGAAGCAGGAACTAAACGAAACGGCCGTCATAGCGACGCGGCCGTCGGACGCGCTCGATGCGGCGTGGATAAACCGAGACCGGAACGCCAGCGCCCTTGAAGACGAACTCGAACGGTGGAATCCCGTCATCCCCATACCGTTCGACACGCGTCACGTCCAAGACACGATTGAGAAGTTCGCGAACACGGTGGACCGGATCGAGGACGGCGTATATATTCCGCCGCCGCCCAGCCACCTGAGCAAGAAGGAAATCAGAGACGAGACGTTTGCCACACGGGTCTGCCGAAACTGCGACGTGCGCTTCTCCTGCCTGTCGTTTCGAGAGTACCTCAAAACGTACCGGCCGAAAGAGCTACCCAAGTTCAGGGACATATATGAGGACGCGGGTGCCGAGCAGGACCGCGAAGCTCGCATCGACGCCGGGCTGGAGACGTAGGCTGGACTAGGTCGATGCGAACGTGAGCCAGCGCAGCCAGCTACCCCGACGGTCGTGCAGGGACTTGCAGATAAGTCAGGTCCTGCCATAGAAAAATGCGCAAGCTCGAAGAAAGAGTTTTGGATATGGGCTACGAGAGTTCGCTGCACCTGATTGACATCAAGATCAAACCCGCCTCCGTTTCTGCGGTGAAGAAGGCACTCAAATCGCCCGGAGGTCGTGGCCTGGCTCCGCTGCGTTTCTTTCTGGAGCGGGCGGTGCTGGACAGTGACGGATTCCTCACATTCAAGGCGAGTCCTGACGGCCACGACCCCTACGTGCCCGACAAGGAGGGGACGGTGCCCGCGCTGTTTGGAAAATGGTACGAGGACGAGCGCATTGCCAAGTGGCTCCGGCGGCATTCGGAGAAGGGCGGGCGCATGATCCTGCACAGCGTCGAAGCCGACGGGGCCGCGTGGGGATGGGAATTCGACGGGCGCGGCAGGATGAGGGCGATGACACTCCGCTCCGTCGGGAAATGGAATTAGCCAACCCGGAGGTCAATCGCACGCGATGGAGGTCCTGACGACTTGCGGCGGAGGGCCCAGAAACCCGACCGAGGAATCGGACCGACCTTACGAACGCCCTGCCAGCATGGTCAAAAAAGCCTTTCGGAAACGGAAAACCAGTTGGTGCGGCAGAGCCACGACGAGACCCAATCGGCTGCTTTGTCCTCGGGCCGGGCACGAGCGAGGCATTTGGCTTTCAAACCAGGCCCGGTCGAAGGCAAAGATACAGCCTCCAAAACCGAGTTTCCCGCTATCACGGATAGAATATAAGGCTCGATTCGCTGCGGCACCACGGCAAACGACGCCTATGCTGTCCCTCAGATTGTTTCTCGCCTTGGTCGGGGCCGCGTTTGCCTCGTCCGGCCTTTCCTCGGGAGCGCCTGACGTGCCCGCGATGCTCGACCACATCCTGCTCGGCTCCAGCGACCTCGACGGAGGGATCGCCTTCGTCAGGGAGCATACCGGGGTCAGTCCCGCTCCTGGAGGTGTCCATCCGGGTCGCGGCACGCGAAACGCCCTGCTGTCGCTCGGCGGAAGGCGCTATCTCGAAATCATCGCTCCCGACCCAGCCCAGCCCGGCTCGCCCGACATCTACGGGCTGAAGAAACTGGCTAAGCCGCGACTCGTGGGCTGGGCCGCGCATACTGGCGACCTCGGCACCTTCGCGGCACGCCTCCGCGGTGCCGGGATCGCCTTCGACGGGCCAACGCCGGGCGAGCGCAGGCGGCCGGACGGCGGCATCCTCCGGTGGAAAACAATCAATCTCCACGACGACCAGGCTGGCCTCCTTCCGTTTTTCATCGAGTGGAGCGCCGACACCGTACATCCTTCCGCCGACGCGCCCCCGGGCTGCGAAGTCCTGCTCTTCGAGATTTCCGCTCCCGATGACGGAGAGTTGCGGCGCAAGTGCACAGTGCTTGGCGTCGACGTGCGGGTTGCGCACGGCGATACGCCCAGGCTCCTCGCCCGCATCGCCAGTCTAAACGCCAGGATCATGACGCTCGCGTCGTAAGCTCCGGTGTGGCGTCAGGGATAATCGATGTCTCTGCAAAACCAGACTTGAACGCTGGATTGCGACCGATGCTTAAGGGATACATGGACGACAGCGGAAGCGCGAGTTCCAACCTCTTCACCTTGTCGTGCCTAATCGGACATACGTCAATGTGGCTGTGGGTCGAATGGGCTTGGTTGAACCACCTGGAAAAGAAGAACAGTCAATTGAAGGCCGGAGGAAGAACAGAATTGTCGAGGTTCCATGCTGCCGATTGTAGTTCTCGGTTTGGCGAGTTCAAGGGCTGGACCGTGCCTGAACAGACGGAGTTCATGGCGGGGCTGATAAGGGTATTCCAGCGCCATTCACTGGTCATCATTTCATACACTGTGGACCTTAAAGACCTAATTGCCGAGTTCCCGGAAGCCAAGAACAACCCGCGAGGCTTGGCCCACGTACTTCTACTCACCCACATAATGAAATACATCGCCGATAAGATTCTGGGCGACCCCAGATACGCGGACGAAGACATTTCGCTTGTGCATGACCGAAGTAACTATGATGCGGTTCTTCGTGAGGCGTTCGATCACATGAGAAACGACCAGACGTTTGCGCGACGTGAGCGGTTCACGGGGATTTCCGCGAAGGGCTGGGAGGATTGTGTTCCACTGCAACTGGCGGACTTCCTCGCCTACGAGAATTTCAAAATCATTGAGCGTGAATCAGCGGGCCATCCTCGGAGGAAGTCGATGGAACTGATATTGGAATTGGATTCCTTTGGCGGCCGGGGGGCAAAATTGCAGCGAGAAGGCATCCGCCAGATAAAGAGCAAACTTCACGATGAATCCAAGGAAATCCTCTTTGGGAACGCAAGGATACGACTGCCGCAAGGGAAAAAAGATAACCGGAACCTGCCCTAATCGTTGCGGTAATCGATGAGCGGCTTCTGGTCCGCCGGGATCGCTGTGAAATAGGTTTTGCCCGCGAGCTTGCCCTGAAAGTCGGCCTTGGCGGCCTGTACCAACTGCGGGTCCTCAAACAGATCAATGGCGGTAACGGCCAGCGCCCTCGCAGCGACGACCATGCCGTCCTGGCAGATGCTCATGCCAGTCGAGGCTGCGGCCTGCCAAGTGTGCGGGGCCACGCCGGGCACAAAAGTCGCCGTGACGAAGCCGATGGTGGGAACTGCCCAGCTTACGTCGCCGACATCGGTCGACGCGGCCGGCGCGTTGGGATCGACGGGCCGCAACGGCTGGACCGACCGCGTCAGGTCGAGGCTGGGGACACTCTCCAAACCCAAGGTCTTTTGCAGCTTCAGGGCGAACTCCCTTTGCGAGGCATCCAGCGTGAAGCCGCCAACCTCTTCGAGGTTCTTCTGTGCAAGCCGCGCCAGCACATCGTTGCCGATGATATTGGCGTCTCCGCTGATGTCGGTCACTTCGTAGGTCGTGCCTGTCATCAGCGCCGCGCCCTGTGCCACTTTCAAAATGCGGTCCCAAATTTCCTGGAGCGTGGTGTTCGAGGGATTGCGGGCCATCAGTTGCATCTGCGCCAGATCGGGAACAATGTTCGGCGCAGCGCCTCCCTTGGTGACGATGTTGTCCTCGTGGTAGCCGAGCTCGGCGTAGTCCCAGATTTGCCTGGATACCTGTTTCCAGTTTGCGGCGTTCTCATCCACGAGTTGCTCGACCTGCCGATGGGCCGGGGCCGAGGATTGCGCCTGCGCGATGAGCCCGGCCGGGAGGAAAACAAGAAGGGCGGCAACGGGCAACAGGCGGAGCTTCGTCAACGATAATCTTTGCATAGCGGTGTCCTCTGAGTGGATCACGTCATCTGCGAATTGACAATACTCGAAAAAATCGGATGCCGTCCGCTCCCACACGGCGTGCCGGTCAAACGGTTAGTGGCGGAGCGCAACCGCCACGTTCGCGGGCGACAGTCCGCCACGCCGCCTCCGGCGCCGCGAGCATACCCTCGAAGGCCTTCTGGAACTCGCGGTCACTCTTTTCGGGGTCGCGGGAATGCATCAGGCAGACTTGCTTCTCGTCGACGCCGGGCCGTCCCCGGTAGATCGACCTTCCACATCGTGGCCAGAGACCCCGCGCATTATCGAATGACATCTCGAACGGGCGGCCTTCTTCCGGGCCCGCACGTTCAGCCTGCTCGGCGTGGGAATGGTAGCTCATCGCGCTGGAGTTTAGCACGCGTCGATCAGGGAGCACACCGCCTTGCAGCGCATCAGCCCCGGAGCTATGCTTCAGGTGGGTAGTGATCATCGGGGGGTAAATCATGATCAGAGTCATTGGGGCGCGGTGCTGGTTTCCGCTTGCGGTGTGCCTCATTCTTTTGGCCGCCCAGGCGCGTGCTCAGGGCGCAAATCCGTGCCTGAACACCCAACCATGCAACCAAAGCGATTCGACCAGCCAGCCCAGCGCAGCAACTGAGCCCGCCCGGCTCGCAACGGTGAACTGCCACGGCACCCATGGGCTCGCGGTATTCCGCGAACCGGCCGCCGTCAGCATCATTGCGACGCTCGCGTGCGGCGAGTCTGTCGAGGTGTTGAAGACCGGAATCGACGTGGCGGCACCTGGTTCCGGCGGCGAAGTGGCGGCACACGCGGGTGACGCCTCGGCGGCAGCAACCTTCCTTCATGCCGGAGTTCATGCGCGGGTCGCCCGCGCCTTTGGCCAATTGCCCCTGCACTTCGAGCCCAATGAAGGCCAGATCGACTCGCAGGTAAAGTTCCTCTCGCGAAGTGCAGGATACACGCTGTTTCTAGCACAAAATGAAGCGGTCTTGGAGCTTGCGGGATCGCCAGTGATGCCTCGGGGTTTGGTTCGAAAAGATCGTCCGGAGCGCACTCGCGATTACTGGCGGAGAACGCATGGCGACTCAACACAACACGCAGCGGTCTTCATACATCTTGTAGGCGCGGACCGCAGTGCTGGTATTGAGGGAATCGATGAATTGCCCGGCAAGAGCAACTACTTCCTAGGTAACGATCCCAAGAAGTGGCGAACCAACGTAGCCAATTACGCAAAGGTACGATATAAGCGGGTGTATCCGGGCATCGATCTGGTGTATTACGGCAGACAGGGCCATTTGGAATACGACTTCGTCGTCGCCCCCGGTGCCGATCCCAGCGTCATAAGACTTGACGTCGGAACAGCCGCTGGGTCCGTCCGTGAATCGGCACTCGGCGGACCGGCGCGAGGAGTGCCCCTACGAATCACGCGGAAGGGCGATCTGATCATGAAGACGGGAAGCCGCGAGGTGCGCTTTAACAGGCCTGTAATCTATCAGCCGGACGGCGGCCTGCCAGTCACAGTTTCGTCAACCGACATTCCTCGGTCGTCGCTGGTAGGGGGGCGGTATCGCATGCGCCACCACCAAGTGAGCTTTGAGGTTGGGAGGTACGACCACACCCGACCACTGATAATCGATCCGGCGTTGAGCTATTCGACGTACTTAGGCGGGAGCGGCCCTGACGGGGCAACAGGCGTCGCTGTGGACACCTCCGGGAACGCTTACGTTACAGGAGAGACAATGTCGGTTGACTTCCCGGTCACGTCGGGAACATTTCAGTCGTCATGTGCTGCCAACTGCGGCCAGTTTGATGGCTTCATAACGAAGCTGAATCCCACCGGCTCGGCGCTCCTTTATTCAACCTATTTGGGAGGGTCCGGCATTAATAGCCCATTGGGGGTCGCCGTCGATCCGTCCGGGTTAGCGTATGTGGTCGGTATGACGGAATCCAGCGACTTTCCGATTACGAACGGTGCTTTTCAGCCTATTTGTCACGATTGCAAAGAGCTTGCCGGAACAGCCTTCGTCACGAAACTGAATGCTACCGGCTCTTCGCTCAGCTACTCTACCTTTCTCGGGGGCAGCAGTTATGACGGGGCGGCCGCAGTCGCAGTCGACTCTATAGGGGATGCCTTTGTGGGAGGGGCCACCACTTCTCAGGATTTTCCTATCACCAAGGGTGCCTTTCAGACGACGTGTTCCGGAGGATGCGGTGCCGGTGACGGGTTTGTAGCAGAACTGAATCCGGCGGGTTCAGCACTTGTGTACGCTACCTATCTGGGTGGAAGCAACTCGGACGGTATCTTCGGCATTGCTGTTGGTCCCTCCGGAAATGCTTACGTGGCGGGCAGTACTCAGTCCCCGGATTTCCCGACAACGCCAGGGGCATTTTCGCCGACGTGTGACAACTGCGGTCCGGGGCTCGACGCCGAGGGGCACCCGCTCGATGACGCATTTGTCAGCGAGTTCAGTACCAGCGGGTCGGCTTTAGTGTATTCAACATTTCTGGGAGGAAGCGACGCTGACTTCGGAGGGCGCATTGCCTTGGATTCTGCCGGAAGTGCCTATGTGGTTGGCACGACTTATTCCAAGGATTTTCCCACCACGGCAGGAGCTTTTCAGCAAGTTTGCGGCGACGAGGATTGCGCCGCAGGGGACGCGTATGTAGTGAAGCTCAGCGCCAACGGCTCAGCCCTGTCTTACTCAAGTTATCTCGGCGGCGGGAGCTATGACACTGCGAGTGGCGTGGTGGTAGACCCGTCAGGGAGTGCCTATGTGGATGGCTACACGGAGTCAAACGACTTCCCAACCACCGCTGGGGTCTTTCAGACAAAATGCGACATGTGCACGCTGGACAGTGGCGATGCCTTCGTTACGGAGTTCAACTCGGCTGGCTCGGCTCTCGTCTACTCAACGTTTCTTGGAGGGAGCAAGCTCGACGAAGCGGAAGGCATCGCCCGCAGCGCGTCAGGCGGCGTATTCGTGGCAGGCATGACCGATTCTTCCGACTTCCCCATCACGCCAGGAGCATTCCAAATGGCCAACAGGGGCCAGAGCGACGCGTTCGTGGCCGAATTTATCTTCGCCAGCTTCTCGATTTCGGTCACACCGGCCTCGATATCGGTGAGCCCCGGCGCGTCGGCTCAGTTCACACTCACCCTGACCCCACAGGGAGGCTTCAGTGGGGCCGTACAGGTTGCTTGTTCGGGTGCCCCATTGGAAGCAACGTGCACGCCCTCCGAATCCTCGGTTACCCTCAACGGTTCCAGTGCTACCAATGTCACCGTTTCGGTCGAGACGACAGCGCCTTCAAGTGCCCTTAGCCGTAGGCTGCATCCGCCCGGAGGCAAGGGCCTCGAATTGGTTCTCTTACTGGTCGCCATGGGATCGGTTGGAGCGCTTGCAGCAGTGAGGAAGAAGCGGACTGTAGCCGTATTGGCGCTCCTGGCCCTAACGTTCCTGTGCGCCTCTTGTGGCGGAGGTGGCACAAATGGGGGTCCAGGAGGCGGTCAGGCCAACCCCGGAACTCCAGCAGGCACTTACAACTTGACGATTTCCGCGACGAGCGGAGATGTCGTCCAGAGCCAAACGGTTAGCCTTGCCGTGGAATGATGGCAGGATACGGCCTTATGCTCGCATCCAGACACACTCGTCAATCCTAGTCAAACGGATTTTCGCGGCCGCGTGGAACGCTTCGGACCAGTTCGCCCCACGAAGCCAATGTCCGCAGCCGGTCTTTGTCAATCTTAGGCATCACTCAGCCATTGCGGTTGGCCGACCTCAGTTTGTATTCGCTCTGCAAGCAAAGCGCGATTTCCACACGGAATCATCATCCGAACCGCTCCGAGTGGTCATGCGTCCAGACGCTGACGATTCTCGCACGTTCTTTCCTGATCTTCTGGACGAGGAGTTCGCCTATTCGCTCGATACCGATCTTGATCTCGATGTAGCCCAGGGTGGTCGATAGGCCAGGAATCTTCGTGTCGTCAAGACGTATGGGAAGGATGTAGTCGTCGCCTTTCTCTTGAAACGCCCTCTCTTGCGCCGCTCTTCGTTCGTGCGTGGGCCACGCCTTCTGTGCGTACGCCCGCGACGCAAACATCACGCAGAAGCGAGCCTTTCGCCCGTATACATCTTCCAGGTGCTCGAGGAGGTTCTTCCCCCAGAGGCTCGCCTGTTCGTAGTCGTCATAGAAAACATTGATGTGATTTGCTTTCAGGATGCCCGCCAACGCATCCGCGTAGGCACGGTTCTCGCCAGCGAACGAAAGCGCCACGTCGTACTCGAATGTTTCCAGAAGATCGTCAAAATCGAAATCTATCGCGAGCAGTTCTCTGACGATCAGCTTGCGAGTTCCGGGCCCGACGTGACCATCCACGTTTGGATGGCCTTTGGCCGCCTGGAATCGGCGTACTGCGTCCTCCAACTCATTGTCGTAGGTGTCGGTGTTCTTCCACTCCCGCTGAAACCCCAGCGCACTGAGCGCCGTACGAATGTTGCAGCAGGCGATCCCAGAAACGCCCGGCTTCAACACAGCCGGACCTCCAGGTTCCTGAAAATAGCGCTCAAGAGCTTTGCTGCCGGAATCGCGGCTTGAGGGTCTACTGTCCCCTGCGGGGCTCTCGCCGCTGGCGCGACGTGGGGATTTTCCTGCTGCCGCCAATTCTGCCAGGCTCGCTTGCAACCGGCGTTGCCGCTCCTGTTGTTAAGCAGTTATCCACTCCCAGTAATTCGAGCCCGGCTCACACCCCATCTTTACTTGATGGAGTTCCTCGTCGGACATTCCGGCGAATTCCTTCGGCCCCAACAAGCCGCTGGGTATCATGGCGCTGCCTCCGGCGATATTCTACTTCAGACTTATCGACACAAATGCAAACCAGTTTCCCCAAGTGGCTAAACCCAGCATGCGAACCATTGTCCCCGGCAGGTAGCCAGGGGCCGCGTCGCGCCACTGCTTACCAGGTCAGTAACGCAGCCGAATCACGGTCAATGTCAGTTCGACCTGGCAGGTGGTATACTTCCGGCCTTTATGCTCCACATTCTGGTTGGCGAAACGAAGGACGAACGGTCGATTTCATCTGCGGCGAAGAAAGGCACATCGCTGCCTTGGAGAGTTCCGAAGCGATCCCAGTTGGGGAACCCGGCCCTAATCGAATTGCCAGAGCGTGGGTTCATGGCGCACGCCGAGATCGTTACAGAACCGCACCAATATGGCCTCGGCACATATAGCGCGAGGGCTGGCAGTATTGCGTTGCTGCCCGTGCCCGTCCCCATCCCGTTTATCCGCGAGGGCCTTCCAAAGTGGAAATGGCCGAAATACCCCCGGAGCTACACGACCATTGAGGGAGCGGTTGAGACGCGGCTCCTAAAGCTGATAAGGGATTATCAAGGGGTGACTTTTTTCAGCGAGGGTTCACCTGCGACCATCACGATCACGAAGTACGAACGGGACCCCGCTGCACGTCACGCGTGCATACAGCACTATGGCGATTGCTGCTACGTCTGTGGTTTTTCCTTCGGCAAGGCGTATGGCGAGACGGCTCAAGGTTACATTCACGTCCACCATTTACGCGAGATAGCGTCGGCCAAGAAGGAACACAAGGTTGATCCCATAAGGGACCTGCGGCCGGTGTGCCCCAACTGCCATGCGGTGATTCACCGCCGCAAGCCGCCATTGAGCATCAAGGAGGTCAAGGCCCTCTTGCGGGAGGCGCATCATTAGGAGGGCAGAGCGCCTATCTGCCCGGCACCAACCGATGCTCGCCTGCGGAAGCTTCGCGCTACTGGCCCTGACGTGACGGCTTCCCGATCAGCACTGATTCCGCTGATCACATTGGAGTCTCGCGCACAATGGTTACCGGAGGGGGTGCGACTATGCGCCGAGGCGACGATTTCGATGATCTTTACCTTACCACGTGGATGTTGGACCGCCTGTTCAACCGCGAATACGAATTCTTCCTTGATGGGGACGGCAACGTTGAGACGCTCGAACTGGGGGCGGAGTTTGGCCCGCGAAACCGGGTCAGCGATCCCAATGTAATAGAAGAGACGCTAAAGGGAATCCTGCCCGGTAAAGAATGGGAAGCACTGCTATCGCTCAAGGACCATCAAACGCCTGAACACATTGAGAATGTGCTGACAATGATCTTGGGTCCTGACGTGGCGAAGCGTGGAAGGCACGAGCTATGCGCCGCCAGTTGGTCGGAGATTCTGATTTTCCTCGACAGGGCATTTCTCGAACCAACCCGGTCTTGGAACGAATCCTTGATCTGCTGAAGAAGGATCGTGAGGGAATCGGCTCGCCACTGGGGCCCCACGTTGAAGACATAATGGAGGGAAAGCGGGCTGATGTGCTTGCGGAGTGTTGGATCGCCCAGAGGTACATAAGGGAAATTCGAAACATGCTCCCGAAAATCGTGAAGCGGGTGACCTTGCTCCGTTTGCTTCCCGCCCGTGATGCGGTCCCTGGACACTCCGCCGATACAGGGAGGAGGCATCACGGTGCTTCATCTATGGTCAGTTTCTTGCATCGCTGTTTCTGTGCCGGTCCGCGATCACCAGCGCCGCTGTAGACCGCCTCAGGGCCAAGGGGTTCGGGCGCGAGTTGGACGCAGTCCGCAAGGATTGGCTGAAGAATGTTCTGGACTTGGCCCGAAACAAGGGTTTGCTCGATGACTTGACGTGGGGGCAGGCGAACGATATCCGATATCTTGGCAACAATGCAGTCCACGGGGGGCCACTGCCGACTGAGGCCGAATGCAAAGAGGCGTTCGACAAGACGAGAGGCATCCTGCGCTTCCTGTACGAATGACCTTGATATTCAGGCCCTGGAGCGCCGGTTTGGCCGCATCTTGTCCTTAAAGATGCAGAGGCAGTCCTCGATCTCACGGGGTTCCAGTTCCTGTAACTCTGGTGGAAAACATTCGACCGGCAGGCTGGGCATCCGCCAGCACAGTCCGAGCATGCGTGCGCCCTGGCGGGTACCGCTGTGCAGGTATACCTGTCGTGGCTTGTGGCCCAGCTTCGTGCCGATGCGCAACGCCGTGTCGTACACCATCAATGGGCCGATCCCGCGCAACGGACCGATCTTCTCATCGACTACATCGTGGAGCCCATCGAAGGTCTTGGCGCATTGTAGTAAATGCTTTGCTCGGTGAAGCCTGCGACTGGCCTCCTCAAGCACCGACGCCTTAAGACGACGCTGGTGGTCGTACCTCTTTCCGTCGGGGCCGGGCCTCACAGCCAAACCAGACCGCCTGATCGCGCTCACGACTGTTCGCTCCTTCCGAAAACTGGCAAGCTGATCGAGGAGCCTGGGGCGGCACCACCGCCTGTAAGCCCGGACGATGGCGGCCAAATCTCCGTTGCGGATGGAAGCCTTTGGGGTCGCGCAACCTTCATTCTGCTTGGCTGACTCAGGGCTCCTGTGTGAACTCATTGACCGGATTCCCCTGGAACACGTGTTTACTGGCTTGGTCCCAGTCTGCGGTCTCAACTTTTCAGGATAAGCTCCCGAATTTCCGTGTACTCGCTCGGCCCTGTGCCAGCAATGAAGAATCTCCACTGTTCCATCAGGACTGAACTGACCGCATCGCCAAGGGCAAACTGGGTCGGCTCCAGGTGTGGCGTAAACACCGACTGCAATTCGTCGAGGCGGAGCACGCTGTCCACCTCCAGCAGTCCCGCCTTCTGCGGCAAGAACAGAAGCTGGGGAAATTCCATCTTTCTGACCCGTTCCACGAACGACGGAGAGAACTCGGGCTGCTGCGTCCTCACGTCGGCCAGCCCGAAAACCTGTGCGACCAGGCAGCGCCTTCGCTGGACCTTTCCCCTATAGCCTCGATTGTCTACGGCCATCAGCGCCGCTTCGGGTTGCATCAGGAGAACCGGGCGGCGCTTTGCCCTGACCACGATGAACTCCTCGTTCGTCTCCAGCTTGGGGACGTGCAGCGGTATCGTGCGCTTGAAGGCATCCCTCCCAGCCGCAACAATCCTGAAATTTGAGGCGATGGTCTTGGTCGGCTCGTCCGGGTCGATCACGGGACGCCAGAGTTCCAGGTTTTCGTGAGCGTAGTAGGCGTGCGTGAAGAAGAACTGGCCAAAGACGAAATTGGCCTGAATGCGATAGCCCAGCGGAAGTTGCTTGTAGTAGTCCTTGTCAAACCACTCGTCGATGAACATCAGTCGGCGGCATCTAGTTTGGCCATTGCAGTCTCGAATTCATCATCGTATCTTGGCGGCGTGAACTCGAAATCCTTCGCCGCACGCGACTCTTGCAACGCGCCAACTCGGTTTGCGAATTCCTGCTTCATCTTGGCAACCTGCTTCGCCGAAATGCCAGAAGCGGGACGGTTATATTTTTCAGGGCGGTCCTCGGGTATCACAGAGAAATCCAGAGGCTCGTTGCGGATTCCATGCTCCATTGGCTCCGTGCGGAAGTACACGTAATCCAGGATCTCTCCCGTTGAGCTTTGGGCCCACGTGCTCAGGACAGTTCGCAGTGGTGATTCCTCCCGGAAACTCGCGAACAGGGGAGAAAAATCATGGGGCGAGTCGGTTCTGAGAAACTTTGTGTCGTACTCCGGTCTGGTGCTCTGGCCTTCCAGCAGCACGCCGGTACCAACCAGTTCATCAAGAATAGGGTCGAACTCCCTTGCCCATGGCCCCAAGTGGAAGAACTTCCACGTGAAGCCCGTAAAGGTTTTGCGGTTTGCCCGGTAGTACTCGACGTCGAAAAGATAAATGAGCTTCAGCAGCTTGGTCTTGGTCATATACCCGCTGTGGTCGTTGACATAGGAGACCATCGCCGGGATGATTCGCTTCAACTCGGAGTTCATTCGACGGAATGCCCTGGGAAGACGTTCGACTCAGAAAGCCCTTCCCGATGCCTATCTTACTACACAAGTCCCCAAGCAGACCGCGGCGAATCGCTCGGCCCTCTACTGCGACCGACCCCAGATGACCGATTCCGCCAAAGCCCCGTATGCAGACGGACCCTGCCATCCGGGGCGCCGACAGCCACGTCGACGGCAGCGGGCTTCCGGCCGCGATCGCTACGCCACGGCACCGCTGCTCTGGTCGGCAGCGCCCACGGCCTGCCCGGCGGTCGCGGCATTGGCGGCGGTCTCGTCGCCCGGCCCATCTGCGCCGGCCAGGGTTTCGTCCGACGGGTTTAGGCAGGCACCATCGATCGCCTTGACGGCCACGGCCAATGCGGCCGGCTTCCTGCCCGGACGCCGCCGGACGCCGTGGAGCTTGGCGACGCGGACCACCGCGCCGCGGGTGATGCCGAGCGCGGCGCCGATCTGCCGATAGGATTCCAACGGGTGCGACTGGATATACTCGCCGATGCGCTCGCATGAAGCGGCATCGACTGCTGGATTGCTGCTGCGTCCTTCCATGGTTCGTTTCCTCCTTTGAGTTGGGAGCATGGTTTCCGAAATGCCCCTCGGAGCTGCCCTATTAATGTGTTTGATATCGGATGAATTCAATTCTCGTGTTCGCCGTTGCCGCGGGCACCTGCGGATTCCAGGGGCAAGGCGGCCACGTTTCCGGTGAGGCCGATCGCCCGTTCCGATCCCGGGCTGATCAGGTCGTGGCGGGCGCCGAAGGCCTCATCCGATGGCTTGGGGCAGCGTACCTGCCGGACCGCAGACCGGAAGACCGGGTTAGTTTTCGGACTACCAGGCCCTAGGTGTAAGGGAATTCAAAAGGAGAGGAGAAGATATGGATACCAATGTCGCAGCATCGCAGCCGAAGGCGGAGACGGGCGTGCCGGTCCCGGACCGCCGCCGGGTCTACGCCTACCTGTACACGCTGAATGCCGGAGAGAGCGTGCCCATTCCCGAGGGAACCAACAGGCGGTCGCTCAGGGCGTCCGTGACGTATGTCCAGAAGACCTACGGCAAGCGGTTCACCATCCGCAACGTCGGCGGCAGCTGCAGGGTATGGAGGCTCAGCTGATGGCCGGCAGCCGCCAGATGTTCGCTCCCCGCTCACGCATCAAGGTGATGGAAGACTGGGGATGCAACCACGAAGACGATCTACAACGTCGCCCGCGCCAACCGGCTGCAACGGAGGACCGCAGGGCGGCCGCCCATTGAAAGGAGAGAGCGATGTACTACCATCGGCACGCAGTCGATAACACCGTGTTCCCGGAAGCGCGGACCCCGCAAGGCAGGCTGTTAGCTCCCAGGCTCGTCCGGCGCGTCCTGGCGGAGCTGGCGGGGCACGCCAACGCCGGGGATCAACAGCCGGCGGCGAAAGACTGGGCATGGCCGACGATCAGGACGCTGGCACGGGAGTCGGAGTGCAGCGTCGTCTCGGTCAAGCGGGTGCTCCAGTGGGCAAGGGCAGCAGGGTTCTTCGCACAGGTCCAGGCAGTCGTTGAGTCAAAGAGCAAGAAGGCTACCCGGTACAAGTTCCGGGAAGTCGTCGAGCATGACAATCGGAGGGCCTTTGAATTTCCAGACGCCTCGATCTTCAATACCCCACAGCTCACAGGGGGCCAAGACTCCGCTCACCTTGAGCCTGCTCTTGTCTCACCAGGAACCAGGGCCTCCGCTCACGATGAGCTGGGGCCTCGGCTCACAGTGAGCGATAAAAGCCTACCATATCAAGCCAACCAAGTTAATCCAGTAAGAGAAGCCAGCCAATCAGAAACAGCGGCTCTGGCGGGGGCTGGTTCTCACGAACCAAAGACCAGGACACGGCACAAATCCGACAGTCCCGTAACTCCCGACACGGCTCGGCCGTCCGAGGCTTTGCTGCTGGCGATGAAGTTCTGGGAGTATCTGGGGAGCCCAGCCAAGTTTCGCCCAGTTTCCTGGGAGGAAGGATTCTCCGAGCTCCTGCAAGGTTCGTCTGACCTGGACTATGCCCTGTATCGTGTCTTCGTGAATGCTGACGACGACCTTTACAAGCGGTGGCGTGAACGCCTCATGCGGGCCCAGTTCCCGTTGGCATACTTGAAGAAAGTGCTGCCGCATATCGAGGCGGACCTTCGTGCTGAATTGGCCTGCTGGTATGCCCAACGTGCCCGGTCTGAGGCCGCCGCAATGCCACTGTGACGCAGTGGCGGCTCCAAGAGGGTTGCCACCGGGTATGCCACGGCCTGCCATTCGGTGGCCGTTGGGCCGCCAGTGGCATCGATCCGGAAACATCATCAGGGATCGCCCCGATCAATAGCTAGGTCCCCCCGCCGCCCCGCACCCGAATCCATCCGCCAAGCATTGACGGTCGTAGCCGTCCGTCCGGCTCGCCTTGCCTTTCAGTATTTGACCCTTGCGGGCCCCGGCCGACGGCATGGCCGCAGAGCCCAAAGAAGAGAGGCCATGAGCGATCTGCTGGAAGCAATCGAGACGTGGGGCAGGACCAACGGGGGCACCGCCGGCGACATCCGGCGGCAGTGCCCGCAACTGAAAAAGAAGACCCTGAAGCAAATCTCAGCATTGTGCGATCAGCTCGTCGCCGAGGGCCGCCTGCTTGCGGCCAGGGTCCCCGTCCCGAACAATCGGTACGTCGGGCGGTCGCTGGAAAAATCATCCGAGTATACGCAGGCCGCTTCGATTTCGGATGCCGTCATTGGTTGATCTGCCTGCGAGGGGCACGGAGGGGTCGAGACGAAATGCGGATCGACCCCCTGCCGTGGCAGCCCCTCGGCCAAGCTTCGATCCATGTGACAGCCTCTACTGCGTGCTTTGCGACGACCCCCTTGTCCGCTGCAGCATCTCGAAAGCCGCCTCGCACCGCCGGTTCATCCGGTCGGCATTGTCCTGGTAGAGGTCGATCCCCACGAACCTCCGGCCGAGCAGGATGGCAGCCTCCCCGGTTGTGCCGGTGCCAGCGAACGGATCCAGGACTATTCCCGGGCCTGTCACCGCCTTGTCCATGTGGGTCCAGCCCAGGGTCCGCGGGTATCTGGGAACGTACCGGCGGGCGGTGTCGTTCCGGCCCGATCTGTCCCGGAGGGTCGCCAGGCTTGCGCTTCCCTCTTCGCCGGCGTTCCCATGGTGATGAGGCCCTTGCCAGCAGGAGAGTTGCCCATAGACCGTTATGAACTTTCCCGGTCCCTCGGAATACTCTGTCGCCTGAACCTTGCGTTCCCGGGGCCTCGCCTGTCCGCCGTCGTCGACCAGGTGCTCCGGGCAGCTCATGGCCACGACCCGTTCGACCAACTCCCTGGGGAATGCCGCGTGATGATCTTCCCCCTTGCGCGAGTTGCCGACGTACCAGACGTTTGGCAGGCAGCGCCCTTCGAGCGAAGTGGCGCACGTCATGCGCCTGGAGTAGGGATGCTGCCCGATCGGGTCCGTAGTGCCCTTGTGGAAGAAGCGCTCCGGGTCACGGGGAATGCGGACCGCCGAGGTGTCCGACCACGAATGCCTCGGGTCCTTCACGAACCGGTAGAAGGGTTCCCAGGCGTTGCCGTTCAGACGGCCTTTGGCGGGCTCGACCTGGCAATGGCCGATGCTCGTGCCTTCCACGGTGGCCACTTCCTTTGCCCATACCACGGCGTCCTTCAGGAAAAACCCGGCCTCCAGCATGCCGAGGACAAAAAGGTGCGGGACGGCAAGAAGGGCGGTGTTGGCTGCACGTTTGTCGCCCAGGTTGACCCATATGCTGCCCCACGGGCGCAGCGGGATCGCCTTGAAAATGTCGACGAGGGCGGAAACGTAGGAGCGCACGCCGCCCTTGCCCTTCGCCCGCCCGATCTCCCTCGGGTCGTGGCCGTACCGGCGCTGGCCAAGATATGGCGGCGACGTTATCACGCAGTCGAACGAGGTCCCGCCGGCCCTGAGGCTCCGGATCGTCTCCAGCGCGTCGCCGCAAAAGATCTCGAACGGCCTCGAGCTGAAGTCCGGAATGATCGGCTCTCCGCCGGGCTCGAGGTCCGCTGGCCCCCGATCCAGGCCGATACGGCCGCCGACCATGATCGGATGGCAAGCGCCCCCTGAAATGCAGTTGACATCCATCGGTTGCTCTCCCCGTTGCCGCCGGGCGGCGCATTGCGGCCACTGCCCTCTGGGCCTTGGCTCTGGCTGGCCCATGGCAACAAAGAGGGATACTGCTTTCGCGCCGAATTCTGCTGGGCCGCTGAAAAAGCCGGAGGCTGCTGGCAAAGGAGACGGGGTGCTGGCCGACGGGTCCGCCAGTTCTTGGGCTGTCCGGCCTTGCGGGATGGCCGCTCGAGCGATGGCCGTTCAGGCGGGCGCGATCCGCACGGAGATTCAGGAGGGTGTGCCCGGCTTAACGTAATGTGTGGTGCGTGACCGGGCTCCCGATCGCCTGGTCCGGACCATTGACCCAGGGCTTGGAGCCTGGCGGCGAGCCGCCGTGCCTGATGGCGGGCTTGAATCCGCACGCGACAGTCGAGTTCACGCTGCTGGCCTTGCGCCGCACCGAGCGGGATTGGCGCCGGCGCTCTCCCGGCTGACGGGTTCGCCGAACGCGTCGCGATGCCTGCCGCAATCGCCAACTGCCTCGAGCAGCCTCGCGGGACTCCGCAACGAAACTGCGCTATCAAACGCTCGGGTATTGGCGCACGCGCAGGTCCGCCGGCCACTCGGCCCACTCCTTGCCCGCCCAGCTGCCCAGCTTCAATGGCGACCCGCCGCTGACGGGCCGGTGTCCAAGCTGCTTGACGAAGCAGGCCACGCCCTGCTCGCTGCACTGGCGCAGGACGGAGCGCGCCCAGCCGACATCGAACGGGCGGGCGCGCACGCCGCTCTCCCCGCCGACGATCACCCAGCCGATGCGGCTGAGGTTGAGCTCGCCGATGTCCTCCAGAAGGGGCTCCACCGAGAGGAAGCGCGTGCCGGCGTCCGCCGCCTGGAGATGGCCGATGCGCGGCGCCCCGTACTTGCGGTCCTCGACCGACACGCCCCACCAGATGTGCGGCGCGTGAGCGGCGAAGCCCAGCCTGGCGTTGAGCAGGTCGCGCATCCTCTCGGAGCGCTTGGTGAGCACCTGGTACGTGTGCCAGTTCGCCTGCGCCATCACCTCGGCCACCCGCACGATGTAATCGTCCGGCACGCCTTCGTGAAACAGGTCGGACATGGAATTCACGAAGACACGCCGCGGCACGTTCCACCGCAGCGGCTGGTCCAGCTTTTCCGGCACAAGCCGGAGGTCGAAGCCCTGCTCGAACGGGTGGCCCTCGACCCCCCGCCAGCGTTCCGCGAACGTCGCGGCATAGCAGTGCTTGCAGCCCGGGCTCACCTTGGTGCAGCCCCGGATGGGATTCCAGGTCGCGTCTGTCCACTCGATCTTGCTGCGGTCGCTCATTTTTCATTCCTCCTTGATGCTCAATACTCCGCTTCACCGACGTCTTGCGAGCCGCAATCCAGCGGTCGGCCGACCGGTCCGCGCCATGCCGTTCGGGGGGCAGACAGCGCCGGCGCGAGCAGCGTCACGTAGTGCCTCCGCCGCCCGGTCGCAAGCGGCCTTCGCGTCGTCGAGCGATTCGTAGGGGCGCTTCGGTCGCCGCCAGCGTTGCACCGCCGCTTCCTCGAGCAGCCTCGCGGGACTCCGCAACGAAACTGCGCTATCAAACGCTCGGGTATTGGCGCACGCGCAGGTCCGCCGGCCACTCGGCCCACTCCTTGCCCGCCCAGCTGCCCAGCTTCAATGGCGACCCGCCGCTGACGGGCCGGTGTCCAAGCTGCTTGACGAAGCAGGCCACGCCCTGCTCGCGGCACTGGCGCAGGCTTTCCCGGCTTTAGCTTGCTTGCGATCTTCATGTCTGCTCTTGATCGCGCTCCCAGCCTACGCCGCGGCTGCCGGTGT
>JASHPE010000185.1 GCA_030038235.1 Terriglobia bacterium
CGGTAAATTCACCGAAGCTGTAGAGCGGGGTCTCTTTGCCGGTGGTAGTCAGCTCGAATATCATCCCCTTGCCGTAAGCGCCGCCTTTGAAGGTGGTGCCGTAAAGGTTGCCGGCGTCCAGGAGCAAACCAGCTTCCGGATACTCCCCGTCCGCCGGCCCGGTGAAACTGTGCAGGACGGTTTCTGTGCCGGTCGCACTGACCTTGAACACCGTCCCACAACCGCTCACAATGACTCCGGGGCAGTTGGTGGAGGCGCCCCCCAACGAGGTAGTGCCGTACAGGTTGCCCGCCCCGTCAAGAACCAAACCTGCTTGGGGATAGGCCCCGTCCGGCGGCCCAGTGAAGCTGTGAAGCACGGACTCGTTGCCGGCCGTATCGATCTTGAACACCACACCGTATCCGGCCCCGCTGCCATAGGTGGTGCCGTACAGGTTGCCCGCCGTGTCCCGAGCCAAACCTGCTTGGGGAGATCCCCCGTCCGTCCCGCCCTTGAACGCGTAGAGTACCTGGACAGTCGCCTGCCCCAGCGCCGATGGGGCGGCGACGAGGGCCGGCAGAAGCACGACAGCGAGCGCCAGCACGCTATCCGCCGCTCGCCTGTGTGGCCCAAAAGTGAAGCTCCGGCGCTGCCTTCTCGTCATAGCTTCCGCCTCGGTTGGAGGGGTGGCAGTTTGATCGACTCTGAGCTTGGTTCTTCCCCCTCGCCTTAATAATGCGGGAATCGTACAGAAAAGGGTACATGGGGTGCAAGTTTTTTTTTGCGTTAGGCCCTGTTGAGGTAGAATTCCGGCAGTTCACTTTGAGGGGGCAATCCATGAATTCGCCGCTCCATGGAGCGAGGCTCGGTCAACCTGCTTGACGAGCATGGCTGATCGCCGATGGCTGAAGGCTGTTTTCTATGACTCCCGATCGCTGGAAGCGGATTACGGAGCTGTTTGAGGCCGCTCTGGAGCGCTCGCCGGAGGATCGCGCAGCATTCCTTCGTGAAGCGTGCCACGGCGACAGCGCTCTTTGCGACGAGGTCAAGCGCCTGCTCGATGGGCAGGAGCGCGCGGGCGATTTCCTTCAGAACCTGCCCGGCGCAGCGGCAGCGGTTCGGCGCTTCGCTAGCGAGCCGCACCGCTTACCTCCCGATGCCGTGATTGCCGGACGCTTCCGCATTGTCGACTTCGCCGGACAAGGCGGGATGGGCGTGGTCTACAAGGCCGAGGACACACAGCTCCACCGGTTCGTCGCCCTGAAGTTCCTTCCTGACGGCGTCGCGCAAGTTCCCCAAGCTTTGGCCCGTTTCCGGCGCGAAGCACACGCCGCTTCCGCCCTGAATCACCCCAACATCTGTACGATTTACGACATTGGCGAAGACCAAGGCCGGGCCTTCATCGCCATGGAGTATCTGGAGGGGCAGACGCTAAAGTGTCTGATCGCCGGCGTATCGGAAGGGATCGCCCAGCCCGAATCGCGCCCGCCGGCGCCCGTGCCCGTAGACAAAGTGCTCCAGCTCGCCACAGAGATCGCCGAGGCGTTGGAGGCCGCCCATGCGGAAGGCATCATCCACCGCGATATCAAGCCCGCCAACATCTTTGTGACCCAGCGCGGACACGCCAAGATTCTCGATTTCGGGCTGGCGAAACAAACCGTAGGAGCCGGGCTTAAGGCGTCCTCAACGGGGGCGCAGGAAGCAGCGCCCCCGCAAGACAGACCGACGTTGTCGATCGACTCGGAAGACCTGACGAGAGCGGGCGCCGCCATAGGTACGGAGGCCTACATGTCGCCCGAGCAGGCTCGCGGCGAGGAGCTCGACGCGCGCACCGACCTTTTCAGTTTCGGGGCGACCCTGTACGAGGTTGCGACCGGGCGGCGGGCGTTTAACGGTGCGACATCAGCCGTGGTTTTTGATGCCATCTTGAATCGAACTCCACCCCCGCTGACGAGTACGAATCCCGCGCTACCGCACGACCTCGAACGCATCGTTGGCAGGGCGATGGAAAAGGATCGCGGCCGTCGCTACCAGTCGGCCACCGAGATGCTGGCCGATTTGATGCGCCTGAAAGAGTCCACACGCCGTGTCGTGGCGCCGCCAAGAAGGCGCCGGCTGACGCCCATGCTGGTGGCAGGAGGTCTGGTTGTCGTCGCCGGACTTATGATCGCGTTGAACGTCGGGGGCCTTCGCGACAAGGTGTTTCGGCGAAGTGCTTCGGGCAGCGCAATCAACTCCCCTGCAGCTTTGGCCCCCGCTCCCGTGCGCCAATCGGTGGCTGTTGTCGGCTTCAGAAACATCTCCGGCCGCGCCGACCTGGCCTATGTCTCAACCGCGATTTCCGAGATGATGACTACCGAGCTCGCCGCCGGTGAAAAGCTGCGCATCGTGTCCGGTGAGGATGTCGCTCGGATGAAAGTTGACCTGAGGCTGCCGGACGCGGACACTTTCGCGCCGGACACCTTGGCGAAGATCCGCAAGAATTTGAACGCCGATGACGTTGTCTTGGGCGGGTATGTAAGCTTGACTGATAGCCAAATCCGCCTCGACGTGCGCCTGCAGGACGCGCGAACGGGCCAGACGGTAACCGCCTTCCCCCGAACGGGGAACCTCGCGCAGCTTGACGAGCTCGTGGCGAGTGCGGGCGCGGAACTCCGCGCCGAGCTGGGCGCGGGCGAAATTACGACGGCGGAAGCGACGGCGGTGAAAGCTACGTTGCCCTCGGATCCCGAAGCCGCGCGCCTCTATTCGGAAGGGCTTGCCAAGCTGCGCGCCTTTGACAATCTGGGGGCGCGGGACTTGTTCCAAAAGGCGATCGTTGCCGACCCCGCCTTTGCCCTGGCGCACTCGGCCCTGGCCGACGCCTGGTCAGGACTCGGCTACGACGCGAAAGCAAGCGACGAAGCGAAGAAGGCCTTCGACCTCTCGATCAATCTCTCGCGCGAGGATCGTCTCTGGGTGGAGGGGCATTATCGGGAAACAGCCCAAGAGTGGGACAAAGCAATCCCAATTTACCAGCAGCTTTCGGAGTCTTTCCCAGACAACCTTGACTACGGGTTGCGGCTCTCCAATTCGCTAGCCAGAGCCGGGAAGGGGCAGGAAGCGCTTGCCGCCTTGGACACACTTCGTAGGCTCCCAGCGCCGGGCGGGGGCGACCCGCGCATTGACCTGGCAGAAGCCACCGCAACCTCGTCGCTTGGAGAATTTAGCCGGGCTCAGGCAGCATCGGCACGAGCCGCTGACAAGGGGAAGTCGCTGGGTGCGCGACTCCTGGTCGCCTGGGCGCTAAGCGATGAGTGCGAGGCTTTCCGGCATCTCGGTCAACCCAAGGATTCGGTGACGGCGTGCGAGGGAGCGCAACAAATCTACGAGAGTGCAGGTGAGCGCGATGGTCTCGCCAACGTGCTGGTCTTCAAAGCCCAATCGCTCGATCAACAGGGAGATTTTCAGGCGGCCAAGCAAATGTCCGAAAGGGCCTACGCGGTGTTTGGTGAGACCGGAGACAAGAAGGGCATGGCGAGTGCCCTGAATAACGTGGGGGTCATCACCTCGGACCAGGGAGACCTGGAAGCCGCCCAGCGTGCCTATCAACAGGCGGCGCTGCTGTCTGCCGAAATTGGCGACAAGAGCAGCGAGGCAAACACCGTCAGCAATCTCTCCACCTTGCTGGAGGCCGAGGGGCAATTGACCCGCGCAGCCCAGATGCAGGGGCAGGCCGTAGGCATCTTCCGAGAGCTTGGGCATAAGGAACCATTAGGGTTCTGGCTCACGAACCTGGCGATTACCCTTCACGAGGAGGGGAACCTGGCGGACGCAAAGGCGGACCTGGACCAGAGCATAGCAATCGGACGAAGCGGCGGCGACCGAAGCGACCTTGCCTACGCGCTCTTGGCTACCGGTGACCTGATGCGGTCCGAGGGGAATCTGGCGCAGGCAAGGGAGGCCTGCCAGGAAGCGCTCGACATCCACGGTCAGCTCCTGGATAAGGACGACGCCGCCTCCGATCAGGTGTCGCTCAGCAACGTTGCGATTGAAGAGGGGAACCCCGCCGTTGCGGAAGCGCTCCTTCAGAAAGCAATTGCCCAGTTTCAAGAAGATAAAATGAGCGACGAGGAGCTCGGCGCCCATACCGCGCGGGCACGCGCCTTTCTTGCCGAAGGCAAAGTGACGGATGCCCGGCGGGAAATCAACGCGGCGCAAGCGATCGCTGCGAAGGCTTCACATCGGGGCCCACGTCTTGAGTTCGCGATCGTCGCCGCCCGCCTCCACGCGGCACTGGGTGAAAACGACGGAGCGAAGAAGGAACTGCAGTCGGCCCTCGACCAAGCCGACCAAATGGGCTTCCTGGAGTATCAGTTCGAGGCCCGACTCGCCTTGGGCGAAATCGAAATGAAATCCGCGGAGCCTGCCACTGGGCGCGCGAGTCTTGCTACTCTAGAGAAAGACGCCACCGCCAAGGGGTTCCTGCTCGTTGCTCGCAAGGCACGGGTTGCAGAAGTCCGCTGATGCGCCGATCTAGCGGCTGCGTTCGCTTAGGCCGGGCGGCCTAAATGGCAAACAGGGATGCTTCGATGAGCACCAGACTCCGGCGCACAAACTCGATCGGCGCGGTCTTCAAGTACACGCCCTGAGATGACGGAAGTCGGGTGTCGGGCGTCGGCAATCCGGAGATCGAGGGGAGAGGCAATGGTGCTGTAGCACCGTTCCTCTCCCACTCTACCGATATTGTAGCGCTTCGAGGTCATACCTTCGGGGTGACCAATAGAGTCACGATCGCGGTCTTCTGGTAGTTTCCGCCGCGGGGCGTTGCGGTGATGATCAGGGGATAGGAACCGACGGACGCGTTACTCGCAGCGGCCGCACTCACCGTCGCGGAAACCGAAAGCATGCCGTTGACCGGAATCGATGACGGGGACGCCGAACACGCCACATTGGGCAGTGTCGGTTGGCAGTTCAGCATTACGGTTCCCGAGTAGCCCGCGGCATTGACGACTACCGTGTAGTGAACCCAGGGACCTCCAGGCAAGGCTACTGCCGTCGGCGGGGAAGCTTGAATCGAAAAGGTCCCTTCGCGTCCCGGTGACGCCAGTATAGCGGCCGACATGATCGCGAGCAGTGTCAGCCCGGTGATAGCTCCCAACAATTTGGCTTTCATACGACTACCTCCTTCTGCGAATTGAGATTTAGCGCGAGCTCGTCGCACGTACCTCCTTGATACCATTTGTTTCCCGGCTAGCAAGTGGAAAGGGTAGGCCAATCCTGCTATTTATAATCAAATCCTGCTGCGATTGTAGTCCAGGGCGAAATCGGCTGGTGACAATACCTCCCGGTCAATGGAGACCGTTTTCAAGGTGCGGTCCGGCAGACAGGACTAACCGAGTGAGGACCAAGTATCAGAAGGTGAGGGAAGGTCAAGGGGGCGAAAGAGGGCTGGCGCATCTATAATGGCATCGGCGTCATCGCGCACAATTCGACTCCGGTAACCAACAGTAATCAGCGGGGCGCCCAGAGGTAGGACTGACACTATGAAAACGAAATTTGGCATGCTTGCGAACGCGGCTGTCATGCCCATCCTGCTATACCTGGCGGCGCCCGCCATTGCGCTCAGCCCGGGGCCGCCCACTTTACCCGTTCGAGGACTCTACCTGGGCGCGCCCAAGTCCAGCGAAGTTCCGCTCGTGGTCAGCTTCATTCGCGATGCGCTGCCCAAGGAGGGCGTCAACACGCTCGTGATGGAGTTCGACTACCGGTATCAATACACCAGCCATCCCGAGGTTGTGGACTCCGATGCGCTCTCGACGAGCGACGTCAAGGCGATTGTGGCGGCGTGCCATGCTGCGAACGTGCGGCTGATCCCGCTGGTCAATCTGCTCGGCCATCAGTCCTGGGCGGCGCAGACGTTCGGGCTGCTGCGCGCGCATCCCGAGTTCGATGAGACGCCGAAGAAGTATCCAAACAACCAGGGCATCTACTGCCGAAGCTACTGTCCGCTGAATCCTGACGTTCACAAGGTGGTGTTCGATCTCATCGACGAGCTGGCCGCCGTCTGCGAGGCGGACGCGGTCCACGTGGGCATGGACGAGGTCTTCATCCTGGCCGATCCGGACTGCCCGCGCTGCGGCACGCGCAATCGCGGTGAACTGTTCGCGCAGGAAGTCCGCACGCTGCACGATCACCTTGCAGAGACGCATCGCGAGATGTGGATGTGGGGCGATCGCCTGCTCGACGGCAGCGTGACCGGCGTCGGCGAGTGGGAAGGCAGCCAGAACGGCACCGCGTGGGCCATCAACATGGTGCCGCGGGACATCGTGATCTGCGATTGGCACTATGATTCGACGCCGCCAACCGCAGCCTACTTCGCCGTGCAGGGATTCCGCGTGGTGTACGCGCCCTGGCGCAAGGCGGACGTGGCGCTGGCGGAGTTGGACCAGATGCGGTCCGTGCGCGCGCATCCCGACGCGGTGACGGCGCCGCGCATGCTCGGGATGCTGCAAACCACGTGGGGCGGTGCGAGCGACTTCATCAAGGCCTATAACGGCGACAGGCCAGTTCCGGCGGAGAGCGCGGAAGCAGCGGCGACATTCAGGGCGCTGTTTGGATCGATTCGAGCGATGCAGGCGAGTCAGTCGGGAGGTCAGTAAGTCAGTAGGTGGTTGGCAGTGGGCAGTCGGCAGTTGGCAGTAAACAGTCACTCAATCACCCGATCACTCCATCGCTCAATGACTCAATCACTCAATGAGTCAATTTCTTCAGCCACTCGTCTCCCTGCCGAACCAGGTCGTCGAGCGCGGCCTGCACTTCGGCGAGCTTGCGCGCCTGCTCCGCGTCGTCCGCATCCTTGAACACGGCGATGGCTGGAGCGATGAATAGTGCCATGCGGCTGAAAGGCCGCGGAATCTCGGTCCGGTCCCAGCTCTTGCTGAACACCCAGGCGCGCGCCGGCCGGATGTGAAAGCAGATGAGCGGCGCGCCGGTGGCCTTGGCCAGCATCACTGCGCCCGCCTTGGCCACGTGCCGCGGGCCGCGCGGTCCGTCGATGGTAAAAGCGGTGTCGTGCCCGCGCCGCATCGCCTGCGCCATCGCCACCAGCGCGCGCGCCGCGCCGCGGCTGGCCGATCCGCGGGCGATCTCGTAGCCGAGGATTCCGATCACGCGAGCGGTGAAGCGCGCGTCAAAATTGTATCCGCTCATCACCACGATGCGCTGGTTGCGCCAGTACCAGCCGGCGGCAAACGTCTCGTTGTGCCAAAAGGCGTGCACCACGCGGCCCTGGGACCGCAGCGCCTGATAGGCGTTCCACCCGTAGACCTCCCAGCGTAGGCTACTGCCGATCAACCGAACCACGCAGGCTGCGAGTCCGCCCAGCAGCCAGACCAGGAATCGCTGGCGGCGAGAAAGTTCTTTTATCGGGTGATCGGGTGATCGGATGATCGGGCGATCGGGCGATTGAGCGATCGGGTGATTGAGGGATTGACTCATCGGCTCAATGACCGTCGAAGAATACCTCAGACATTTCAACCCTGTTTCCTGCCCGACTTTAGCTGTGCCAGCGCCAGCCCCCGTACTTGTTTGAAGTCCGGGCTGGTGAGTTTGCTCTCCTTGCTCTTCAAACCTTGCATGAGCAGCGTCTCCAGCCGATCTAACACGCGACTTAACGGGGTGATCGCACGACTTGAATTCAGGGCAGACATCTTCTGTTGACTGTTGACTGTCAACTGTCGACTCCTTCTCACATCCCCTCGTAGTGCGGCCCGCCGCCGCCCTCCGGGCAGACCCACGTGATGATCTGATACGGGTCGGCGATGTCGCACGTCTTGCAGTGCACGCAGTTCGAGGGATTCAGTTTCAGATGCTTGCCGGAGCCATCCGCGTTTTCTTCCATCTCGTACACTTGCGCCGGACAGAAATACTGGCAAGGGTTGCCGTACTCTTTCACGCAGCGATCGTTGCAAATTTCGAAATCGGCGATGCGAAGGTGCGAGGGCTGATCTTCTTCGTGGTGCGTAGCGGAGTGATACACATCCTTCAACTTGTCGAAAGTCAGCTCACCATCCGGCTTGACGCGCTCCGCGGGCCGGCCGTTGATCTGGGCCAGCGGCTTCATGTGCTCAAAATCGGCGCGGCTCGGATAGCGCGCGTGCAAACCTCGCCCGCCGGTCACAAATTGGAGGGCGCCGTGGATCATGCCCGGGAAGAATCCGTGCTCGAAGCCCTGGTGGTAATTGCGGACCCTCCACATCTCATCGTGTACCCAGCTCGAACGCCACTTCTGGTCGAAGCGCGCGAGACCCTTCGCTGAGGTGTCGCCGCCGCCCAGCGCTTCGAAAATCGCTTCCGCAGCCAGCATGCCGGTCTTCATCGCGAGGTGAATGCCTTTGAGGCGCTGCGAATTGAGGAACCCGGCCGAATCACCGACGATCAGAGCGCCGTCCATCACGGTGGTCGGAATCGCGAAGTAGCCGCCTTCGGGCACCGTCTTGGCGCCATACCGGACCATCTGGCCGCCATCAAGGAGACCGCGCACCCACGGGTGAGTCTTCCAGAGCTGGAACGCATTGTGGCCGTCAAAGCGCGGATCGTCGGCGTCGAGCCCGGAGACGAGTCCGAGCGACAAGCGCGTGTCGGAGAGCGCATAGAGGAACGCGCCGCCGAATTGCTTTGGGGTCAGCGGCCAGCCCGCGCTGTGCACCACGTGGCCTTTCGGCAAGCGGCCGGCGGGCACGTCCCAGAGCTCTTTCACACCGATTGCGTAAGCCTGCGGATTGCGTCCGGCATCGAGCTTCAGCTTCTGCACAAGCTGCTTGGTCAGCGATCCGCGCGGCCCCTCGGCAAACACCGTGATTTTCGCTCGCAGATCGTAACCCGGCTGATAGTTCGACTTCTGCCCGCCGTTTCTGTCCACGCCCTTGTCGTCCGTGCGCACACCCACCACGCGATCGCCATCGTAGAGCACTTCCATGCCGGAGAAGCCGGGGAAGAGGTTCACGCCGGCGCCCTCGACTTGCGTGCCAAGCCACTTCACAAATCGATTGAGCGAGATGATGTAATTGCCGTGATTGTGGAAGAACGGCGGATTGATGGGCGCTTTGAACTGGCCGCTGCGCGTGAAGTAATAAACGGAATCGCCCGTGACCGGCGTCTCGATCGGCGCGCCTTTGGACTCAAAATCCGGGACCAGTTCGCCGAGCGCGCGCGGATCGAGCACGGCGCCGGAGAGCGAATGAGCGCCGAGTTCCTCCGCCTTCTCGAGCACGTAGACGTTCTCGGCCGAAAGAGGCGAATCGCCGGAATTTTGCCGCGACTGGATAAGCTGGCTGAGGCGCAGGGCGCAACTGAGTCCGGCCGGGCCCGCGCCTACGATTAAAACGTCGGTCTCGAGGGTTTCACGCTCGGGCATGTTGGGAAAGAGTCGACAGTCAACAGTTGACAGTCAACTACTTCGGCAGGCCAGCCATCTGCTGCTGGACCTGATTCGCCAAATAGGGATCGGTACCGAATTCCTTCTGCACCTGTTCGTAAAGGGCGCGCGCCTGGGCCGGCTTGCTGTCGCGGCAGAGATTCGCCTCGGCCAGTAGCGCAGTGGCCCGGGGAACCGTGGATGTGGGATGGTCGGCAAGCTTCTGGTAGATCTTGATGGCCTCGTCCGTCTTGCCGATCTTGTTCAGTTCGCCGGCCAGAGCCTCGCTGGCGAGCGCTGCCGTGTTCTTGTCGCTCGAACCGCTCGCCGCCTCGAGCGTGCTCACGGCCGCGCTGTCATTGCCCAAATCCGCCTGGCACAGACCGATGTGGTAGCGCGCGAAATCCGCCGCTGTTTGCCGGGGGTACTTGGCCACCACCTCGGTGAACTGCTTCAGGGCCGCCTGATACTTCTGCTGATCCGTGGTGAACTCAGGCGCGCCCGGAGGCGGCGTGGTGGCGTCCTGGCTGAACAGGTTGGTGGCCGGCGCCGGACCGACTTCCGCCTTGAAGGTCTTCAGGGCCTCGCCGAGCGCCGCGTTTGCCGCGCCCTCCTGCCGCGCCGAGTACGTTCTCCAGCCCACGATCGCCCCGGCAACGATCAGCGCGCCAAGCACGCCCGCGATAATCTGCGTGGCGTGCTGCCTGGCGAAATCCTCCGCCGCCTCTACGGTTGAGACAAATTCGTCTTCTTTCAATTCATGACGGGTCAGGCGTGCCACGATGCTTCTCCTGTTAATCGAGTCCGAATGTCGAATCCGGGGTGATGATTTATTCTAGCCGAATACCGGCCAAAAGTCGAAACCGGATGTGCGATGGTGGCCATATCACGCCACGCCAGGGTAGTGTCCTAATTTCAGACGTACGGGCGGCCACAAGGCCCGTACGTCTGAAATTAGGACACCACCCACGCCAGCGTGCCCGCCGGTTTCCTGGCGCCGAAAGTTCTTTCAAGCAAACCATTGATTCCAGAGCACATTCCAGCTCCGTTTGGCGATGAATTTCTGATTTCCGAGGGGACTTTCCTGCCCGGGCTTGAATTCGACCGGGTGGGCCCATGGCCAGCCGCGCCGTTCTATGCCAAGTCGTTGATTTAAGGGAACATTCCAGCTTCATTCCGACCACATTTTGCGCTTGAAAGCGGTCGGGATCGTGGGAAACGGGCTCAAAAGGCCGCGAGGACGGGCGAAAACGAACGCAGGGCATGGCGCACCTGGATTTACCGGGAGCCAACAGGCTAGCACGTCCGCGAGCTTTTTGTCAAGTCTTTTGAAGGCCTTCAGTTGTAGGCTATACGCGCAAAGCCGCTAAAACCCGCAGCGGCAAGGTCAACGGGGACTGAAGACCTTGCAAAAGGCGGCGGACTCAAAGCACTCGCAGCAGTCCTTTCAAGTCGGCTACGAATCGGGCGCGTTCCACACGCCGCGTGTCGTCGTCGGGCGCGCGCAGAATCGACGACGGCTGGACCGTCGCCACGATGTAGGGCGCGAGCGGCGATTCCATCAGCTCTCCGCGCCTCTCGATGACCCGGCAGTCCTTCCCAAGAAGCGCCTGGGGTGCAGTGGCTCCGAGGCAGACAATCACTCTTGGCTTCACCTGGGCGATCTCGGCGTCAAGCCAGGGGCGACAGGCCGCAATCTCCGAAAGCTTGGGTTTCTTGTGAATGCGCCGCTTCCCTTCCCGCACCCACTTGAAATGTTTGACGGCCTTGGTAACGTAGGCGTCCTTGCGCGAGATCCCCGCCTCGTCGAGCGCCTCATCGAGAAGCCGTCCCGCAGGTCCCACAAACGGCTCGCCCTGCTGATCTACCTTTCGCCAATCGATGAAGCGCTCCGCGAGCGAGGTGGCACCGTGCATGGTTAGACTCCTGGATTTGGCCCGATGGCCGGAAATCAGGTGCATCCAACGGCCGCACGGCCCTTCATCAAAATAGCGGGCAGAAGAGAAGAAAGGTTTCGATGTTAGCTGGGCGCCCAGCCGATTGCCCTGCGAGCGCCGCGGTCCGAGGAGGAGCAATGCCGGAACAGGAAACGATTGAGCGTGCTCACGAAGATGCCCGCGAAGGCAAGTCGCCCAGCACGCAGGCGGGCGAGTTCGTGCGCGAGGAGATGGAGCACGTGCGCGAGGGTAAGCACGGAGCCCGCTCGCCTCAGCAAGCCATCGCGATCGGTCTTTCGAAAGCCCGGCGCGCGGGGGTGAAGCTGCCGCCGCCGCGCAAAGGAAAGGCGTCTGAGAAAACGCGGGAACAGGCTGAGCGGGACCTCCGCAAGGGCAGCGATGCGGGCGCGCGCAAGCCGTCGCGGCGGCGGTCGCGCGCAACCTCAGCAGCGCTGAAGCGCGAAGGACACAAGGCTGCGTCGCACCTGGTGCTCAGCCGTCATGCGGAATCGAGCGCCCGGCGCCGCGGCAGCGCTGACCGGCAACGGGCCGCGGAGAAAGCGGTCCGCACCAAGGGCCGCGAGGGACGGAAACGTGCCGCGCGCAAGGCCGCGAGCACTCGTCGCGCACGTCAATAATCAACGGCTGTAAATCGGGGCACGGCTTCAGCTTTGCCGGAAGAACTCACATAGGTCTTGCTGTTCCGCGCGAACCTACGACGCCCTGTTTAGAACCGAGGGCGCAGATGCCAACTCGCAGATCGAACGCCAAAACAACTGCGGGAAGCCGCAGCCGCAAGCGGTACTGGTCGGGCGAGGTCACACGCCGCAGCGACGCTCTTGACCTTCAGCGCAGCGTTT
>JASHPE010000186.1 GCA_030038235.1 Terriglobia bacterium
GCCGCCAGTCGCCGGCGTGCGACCCGAGACCGTAGAGGATCTCATGATGACCCCAGTCCTGCGTGGTCTGGTCGGCGTAGTTTTGTCCATTGCCCGTCCCAAGCCCGGGCGTGTAGAGCAGAGTCAGGCGCAGGGTGCTGTCGTCGGGCTTGTCAGACCCGGTCTTCGAGCCCGAAAGTATGGTCACGCCATAGGTCCCGCTTTTGTCCGTGAGATCGAACCACTCGTGCGACGCCATTTCGAACGTCTTCTCGTTGTCATTGGGACGCTCGATGGTGCCCGCGCCCCAGTTGTAGGTGGCCTCCGGGTTCGAAACCGTCAGCGGAAAGACCGCCTTGAGTGCGGCGGCCTCGCCCTTCCAGTCGATGGCGTTGGCGAATTCAACCCGGTTGCCGGCATCGCCGGCCGCAAGCCGGATCGTCTGGACAAAGTGCGAACCTTCCGCATCGCACTCCACCTGCAAAGCCACGCGCGCGGGTCCGTTTTCCACGATGCTGATTTTGGCCGGGCCTGACACGTATCCGCGGGGCGGCTTCTGCTGGTCAGACCAGTCCATGTTCCAGGCCGGCCAGTCGTGCGGCTTCTCCGTCTCAAACGCGAGGCGCGCGGGGCCAGATAGCAGTTCGCGCTTCAGCATCTTGTCATAGATGCTAGAGACGTCGCCGTTCTGGTCCAACTTGATGCGGTAACGGGCGTTTTCAAGCGAAGATTCCGTGACTTTGAGGGCAGAACTCGAGATGGGCGCCTCGGCCGGCTGCGCGTTATACACCACGAAGCTTACGGGAGGGACCTTGGCGACAAAGACGACTTTGGCGCCGCCTCCAGGTGTAGCAGGATCTATTTGCGCCGGGACCGGCTTGCCGTCAGGGCCAACCACGCGGACCGCAGTAGGCGCGTTGCCGGGCAACGGAACGTCAGCTTCGACCACGTCCTCGCGCTCGATGTTCATGGGGTTGTAAACTACGATGGGCGTGTGCTCCACCGAGGTGTCAAGGCCGGAGGCGATAGCCTGGACCGCGCTGGTCAGCACGCCGGCGAACTGGTTCATCTCGATGGCGTCGTCATTCCAGGAGTACTGGTAAGACTTGGGCGTGGCCGTGCCCGCCATGAGGTCATGAAACTGCCCGCCCATGAGCAGGCGCCAGGCGTGGTTCAGCCGCCCGAGCGGATAGTGCGGGCCACCGAGCCATTCCGCCGCCGCCGAAGCGCGCTCGGCGGCATCCGCCAGAATTTCATTCTCGTGATTCCACTTCTTGTGTTGTGCTTCCGAGGTCAGTGAGCCTGCGGAATGGTTGGTCAGTTCCAGGTCACCCTTGTAGGTGGGCAGTCCTGACTCCTTGCCGGTCTTAAGGATGTCGAGGAACATCTGATCCGCCCTGGAAGAGATCACATCCAGAGGGCTGTCGCCCACCCGAACTTCGGGGCCGGTGGGCTGACTCTGCTGCTCTTCGTCCTCGCCAAACTGGCGCCGCGGAGGCGGCAGAACCGTCTCGCTCTTGTTGATGATCGCCTCGAGCAGCTTCACAGACGACTCCGTAGGCGAGCCGCCGGTGTCGCCTGTGCCGTAATAGTGGTAGTCCGTGAAGAGTCCGCTGACCTTGCCGTCGAGATCGACTCGCTTGGGCCAATCCACAGCGCCGCGCACGCCCGGCGGCGGAGCCTTGGTAAGGTCGTAGTCGATGCTTCCGCTGTAATCTCCCGGGTTCAGGGCTGCGATCACGCCCTTGCCGTCCGGCCCGATCCATAAGCCGACGTTGAATGGCGTCCCGACCGGCGTCTGCTCCGGCGAGTCTGGACCACCCACCGGCGCGGACGATCCCCAGGTCAGCTTCTGAGTCGAGAATCCCTTCACGCCCGCCGCCGCCAGGATACTCGGCAGGTCGGCGGGGAATCCAAAGCAATCCGGCAGCATATATTCGGCGCTGGCTACGCCGAACTCGCGGCGGAAGAAGTCATTCCCGTAGAGTACCTGCCGGACGATCGACTCGGGAGACGGCGAATTCACATCGCCTTCTTCCACGGAAGAGCCTGCGGGGAACCACTGTCCGGTCGCCACGTATTGCTTGATCCTGGCAAAGTCCGCAGGGAAATACTCCTTCATCATTTCGTAGCGATTAGACCCGGTGAAATTGAAGATGTAGTGGGGATACTTCTGAAACAGATCGAAATTCAGCCGCATGGTTTTGGGGAGATACTCGCTGATAACCTGCGGGTATTCCCAGCGCCATTCTGTATCCAGATGGGCGTAGCCGACCACGTAGAGGGTCGGCTTCGAGGTCAGCTCGGGGGGCGCAGCGGGCGAAGATTGGGCGCCTGCGATCCCACAAAGAACGGCAAACGCGATGGTGAGCGTGGCGAGTCGCCCCGCCTGCTGAAGAGAACTGAGGCTTTGGTTCGATTTCGAGGGGACTGTGCTGTCAGGGTGGGTTTTCATAGAGGGGCTCCGTTGTTGCTAATCGTTCTAACAACGAAGTATGGAACTTGTTCGACAGCAAAATCAATGCGGCATTCGGGACATCCGGTGAGCACGAATGCCAATTGCGCGACGCGCGCCTCACGATGGAAACTCGGCCGCGAGAGAACCGGCCAGGCGGCGAGAGCGTCAAATAGTACGTCGACTTCGGCGAGGGGGCTGTGCTGCCCATTCTGCGCGTCGGCTGGCGAACGCCCTGACTGCATTCGTGTTGCTGGCAAGGCCCATCTAAGCTGCTCATGGTGAGATCGTTGCGCTACGCCGTAAGCGGCCGTTGCCAAACCGAAAAAGACTCTCGGCTGGCAGCACTTTCTGGTGTAAACTGACATCTAATACAATAGCTGAGGTGTCGGTCCGTGCGACCCTTCCGGTTGCGACGAATGTTTGCGTCCTCACGAGGTGCGTTCACGCGGTCACAAATCGATCATCCGCTGCAAAATCGAGCAAGTTTCAATCTGTGAAGTGAGGCTACCGTCTTGGCTTTCGAAGAAAAATTCGATCAGGTCAGCAAGCTGATCAACCTGGGCAAGCAGAAGGGCTACCTGCTCTACGACGAGGTCAACGACCTTCTGCCCTCCGATGTTCATTCCGCCGAGGAATTGGAGGATGTGCTCTCGACGTTCGAAAGCGAGGGCATCGCCGTGCTCGAGTCCCCCGGGGCGAAAGTCGAGCGTGTCGACAAGGACGAAGAACCCAGGCCCGAAGAAGGCGAAGAGGCCGATGTCGATCTTGCGGGGGCCGCGCTCGACAAAACGAACGATCCGGTCCGGATGTATCTGCGCGAGATGGGCACCGTTCCGCTTCTCACTCGCGAAGGCGAGGTGGAGATCGCCAAGCGCATCGAGCGCGGTCAGATCCAGGTTCTGAAGGTGATTTCCCGCTCTCCCCTGGTGGTTCAGGAGCTGCTGAACCTGCGGCGCGATCTCGAGCAGGGCGAGCGCTCCATCAAGGAAGTGGTGGTCTTCAACGACGACGAGCTTACCGAAGAGCGCGTGATCGAGCGCCGCAAGGAAGCGATCGCCACCATCGGCGAGATCGAGCGTCTGCACAAAAAAATGCTTCAGCTTCAGCAGAAGCGGGACTCGATTCCCCGCACTAAGCGCCCGCGCGACTACCGGCGCTACAACTGGGCGCAGGCCGAGCACCGCATCATGGTGTCGAAGCTGATACGGTCGCTCGAATTCACCCATCCCGAGCGCGAAGAGCTGATCCGGTTGATTCTGAGGGCCGCGGACGAAAGCCAGCCGCTTGAGCGCGACGTCTCGCGCCTCGAAAAGAAGCTGAAAGGCGTGCGCGGCGGGCAGGAAGCCGAAGTCCGCAAGGAACTGCGCCAGACCAAGACCAAGCTCGGCGAAATCGAGGAGCGAAACCAGATCCCGGCCACCGAGCTGCGCCGCACCGTGCAGACCATCAACACGGGCGAGAGAGAAGCCAAGGCCGCCAAGCGCGAGTTGATCGAGGCCAACCTGCGCTTGGTGGTGTCGATTGCCAAGAAGTACACCAATCGCGGCCTGCAATTCCTCGACTTGATTCAGGAGGGCAACATCGGCCTGATGAAGGCCGTGGATAAGTTCGAGTATCGCCGCGGCTACAAATTCTCGACGTACGCCACGTGGTGGATCCGGCAGGCCATCACCCGCGCCATCGCCGATCAGGCCCGCACCATCCGCATTCCGGTGCACATGATCGAGACTATCAACAAGCTGATCCGCACCTCGCGGCAGCTCGTGCAGGAGTATGGCCGCGAGCCCACCTCGGAGGAAATCGCCAAGCGCATGGACATCCCGGTGGTGAAGGTGCGCAAGGTGATGAAGATCGCCCAGGAGCCGATTTCGCTGGAGACGCCGATCGGCGAGGAAGAAGATTCGCATCTGGGCGATTTCATCGAGGACCGCGGCGTGATCTCGCCGGCGGAAGCGGTGATCAACATCAACCTCAAGGAGCAGACGGAGGCGGTGCTGAAGACCCTGACGCCGCGCGAAGAGAAGGTGATCAAGATGCGCTTCGGGCTCGATGACGGCAGCGAGCACACGCTCGAAGAAGTGGGGCAAAGTTTCGCTGTCACCCGCGAGCGCATCCGGCAGATTGAAGCCAAAGCGTTGCGCAAGCTGCGTCACCCGTCGCGGAGCCGTCGCCTGCGCGCGTTCCTCGATGCGCAAGCGCATCCGGCAGTGGAATAGGACACCTCTCTAAACCCTATGGTCACGAGTAAGATCAAGAAGGCTGGCGGTGCTTAATTGCGACTGAATCGCATCTCGCGCCCTACAGCTCCCGGCTGAGTCGAGTCTGGACCGGTAGGCAATGTGGAAACAAAGCTGGAATCTCTTTTAGAATCTGCAGCGAACCGGCCGTGGATGGTGTGAGTCGTCTGTAAATTTGGCAGAACGATTCTCGCCCATGAGAGAGCTTGGCGGAGTGGCCTGAACTCATGCTGGAATCCCTAGTCATCACGTTGCGCGAGGGCGTCGAGGCGGCGCTGGTGGTCGGCATCGCCCTCGGCTACCTCCGAAAGACTGGCCGCCTGGCCGCGGCGCGTACGCTCTATCTCGGCCTCGCCGCCGGCGTCCTGGCCAGCCTTGTTCTCGGCGCTTTCCTGCATCGCCTGAACGTCACTGAACTCGGCGACGCCTATGAAGGCGGGCTGATGCTGGTGGCGTCGGTCTTCGTAGCCACGATGGTCTGGTGGATGTGGCGTACCGGCAAGCACATGAAAGCGGAGATCGAGGCCAGGCTGCACGGTTTCGCCGCTTCCGGAAAGGGCGCCGCCGGGTTCGGCCTGTTTCTCTTCGTTTTCCTGATGGTCTTCCGCGAAGGCATTGAGACTGTGCTCTTCCTTGCCGCAGTTTCCCTGCAAACCACCAGCGCCCTGCTGGAATTCACTGGGGCAGCGGTCGGCCTCTTTCTCGCCGTCGGATTCGGCGTGGCCTTTTTCAAGGGCAGCCTACGCGTGAACCTGCCTCGATTCTTCCGTATCACCACCATCGTCCTGTTTGCGATCTCCATTCAGTTGCTGGTGACCGGCGTCCACGAGCTTTCCGAAGCGGGCGTCCTGCCTTCGAGCCCGCAGGAGATGCGGCTTGTGGGTCCGGTGGTCAACAACGACCTCCTCTTCATCGTGCTGGTCATCGCGGTATGCATGTTTCTGGTGGCCGCCGAGCGCGTGGATCCCGCGAAGCGAGCCCAGGTTGTGGACGTGGCGTCTATGACCGCGCCCCAACGTCGCAAGATACTGGCCGCGCAACGCCGCCAGCGATTCTGGAAGCTTTCCGCAACGGGCCTCGCCTTGTCCGCAATTGTGCTGATCAGCGCCGAGATGGTTTATGCGCACGTTAGCAAGGCCGCCGACGTGCGTGTGCCGGTCGCGACGATCAACGGCGAGCTGCGGATTCCCGTCGCCCAACTCAAGGACCACAACCTGCACCATTATGCCGTCAGCGTGGACGGGCGCCAGGCACACTTGATCGCCATTCTCGACGCTACCGACACTGTGCGGGCCGCGCTCGACGCGTGCGCCATCTGCGGCGCGCAAGGCTATTACAAGCGCGGCGAAACCGTGATCTGCCGCAACTGCGGCGCGGCTATCTACGTGCCGACGATAGGCCATGGAGGCGGCTGCAACCCGATTCCGTTCGATCCGCCGTACCGGGTGGACGGTGATTCACTGGTGATTTCAGAAGCGGCGCTGGAAGCGGCAGCGGGGCATTTTCGGTAGGGAGTCGGGAGGAAGTAGGGAATGGGGAGTAGGGAGCAGGCTACGAGGGCATCGGTAGCGAGGCGATAGAGGCTGAGAAGGATCCGAAAGCAGTGTTTCCGACTCGCTATTCCCCCTATTCCCGACTCCCTATTCCCTAATTCGCAAAATGCTGGCTCGAATTCTAACTCGCTCTCTCGTTCGCCGCCGGCGCCGCAAGCTCCTGAGCCTTGCGGCGATCGCGCTCGGCATCGCAGTTGCCACCGCCGTCGCCACGCTGGCGCTCGATGTGGGTGACCAGGTCAGCCGCGAACTGCGATCGTTTGGCGCGAATATCGAAGTTGTTCCTGCGGCCGACGGGCTTCCCGTGACCGTGGGCGGCGTGGATTACCGCCCGGCAGGTTCGGGGGCTTTCTTGCGCGAAAGCGATCTGCCCGCCATCAAGAGCATTTTCTGGACGAACAACATCGTCGCCTTCGCCCCATTTCTGTACGCTCCGGCGGCGCTTGGCGACCGCCGAGTAGTGCTGATCGGAAGCTGGTTTGATCACGAGGTGACGACAGTAAAATCGCAGGTTCCCACCGCCGGGCATGGAGATGATGGGCATGCCGCTCCCGGATCGATCGTCCGTACGGGTTTGCGCGATCTGCACCCAAGCTGGCGCGTGATTGGACAGTGGCCAAGCGATGATAATCCGGCCTCGTGCTTGGTCGGCGCGACCCTGGCCCGAGACGAGCATATCGAAACAGGCACAAGCCTTACGCTCACCAGCGTAGAGTCTGCAGGTGGTGGAAGCGGATCGCAGTACGCCTGCCGCGTCAGCGGAGTGATGGAGACAGGCGGCGCGGAGGACGAACAAATCCTGGCGCCGCTCGCCGCCGTCCAGCGGGTTGCGGGCGAACCTGGCGCCGTGCGTACGGTCGAAGTGAGCGCGCTCACCAAGCCTGAAGACGATTTCGCCCGGCGCGATCCGAGCCGCATGAAGCCGGAGGAACTCGAGCGCTGGAGTTGCTCTCCGTACGTCACATCCATCGCTTATCAGATCGCGCAGGCGATTCCCGGCTCGGTGGCGCGGCCGGTTTTTCCGGTGGCGGAATCGGAAGGACGCATTCTCGGACGCATCGGCGCCCTGATGCTGGTGATTGCCCTGGCAGCGCTGGTGACCGCATGCCTGGCCGTGGCCTCCATGATGTTCGCCACCGTGATCGAGCGCCGCGAAGAGATCGGATTGTACGAATCGCTCGGCGCCACCCGCGCGCGCGTGGCCACGATCTTTCTGCTCGAGGGTTCGGCAATCGGGCTCGCCGGCGGAGCCGCGGGATACCTGGCCGGGAGCCTGCTGGCGCATCGTCTCGGCAGCATCGTCTTCGGAGTGCCTGCGGCCACACATGCATCGCTGTTGCCGGCAGTGCTTGTCGTTGCTCTGGTCGTGGCCTGGCTGGGCAGCGCTGTGCCATTGGCGCGAGGACTGAAAGTGCCGGCGGCGGTGGCGTTGCGGGATTGAGTCATCGGGCGATTGAGTCATTGAGTGATTGGGTGATTGGGCGATTGAGCGATTGAGTGAATGAAGACGGAGAAGCACAACTCGGGCGTTAGCAAAGCTGCCGGCCTGCGGCACCGATCTTCCGATGGCGAGGTCGTTCAATCACCCGATCACTCAATCACTCAATCACGAAATGGCTCACTGTTTCTTCGTGTCTGGCTTCGGTCGCTCTCGGTCAAGCGGCCCCAGTCGGCGCTCGCGTTCGCGGCGTTGGCGCTCGGCGCCACCGTCGCTTCGTTAATCCTGAATCTGTACGGCGACGCGCGACGCAAGATGCAGGGCGAATTTCGCGCCTACGGACCGAACGTCGTGGTGTCCGCCGCGGCTCCCCCGTCCGTGAATACGCACGCTTCGGCCACGGGCGTTTCTCCGGGCCTGCCGGCGTTGAAGGGTGGCCTGATGGATGCCGCCGTGGCCGGAGATCTTCAGAATAGGTTGCCGGCGGATTCCAGACTCGTGCCCGTGCTCTATTCCGTAGCGTGGGCGCGACCAGGAAAGCTTTCGAATTCATCCGCGGCGGGCAGCAATCTGGTCGCGGTGGGTGCGGACTTCGAGGCGCTGGAGGCGCTGAACCCAACATGGAAGCTGAGCGCGTCCTCCGATCCTTTCGGGCCGGGAAGTTGCGTGCTCGGGGCGCACGCTGCCGAGCGTCTGCAATTGAAGGCCGGCGACACATTGGAGTTCGGCGCGCTCGGTTCCGGCGCGGACCGTGATCCTGCCCCAGACGCGGCCGAGCACGCCGCGGCGTGTTCGATCGCAGGTGTAGTCTCAAGCGGCGCTGCCGAAGACAACCAGCTCTTTGTTCCGCTCGATGTCTTGCAGCGTGTAACGGGCTTCGAGGGCAAGATGAGCCTGGTGGAGATGCGCGTCGCGGGAGGACCCGCCGAAATCAACGCCGCCGTGGGCACGCTGCATCGCGCTTTCCCGGAGCTGGATGTTCGCCCGGTGCGCGAGATCGTGGAGGGCGAGGGACGGGTGCTCGGTGTGATTCGCGGGCTGCTGCTGGCGCTGGCCGCGCTGATTGTGGGCGTGGTGGTACTGTGCGTGATGGCCACCGTGACCACGATTGTCCTCGAACGCCGGAAGGACGTGGCGGTGATGAAAGCGCTTGGCGCTTCGGACGGCAAGGTGCTCGCCCTGTTGCTGGTCGAGATCGGAGCGCTGGGCATCGCCGGTGGAATCGTCGGCTTTGCGGCGGGCGCGTTGATCTCGCGGCGTGTAGGTGTGGACCTGTTCGGCGTCGCGCTCAACACCGACTGGCGGACGCTCCCCACCGTCCTAGTCGCGGCGCTTTTGGCCGCGGCGCTGCCTGCGTTGCTGCCGGTCTCGACGGTGCGCCGCATTGACCCGGCGCGCGCCTTGAGAGGAGAATGACTGCCGTGCCCTTTATCGAAGTCGACAACCTGACGAAGCGCTACGGCGCGGACGTGCTCGCGCTGCAGCACGTTTCGTTCGCCATCGAGCGGGGCGAATGGGTGGCGGCGATGGGCCCGTCGGGCTCGGGCAAGAGCACGCTCCTCAACATCCTTGGGTGTCTCGATGCGCCTAGCGACGGCCAGGTACTTGTCAGCGGAGATGATCTCGCCCGCTTGTCGGCTGCCGATCGCGCCCGCTTTCGCGCGGAACGAGTCGGCTTCGTTTTCCAGCAATACCATCTGGTGCCGTATCTCACCGCGCTCGAGAACGTCATGCTCGCCCAATACTTTCATAGCCTCGCCGATGAGGCGGAAGCTTCCGACGCCCTGCGACGCGTCGGCATGGGCGATCGCCTCACTCATCTCCCATCGCAGCTTTCGGGCGGCGAGCAGCAGCGTGTCTGCATCGCGCGCGCCCTGATCAACCAGCCGGACCTGATCCTCGCCGACGAGCCCACCGGCAATCTCGACGCCGTAAATGAAGCCATCGTACTTAGCCTTTTCGCCGACCTGCACCACGAAGGACGCACGGTGCTGATGGTGACTCACGACCAGGAAGTGGCGCGCATGGCCGACCGCCGCATCGAGCTGCATCACGGCCGCCTGACCGAGCCCGACATCTTTGTGCATCAGGACCAGGACCTTTTCGATCAGCTTCTCAAGGCGGTGTGGAAAGCGCGCGGCGACCGGCCCAGCATCCCCGCCCAAGCTCTGCCCGAATTCGCTTACAATCGCGCTACTTTTAATCTGCTGGCTGACCGGGGCTGGCTGCGACTGGACGATGGCGCGGTCGAGCTGACTCCGCGCGGCGAAGAACGCGCCGCCTTCGCCGTACGACGTCATCGCCTGGCCGAGCGGCTGTTCTACGAAACTTTTGGCATCGACGAGGACCTGCTCCACGAGAACGCGCTCAAGATCGATCCGGTCTTGAGCCCTGAAGTGACGCAGAAAATCTGCACGTACCTGCATCATCCGCGCACCTGCCCGCATGGGGATCCGATCCCGCGGGGGGAGTGTTGCATCGAGGCTGGTGTAATGTAGAGGTGAGGTTATCGCGATGGCTTCGGTGATGAAAACGCTGCTGGTGAATCCCCCCAGCTTTGAGAAGTTCGATGGCGGTGCGGGCTCGCGCTGGCAGGCGGCTCGCGAGGCCGAGGCTTACTGGTATCCCACGTGGCTCAGTTACGCCGCTGGCATGCTGCCCGGCAGCCGTCTGCTAGACGCACCTCCGCACCACATTACTCCTGAACAGACTGTTGCGATCGCCGCCGATTACGAATTTGTGGTGCTCTTCACTTCAACTGTCGGCTTCGAGAGCGATATCCGAATCGCGCGCCGGATGAAGGAGGCGAAGCCGAGCCTCAAGATTGCATTCGTCGGCCCGCCTGTGGAAGTGCAGCCCGCCGAGAGCCTCGCGGTCGGCGCCGACATCGACTTCGTGGTGCGCGGCGAGTTCGATCATGCCGTCGTGGCCTTCGCCGAGGGGCGGCCTCTTGGCGAAATTCCGGGGGCGAGCTATCGCCGCGACGGGCGTCGCGACGGAACGGTCATCCATAATCCTGCGTCCGCGCCGCTCTCAACCGAAGATCTCGATCGCCTGCCGTTCGCCACCGAAGTCTACAAGCGCGATCTCGAGATCGAACGCTACAACATGCCGTTTCTGCAGTATCCGTACGTGTCGTTCTACACCAGCCGCGGGTGTCCCGCGCTCTGCACCTTCTGCCTGTGGCCGCAGAGCCTCTCGGGCCACACCTGGCGCGTCCGCTCCGTTGATAACGTCGTGGCTGAAGTAGAGAAGGCGCTGAAGCTCTTCCCGCAAGCCAAGGAATTGTTCTTCGACGACGACACGTTCAACATCCGCAAGGATCGGGTGCTGGAGCTGTGCCGGAAATTCAAGCCCCTCGGATTCCGCTGGTCGTGCAACTGTCGTGTCCATGGTGATTACGAGACGCTCAAAGCCATGGCGGACGCGGGCGCGCGGAAATTCGTGGTCGGCTTCGAGTCCGGCGATCCGCAGATCCTGAAGAACATGAAGAAGGGCGCCACCGTGGAGATGGCCCGCGCTTTCGCGAAGAACTGCAAGAAGGTCGGGATTCTGATTCACGGCGATTTCATTATTGGACTTCCAGGCGAAACGCCGGAGACCATCGCGCGTACCATCGAATTCGCCAAAGAGCTGGACACCGAGACGATTCAGGTGTCGATCGCCCACGCCCTGCCCGGGACCGAGCTTTACAGCTACGCGAGGTCGAACAACCTGATGACGTCCGATGCCGTCACTGACGCCGGCGGGCACCAGCTTCCGCATCTCGAGTACCCCGGCCTTGGCCGGCAGGACATGATGGCGGCCGTGAACCGCTTTTACGATGCTTACTATTTCCGGCCGCGCGTGATCTGGCGCATCGTCCGCAAAGGAATCTGGGATGGCACCGAACGCAAGCGGCTCTACAACGAGGGCGTGGAGTTTCTGAAATTGCGCGCCGAACGCTGGCGATATGCGCGCAAGGCCCCCGCTGCCAGGACGTTCATCGCAGCGCCCACGGGTCCGCCGGCATCGGGCGGCGCGCCTTGAGTATAGCCTAGCTATGTAGCGCCTCGAGTTTTTCTTAGGTCAGCATTTGTGAGTGGTCCTCTATGACCTCCACGCGAAATCTCCAGTGGAAAACCTACGCCTTGCTCGCGCCCATCGTTTTCTTCGCCGCCACTGGAAACGTGCTCCTCGGAAAGGGGATGAAACAGGTCGGCGATGTCCCGGAGCTGTCTCCCGCCGCATTCGGAACTCTCTTTCTGAGTGCCTTCGGCAGCGGCTGGATCTGGCTCGGGATCGGTAGCCTGCTGCTCTTTTTGGTTATGTTCATGGTCGTGCTGTCCTGGGCCGACTACAGCTTTGTGATGCCGGTTTCGGCCGCGAGCTATGCGCTCGTTCCGCTCATGAGCCGCTGGCTGCTCGACGAGCGGGTCAGCGCGACGCGCTGGGCGGGAGTCTCGTTGATCTGCCTCGGCGTGGCTTTGGTGACGCGCACTCCGGCGAGCGGCGGGGAGCGCAGCTAAAATGCGCACGGCCCTTTGCCTGGCCTCGGCGGTGCTCGGCGCTTCCGGCGGCGAACTCTCGGTGTCGCACGCGATGAAGCAGCTCGGTGAGCTTCACCATTTTTCGCCGCGCTCGCTCATCAATTTCCTGGGACGGGCGCTGCGGGTGAAATGGTTCTGGGCCGGGATCGCGCTGCTCGCGGTGGGATTCTTCTCGCTGCTGGCGCTGCTTTCGTGGGCGGACGTGAGCTTCGTGATCCCGGCCACGGCCATGAGCTACGTGACCGGTGCGCTGGGCGCGAGATTCCTGCTCGGCGAGCGCCTGACGCCTTTGCGTTGGGCGGGTATCGCACTGGTCTCGGCTGGCGTGGTTCTGGTGAGCCTAAGTTAGACGACTGTAGCGCCGCTGTCCCCAGCGGCGAATAGCGCCGGAGAGGGCACGGGCGTTACAATCCCTTGGGAGAATCTGCGGTGGTTCATCCTGGAGGCCTGATTCTCGCGTCGGCAGCGGCGCCTTTGATCTACTACGCCGCAGCCATCGTTTGCGCCTGGACCTTCTTTCGTAAAGATCGTCGCAATCGCGCCGCATCTGCGCCCGCACCCCCCGTCAGCGTGCTCAAGCCGATGCACGGATCGTATCGCGACACTTACGGCAATCTGGCCAGTTTCTGCCGGCAGGACTACCCCTGCTATGAGATTCTCTTCGGCGTGAACCATCAGGACGATCCCGCGATTCCGGTGATCCGCCGACTCATGGCGGAATTTCCGCGCCTTCCCATCCGGCTCTTGATTGGTTCGTCCGTGCTCGGCTCCAATGACAAAGTCGCCAAGCTGTGCCGCCTCGCAAGCGAAGCCCGCCATGATGTGCTCGTGGTGAGCGACGGCGACATTCGCGTCGAATCCGATTATCTTCGGCGCGTCGCCGCTGCCTTTCGCGGTCCGCGCGTCGGGGTCGCAACCTGTCTCTATCGCGGCGCGACGAAGCGGAACTTGTGGTCGGAGCTTGAAGACTTGAGCCTCACCACGGATTTTCTGGCCGGCGTGCTGGTAGCGCGCAAGGTTGGCGTGAAATTCGCCCTGGGCGCGACCATGGCCGTGCGCCGCGAAGCGCTGGCCGCGATCGGCGGATTCGAGGCGCTGGCGAACGCCGCCGCTGATGACCACGAGCTTGGGCGCCGTGCCGCCGACCGCGGATTTCGCGTCGAACTGGCTACGACCGTTCCGGAGACCGAGTGCAGCACGCACGACTTTCCCAGCTACTTCCGGCACCACCTGCGCTGGGCCGTGGTCACGCGAACCTCGCAGCCGTGGGGCCATGTCGGATTCCTGTTTGCTCAAGGTCTTCCGTGGGCGATTCTCGCTGCGATACTCGCGCCCTCGTGGCCAAGCGCTACTGCGTTCGTCGTCGCCTACCTGGCCCTGCGTGTGGTGTTGGCGTTCACGCTAGGGTCCTCGGGCTTGCGTGATCCGTTGGTGAAGAAAAAGTGGTGGCTGCTGCCGTTTCGCGATGCTCTGGCGTTTGTGATTTGGCTCGCCAGCCTTTTCGTCAGCAGAGTGCACTGGCAGGACGCAGCCTATGACGTGCGCGACGGCCGCTTGATTCCTGCGGGCGAACGCAGTATGAAAGTTGCGGGGTCTGTTTCGACAACTGTCAGGCAGGGGAGGATCTGATTGGCTTCTCGACGGGGTTTCTTGGGTGCGGTGGCAACTACCGCCGCCGCAGTTCTTAGTTCCAATATTCCTTCACGCCTCGAGGCGCAGGAGAGTCCTTCGGCCGCGACGCCGGCCGCGCCACTGCCGCCGACGATCGCAGCGCTAAAGTCGATGAAAGATCAGGTGCAGCCGATCACGATCGACGAGCGGCGAGCACGCATCGAGAACGCGCGACGGCTGATGGTCGAGAATCGTCTCGACGCGCTGATGCTCATGGGCGGCACCTCGATGATGTACTTCGCCGGTATGCGCTGGGGCGGCGGCGAGCGGCTGTTTACGCTGATCCTGCCCGCCAAGGGTGATCCCTTCTACGTCTGCCCGGCCTTTGAGCGCGATCGTGCCGAAGAGCAGATCGTGCAGGGGCCGCTCGGGCAGGGAGCCGAAATCCGCAGCTGGCAGGAAGACGAGAGTCCTTACGAGCGCGTGGCGCAGGGACTGAAAGACCGCGGCATCGCGAGCGGGCGGCTGGGAATGGAAGAGCAGATCGAATTTGTGTTCAGCAACGGCGTGGCCTCGGCCGCGCCCGCGCTCGAGATCGTAAGCGGAACGCCCGTGACTGCGGGATGCCGGATGCACAAGAGCGATCACGAGATTGCGCTGATGCGCGTGGCCGCCCAAGTCACGATCACCGCGTATGAAGCAGCCTGGCGTGCGCTCGAGCCCGGCATGACCCAGCGCCAGCTTCAGCAACTGATCGGCGCAGCTTACAATCAGCTCGGATTCCCCGGCGAGGCCAGCGTCAACGTGGGCGCTTACTCCGCGCTGCCCCACGGCTCGCGCCAACCGCAGACGATTCATGAGGGCGAGATCGTGATGATCGACGATGGATGCCTCGTCGAGGGCTACACTTCCGACATTACCCGCACGTTTGTGGTTGGGAAGGCGACGGACTTGAGGATGGACAAGATGCGGCAGGTATTCGACATCGTGCATCGCGCACAGAAAGCCGCGCTTGCGACGGCGCGTCCGGGAATTGAATGTCAGGCGGTGGACGCTGCCGCGCGCAAGGTGATCGTGGATGCGGGATACGGTCCGGGCTACACCTACTTCACGCATCGGGTGGGACACGGGATGGGCATGGACATGCACGAGTGGCCCTATCTCGTGAAGGGCGACACCGTGAAGCTCGCGCCCGCCATGATGTCCAGCGACGAGCCTGGCATCTACATCCGCGGCGAGTTCGGCGTGCGGCTTGAAGATGACATGCACATCACGGAAAATGGGGCCGAATTGTTCACGCGGCAAAGCGCGTCGCTCGAGGAGCCGTTCACCGTGGCCTAAGATGGCTGAAGTTTGGCGGGGCATCCGCTTACGGAGTAGACCAAAAGGGGAAAGGACTCGTGACCAAGGCCGTTCGCTGGACGCTTCTGCCGCTGCTTCTGACCAGCTTTTGGACTTGCAGCCTCGCGGCAGACCCTCCGCTAGAACGTCCGCAGGAGTCCCCGTCGTCCGCCGCAGCACAGACCGGCTCATCCGGCGATTCAATGGCTGGCATGCCGGGTATGAAGACCGAAACTCGGGTGACGACCGGCGCTTCGCCGTTGCCTGATCATCCGTGGTGCGTGGACCAGACCTGGTCCACATTCAATCATCGGACGGCGGGCTCGTTCCTGCTGCTTTGGGGTCTAACGGCGCTGATTGCGGGCTTGCAATGGCCGCGTCGCACCTGGGTGCGCTTTGCGCCGCCCATGATTCTGTTCGGGCTGGCGGAGTTTCTTTTCTTTCGCAACGATCCCGAAGCTTGGCCTGTCGGTCCCATGTCTTTCTGGGCCAGCCTGCACGACCCCGAGGATCTTCAGCATCGCATCTTTCTGCTGCTCGTGATTCTGATCGCGGTGATCGAGTTGTTGCGCGCCGCCGGCCGCCTGCCAGGCTTCCTCGCCAAGTTCGGTCTTCCGATTCTGGGCACGTTTGGAGCGGTCTTTCTGTTCTTCCACAAGCACGGGGGTCCTGAGATGGCGATGGCCATGAGCGGTTCGGCGTCGGCTCCGGTCATGCAGCACGCGATGGCCACCATGGCCCTGGTACGGCACGAGCACTTGTGGTTCTCGATCTTGGGATTCGCGCTCGCTGCCGGAAAGCTGCTCGCCGACGCCGGATACCTGAAAGGGCGCAAGGCGGCGCTCTGGTCGGTGTTCGCGATCCTGCTGGGCGCTTACATGATCGGCTACGTGGAATGAGGAACGCGCGACAACGCTGGCGGCGGCCGCAGCAACAGCAGGATACTGAAGGTCGCAAGCAGCGGCAGCGTCGCGGCGACGAAGAAGGCGGGGTAATACGAGAATCGATCCACCAATTTGCCGACGACGAGTGTGAGCCCAGCCCCGGCTAGTCCCGCGCCAAAGCCGCTGAGTCCGGTCACTGAGCCCACAACGTCCTGCGGAAAAAGATCAGAGGGAAACGTCAGGCCCATGGTGGACCAGCTTGCGTATCCCCACACCGCGAAGGCGATCAGCGCCAGGGCCCAGTAGGCACTGTGAGTGCGCGCCGCGGGAATCCCGGCGATCACGGGCAGGCAACTGATCACGCACACCCACTTCCGCGCCCGCAGCACGGGCAGGCCACGCCGAATCAGGAACGCCGAGGCGAATCCGCCCGTGAAGTTGCCGATGTCGGCGGCGACGAACGGCACCCAGGCGAAGGCGGCGATCTGCTTCAGGCTGAAGCCCCGCGCGTCACTAAGATATTGAGGAAGCCAGAAGACGTAGAACCACCAGATCGGATCGGTGAGCGAGCGGCCGAGGACGATGCCCCATGTGTTGCTCTGCCTGAGAAGACCGAGCCACTTGGCAGCGCCTGAGCCGCCTGATTTTTTCGCGGTGTCATGTCCGGCTTCGATCAGGGATTTCTCTTCTGCGGTCAGCCGCGGATGACTGCGGAGCGGATGATAGACGCGCAGCCAGAGCGCGAGCCACATCAGCCCCAGCACACCGGAGAGCGCAAACGCGAATCGCCAGCCGAGCGCAATCGCGATCCACGGAACCGCGATCGCCGCAATCGCGCCGCCCACGCTCGAGCCGCTGTCGAAAATAGCCACGGCGACGCCGCGCTCTTTGGCCGGAAACCACTCTGCCACCGCTTTGCTCGCACCCGGCCAATTCATGCCTTCGCCGATGCCGAGCAGGAATCGAAACACTGCGAACTGCGAGAGCGAATTCGCGAGGCCGGTGAGCGCGCTCGTGGTCGACCACCAGATGACGGCAAGCGCCAGACCGAGGCGCGTGCCGATAACGTCGAGCAGCACGCCGCCGATCAGCCACATGCCAGCGTAGGAGAACTGGAACGCGGATAGAATCGAAGCAAGTTGGGTGTGATTGAGATGAAATTCCCGCGTGATCAGGGGCGCCAATACGGAAAACGTCTGGCGATTGATGTAATTGATCGTGGTGGAAAGAAAAAGCGTCCAGACGATCCACCAGCGGAGGCGTCGGCTTGGTTTCACGGATAACGCGCCTCGCGGACGCTCTGTGCCTCAGGCGTTCATTTTGCGATACGCTTCCAGGCATCGCTGGGCCGTCTCGAGTTCGGGATAGCGGCTGCCTTCCTGCTCAATCAGGTAGTACTGCGCTCCGCCCACACTTTCCGCGGCTGCGAAGATCTGCTTCCAGGGCGCCACGCCTTCGCCGAACAGCGCTTTATAGCCGAGTTGCGGCGACCAGTCCTTCAGGTGCAATGACCGGATGCGTCCCGGATTCTGATTGATCCACGCCACGGGATCGGCGCCGGCTTCGACGCACGTGCCCACGTCAAGCTGCAGCATGATGCTCTTGTCGGTGTTTGCGGCGAGGATGTCCATCGGACGCTGTCCGTCCAGCGGATGCCATTCCGCGTCGTGGTTGTGATATCCGGCGTGGAGCCCGGATGCGGACAGCGTGGTATTGGCGTTGTTCAGCAGATCCGCGACGCTCTTCCAAAAGTCCGCCGTCTTACTCTCCTGCCCGGGATGCGCCAGCACTACATATTCGGTGCCCAGAATACGGTTCAGGTCGATGGCCTTCGCGATTCCCGTATCCGTGAACGACCGGCGGTCGTTGTGAGTGGAATAGCAGCGCACGCCGAGATCGTCGAGCTGCTTGCGAACCTGCTTCGCGTAGTCCGGGGTCCATGCATAGTAGGGCGCAAAGAACTCCACGCATTGATAGCCCATCTTGGCCACGGCGTTGACGGTGCCCGTCAGGTCTTTGGCCAGTTCGTCCCGGACCGAGTAAAGCTCGAGGCCGATGGGAATCTGTTTGCTCTCGGGTGGTCGTGCAGAAAGCAGCCGGGGGACAGGAAACGCAGCCGCGACGGGCGCGGCAGCAACCAGCGCGAGGAATGATCGCCGTGAAACAGTGTCTTTGCTCATGCGGGTACCATATCACAGATGAGGCAGGAAGAGCCTCTATCTGGCACGTCGCCGGTTGACCCGCTATCGTCGACAGTCTAACATTCCTTGTTTCGCCACTGCTCGGACTTCCGGTCTTTCGCATGGCGGAGCAAATCGGTGCGCCGGTTTCGATCGGCGCGGAGGAGACGGATCATGCACAAAGTTTTTTCGAGTTTCAGAGCACGACGCGCATTCCTGGCCGCGACAGTTTGCCTGCTTTTGATTCCGGGCATGCTCTGGGTCACACACGCGGGCGCTGCGCAGAAATACGTGGAGCATGACCGCACCTATCCGCAGCCGCCCGTGATCACGCCGGCGACATGCAGCACGCAGGACAACGCCGGCAATCCTCCTTCAGACGCGATTGTGCTATTCAATGGGCACGATCTTTCCAACTGGGAGTCCCTCAAGGGCGGGCCTGCCGATTGGACCGTGGGCGACGGCTACTTCGCCACCAAGCCCGGTGCGGGCGACATCCGCACCAAGCAGGCTTTTGGCGACATGCAGCTTCACGTGGAGTGGGCAACGCCGAATCCGCCGCACGGTGAGGATCAGGACCGCGGCAACAGCGGCGTTTTCCTGATGGGGCTCTACGAAATCCAGGTACTGGACTCGTATCACAGCGTGACCTATCCCGACGGGCAGGCGTCTGCGGTTTACGGCCAGTATCCGCCGCAGGTGAACGCTTGCCGCGCGCCCGGAGAATGGCAGACCTACGACATCATCTTCCACGGACCGCGTTTCAGCGACGAAGGCACGCTGATCCGTCGCGCGCACGTTACCGTAATCCAGAACGGCGTTCTGACGCAGGACGACGTTGCGATCATGGGTCCGACGGGTCACCACATCCGGCCGCAGTACACGCCGACGCCTGACAAGCTGCCGCTTGCATTGCAGGACCACAACCACCCTGTGCGATATCGGAATCTGTGGGTGCGCGAAATTCCTGAACGCCCGATGTGAGGGATAAGCAGCGTAACGATTAGGATCGGTAACTGGCGTTGATCCGCACGTACTCTTCAGTGAAGTCGGACGTCCAGACGGTGGCGCGGCCGCGGCCGGACTTGAAATCGACCAGAATGGGGACGTGCCGCTCGAGCATCTTCTGATGTGCGGCGCTCTCGTCGAATGGATGCGCCTGTGCGTGCCGGCAAACGGTGATTCCAGCCAGGCGAATCTCGGCGCGTGACGTATCGAAACTGAGGCCCTGCGGGAGCGAGGCTGCGCCCGCCGCGGCTAGGATTCGGCCCCAGTTGGGATCGGCGCCCGCGATCGCCGTCTTCACCAGCGGCGATAATGCGATGGTGCGAGCGATCCGAGCTGCAATATGATCCGAAGGCGCACCGCGGACTTCGATCTCAGCCACATGGCTCGCGCCCTCTCCGTCGGACACGATCGCTAGAGCGAGAGCGCAGCAGACGCTTTCGAGAGCGCGGGTGAAGCGCTGCAGATCGGGCCGGCCGCTGCGAACCGGCTGCGCGCCCGAGGCGCCGTTCGCCAACAGAATCAGAGTGTCGTTGGTCGAGGTATCGCCGTCGACGCTGACGGTGTTGAATGTCCGTGCCGTGATGTCGCGGAGCAAGTGTGCGGCGAACCGGCAGGTCAGCGTGGCGTCGGTCACCACGAAAGCGAGCATGGTGGCCATCTGCGGATGGATCATGCCCGCGCCTTTGGCGCAGCCGAGCAGGCGCACCTCTTTGCCGCCCGTGCGGTAGCTCGCGGTGGCCCACTTGGGTCGCGCGTCGGTGGTCATGATGGCGCGTGCGGCGGATTCGTAGGTGGCGGCAGTACCGGATTGGCTCGTAACCAGGGACGGCACGGCTGAGAGCAGCTTATCCGTTTCAAGTGGCAAGCCAATGACACCCGTCGAGCAGACCAGCACCTGGTTCTGCGGGCAACGGAGTTCGCGCGCGACGGCAGCCGCCGTTGCGCGCGACGTAGCGATGCCCTTCGCGCCGGTGGCGCAATTGGCGTTGCCGGAATTGGCGATGATGGCCCGCGCCACGCCGCCCGACTCTTTGATGTGCTCCTGCGAGACGAGCACGGGCGCAGCTTTTACGCGATTAGTCGTGAAGACAGCCGCCGCCACGGCCGCGCTGTCGCTGGTAATCAGCGCGAGATCCGGTTTGCCGCTCTTTTTGAGCCCACAAGCGGTCGAGGCGAACTTAAAACCCTTCGGCAGTGATTGCTCAGCGACAGGAGCTGGATCTCGGAAGAAATCCTTCATGCGCTGGCCTCCAAACGATTCAGACGTTCACGGCAGCGCGCGATCGCCTCGCGAACGCGCGCCGGCGCGGTGCCGCCTTCCACGTCGCGAGCCGCGACCGCCGAATCCACGCTGAGCGCCTGGCTCAGGGTTTCGTCAAATAGCGGCGAGAAGCTGCGGAGCTTATCGAGTGGCAGCGAGGTCCATGGCTGGCCCGAGCGCTCCGCCTCACGCACGATCTTCCCCACAACTTCATGGGCCCGGCGAAAGGGCAGGCCGCGCAGCACGAGGAAATCCGCGGCTTCGGTGGCAAGCAGCGCGGGATCGCCGGCAGCCTCGCGCAGCCGTGTTTCGTTCACCTGCATCGTAGCCACTGCGCCCGCCGCGACCTGAACACCCGCGAGCGTCTGATCGTGCGCGGCGAACACCGGCTCCTTGTCTTCTTGCAGGTCGCGCTGATATCCCGTCGGCAGCCCCTTGAGCGTTGCCAGCAGGCCGAACAGAGCGGAAGTGGCGCGCGCCGTCTTGCCGCGAATCAATTCCCAGGCGTCCGGATTCTTTTTCTGCGGCATGATGCTGCTTCCGGTGGAGTGCTCGTCGCCCGGCGTCGCGAACGCGAATTCCGACGAGGCGAACAGGACCATGTCCTCGGACAGGCGCGAGAGGTGCGTGGCCAGTACCGACAAGGCGTAAAGATAATCCAGCGCGAAATCGCGCGCGCTGACTGAGTCGAGACTGTTCGCTGTCGGTCCTTCGAATCCTAATTCTTGCGCGAGCGCCGCCCGATCGATGGGAAATGCTGTGCCGGCCAGTGCTGCCGCGCCCAGCGGACATTCCGCAGCCGCGCGGCGCGCCGTCTCCAGGCGATCGATATCGCGAAAAAAGCCTTCGACGTGCGCCAGCAGGAAATGCGCGAACAGGATGGGCTGCGCGTGCTGAAGATGCGTCATGCCCGGCATAGGAACGCTTTCGTGCTGCTTCGCCTGTTCCAGGAGGGATGCAATGAGTTGAGCCGTAGCATGTCGCGTTGACGCGACCGCATCGCGCACAAACAGACGAAAATCGGTCGCAACCAGATCATTGCGGCTGCGGCCGGTGTGCACTTTCCAACCGGTGGGACCGATCAGCTCGACCAGAGCTGATTCGACGAAATGATGAACATCCTCAGCATCGGAGTTCTGCGCCCAGTCGCGATCGCTCGCGGCGCGCGCTTCAATCTGGTCGAGCGCGCCCAGGATTGACGCGGCTTCCGCGGCGGTCAGGAGACCCGCTTTTTCGATCGCGCGGGTCCAGGCGCGATTAACCTTGAGTTCGTAGGGAAGCAGTCTGCGATCGAACGGGAACGAGCGTTGGAATTCGTAGAAGACTTCGTCCGGCGGCCGGCCGAATCGGCCGCCCCACAGCTTGGAGCCGGATGCGCTCATGACCGCGCATCACCCTGCGGCAAAGTGACCGGAAGGGCGAAGAGGTTGATGAAGCCTTCTGCGTCCTTGGCATTGTAGCGCCCCATATTGAAGCTGGCCAGATCGGCGCGATACAGGGAATGCGGTGACGAGCGCCGCGTGACCGTGACATTGCCCTTGTAAAGCTTCAGCCCGACGCTGCCCGTCACGCGCCGCGCCGCGGCCGCGAAGAATCCGTCCAGCGATTCGCGCAAGGTGGTGAACCAAAGCCCGTAGTAGACCAGCTCGGCGTAGCGGTGTGAAAGCGCCTGCTGGAAGTGAGCGGTCTCGCGGTCCAGGCAGATGGACTCGAGCTCGCGATGGGCCGTGACGAGCAGCGTGCCGCCCGGAGTCTCATAAGCGCCGCGCGATTTGATGCCGACCAGGCGGTTCTCCACGATGTCGATGCGGCCCACGCCGTGGGCTGCGGCCAGCGCGTTGAGGCGATCGATCAACTCCACGGGCGCCACGGCCTGACCGTCGAGTGACACGGGAATTCCGGCTTCAAATCCGATCTCGACCTCGCCCGGCTCGTCGGGAGCTTTCTCCGGCGCCGTGATCCATTGCCACATCGCATCCTCGGGCGCGCTGAAGGGATCCTCGAGGCGTCCGCCCTCGTGGCTCAGGTGCCACAGATTGCGATCGCGGCTGTAAATGTTGGCCTCGGTTTGCTCGATGGGGACGCCGTGCCGGCGCGCATAAGCAATGGCATCTTCGCGAGACTGGATCGTCCACTCGCGCCAGGGTGCGATGATCTTGAGGTCCGGCGCGATCGCCTTGTAGGTCAGCTCGAAGCGAACCTGATCGTTGCCCTTGCCTGTGCAACCGTGAGCCACGGCGGCCGCGTCGAGCTTCAGCGCGAGCTCCGCCTGGCGCTTGGCAAGCACGGGGCGCGCCATCGACGTGCCGAGCAGATAGCGATGCTCGTAGACAGCGCCTGCGCGTAAAGTGGGCCAGACGTATTCGCGCACGAACTCGTCGCGCAGGTCTTCGACGTAAGCTGCGGAAGCGCCGGTGGCCAGGGCCTTATGGCGAGCCGCTTCGAGGTTCTCCTGCTGGCCTACGTCGCCGATCATGGCGATCACTTCGCTGCCATAGTTCTCTCGCAGCCAGGGAATGATGATCGATGTATCGAGGCCGCCGGAATAGGCGAGGACAACCTTGTTAGACAACGGAGAGTTCTCCTTTGGAGTGGAGTCCTTGGTC
>JASHPE010000187.1 GCA_030038235.1 Terriglobia bacterium
AGGGGCAGCCCTCGTGGCTGCCCTCAATAATCCCTGAACAGGGCAACCACAAGGGTCGCCCTTACGCGTGAACACCTGCAGCGGAATAATTCGGCGAAAGCGCTCGCAGCCGCGCCACGACGCGCGCGATCGCTTCGAGCGCGGTATCGACGTCCGCTTCCGAGTTGTACCGGCCGAAACTCAATCGCAGGCTGCCGCGCGCGGCTTCCTTCGAGAGCCCCATGGCGGTGAGCACATGCGACGGCTCGGTCGACCCCGACGAGCACGCAGATCCGGTGGAGCATGCCACGCCCTCAAGATCGAGCGCCATCACCAGCGACTCGCCCTTGAGACCTTGGAAGCTCACGTTGAGCGTATTCGGCTGGCGATGCGCCGCGTCGCCATTCACGGTCACGCCCTCGACGTGTTCCAGAATCCCGGCCTGCAGGCGATCGCGCAAAGCCGCGATGCGCTGCGCATCCTCGTCGAGCTTCTGCGCGGCCAGTTCCGCCGCCGCGCCCAAGGCTACGATGCCCGGCACGTTCTCAGTCCCCGGACGCCGGTCGCGCTCATGATGACCGCCGTGCATCAGCGGCTCCAGACGCGTGCCCTTGCGGACGTAGAGCGCGCCCACGCCCTTCGGACCATAAAGCTTGTGGGCCGAGAGCGAAAGCAGGTCCACGCCCAGCGCTTCCACATTCACCGGCACCTTGCCGACGGCCTGCACGGCGTCGGTATGCAGCGTGATCCCGCGTTCACGCGCGACGCGTCCGATCTCCGCCACGGGCTGCAGCGTTCCTACCTCGTTGTTGGCCAGCATCACGGTGATGAGGACCGTCTCCGGACGGATCGCCCGCGAGACCTCTCCCGGATCGACCACGCCGCCTGCTCCCGGCGCCACATAGGTCGCATCCACACCGCGGGTCTCAAGCTCGCGCACAGAGTAGAGCACGGCCGGATGCTCGATCGCCGTGGTGATCACGTGCTTCGTGCCGGACGATGGGCTAGTCCGCGTGCCGCCTGCGGCGCCGAACACCGACATGTTGTCGCTCTCGGTGCCGCCGCTCGTAAAGATGACGTCGCTCGGATGCGCGCCGATCAGCCGCGCCACCTGCGCGCGCGCCTGCTCCACGGCGTCGCGCGCCCGCTGGCCGTACCAGTGCACCGACGAGGCGTTGCCGAAGTCCTCGCGCAGATACCGGAGCATGGCCTCGGCCACTTCCGGCGCCACCGGCGTAGTGGCGTTGTTGTCCAGGTAAACTCTCGACATCGTGACCTCGGGAAGAACGGCCCTTCGACTTATCCGATTCTACCATGCGAGTTCACGCTTGGCGGTGCCCAAAATGGTAACCACCGTATTTTCAATAGTCTGACGGTTTCGTTTCGTAGAAATGGGTAAAATCTACACGGAATTTGCTGGCGAACAAAAGGCGAACTCATCAGCCCGTCTTGAACCTCGGCGCGTCATAGCCTCTTAATCTAGCCACTGGACAGTAGCCAGTCGTCACTGATACAAAATGATCTTATGACCAGCCTTCAGGTTCTCGAGAACACCCGGCAGGATACCCGCTACGCGTTGCGCACCATGCGCAAGAATCCTGCTTTCGCCGTGACCGCGGTGCTCATGGTCGCGCTTGCGATCGGCGGCAACACGGCGATGTTCACCGTGATCCGCGCCGTGCTGTTGAAGCCGCTCGATTATCCTGACGCCGACCGGCTGGTCCACGTCTCGGGAGGCGCCACGCCGACGCGATTCGACGAAATGCGCGGAAACGCGCATTCCTTTACGGGCTTGGGAGCGTATGCCTTCGGCCAGAACATCACCCTGACCGGCGCCGGCGAGCCCGAGATTCTGCGCGGCATCCGGGTCTCGGCAGATTTCCTTCAAATTCTCGGGGTCGCTCCGCTCGTTGGGCGCAGTTTCCTCGCACAGGAAGATTCGGCGGGCGGCGCGCCGGTGGCGATGATCAGCAGCGAACTGTGGAAGCGCCGCTTCGCGAGCGATCCTCAAATCGCCGGCAAGACAGCGGACTTCGAGGCCACCGCTTACACCATCGTTGGCGTCTTGCCGCCACACTTCCGCTTTCCTTCTCCCGGGATCGACGTTTGGATGACAGCGCCGGCCGAATCGCCCGAGATTCCTCCCAAATCGAGAGAGCTGAGTCCGTTCCTGACGGTGTTCGGGCGGCTCAAGCCCGGCGTGACGATGGCGCAGGCGGATGCGGAAATGAAAGTGGCTCGCCATCAGTATGCCGTGGCTCATCCGGCCATGCTCGACGCCAAGGCGAAGACGCCCGTCGAAGTCTCGCCTATGAAGGACGACCTGGTGCGCGACGTGCGGACGATGCTGTGGCTGCTCTTCGGCGCTGTCGGCTTCGTGCTGCTGATCGCTTGCGCGAACGTCGCTGGCCTGCTGCTGGCGCGCGGCAGTTTCCGGTCGCGAGAATTCGCCGTGCGGTCGGCGCTCGGCGCGCCGCGCAGCCGGCTGATCGGACAGCTTCTGGTCGAAAGCCTGCTGTTGTCGTTTGCCGGCGGTGCGATGGGTGCGCTGCTGGCCGCCTGGAGCTTGCGGGCAATTCCGCGCATGACTGCTTTCGATCTGCCGCGCGCGGGCGAGATTCACCTCGACTGGGTCGTGCTCGTGTTCGCCGCCGTCCTCTCTGCCGCCACCGGCGTGCTATTCGGATTGGCGCCGTCGCTCAGCGCGTCCCGGCCCGATCTCATCGCCGTGCTGCGATCGAGCGGCGAGGCCGCAGGGAAAGCATCGCCCGGAAGCATGCTGGCCGGAGTGAACGCGCGCAGCGTGCTGTCGGTGGTGCAGATCGCCCTTTCGATTGTCCTGCTGGTCGGCGCGGCGCTGCTGATGGAAAGCGTGGCGCGACTGCGCGGTGTGGATGTGGGATTCAACCCGGCACACTTGCTCACCGCCGGCGTTTCACTCCCGCCGAAGCGCTATGACACCGACTTGAAGAAGGCGACTTTCTGGCGGGACGTGGTCGCCCAGATCGGATCAATGCCCGGAGCGCAGTCTGCATCGGCATCGTGGTTTCTTCCCATGACGGGGTTCGCAGGAAGCCCCGTCCAGGATGCGTCGAAGCCTCTGCTGAAACTGAACGAGCGGCCGATCGCGAAGTTCCTGCCTGTCGCCCCCGGCTACTTTCGCACCTTGCAGATTCCCTTGCGGCGCGGCCGCGATTTCACCGAGCACGACACGGCGGACCAGGAACGCGTGGCCATCATCGACGAGAACCTGGCGCGCCACTTCTGGCCCGCGTATCCCGGGGGGCTCGATCCTGTCGGGCAGCACCTCATCATCGGAGGCGTGAATCCGAAGCCCGCAAGGATTGTGGGCATCGCCGCGAAGGTTCATCAGAACTTGGAAGACTCCTCGTGGCCCGACAGCGTGTACGTTGCTTTCGCGCAAAATCCGCCGTCGTTCGGAATGCTCGCGGTCAGAACGGCCGGCCCGCCGCTTTCGTTCACAGGAGCGATTCGCGCGCAGGTGCAAGCCGTCGACCCCGATCAGCCGATTTCCGACGTGCAAACGATGGACGATCTGATCGAGGCCGAGGTAGGCCAGAAACGGCTGCTCGTGATCCTGCTGGGATCGTTTGCGGCGGTGGCGCTGCTGCTGGCGCTGATCGGCATGTACGGCGTGATTGCTTATTCGGTGGCGCAGCGGACCCAGGAAGTGGGAATCCGGCGTGCACTGGGCGCGCAGCAGAGCGACATTCTGCGCCTGGTGATCTCGCAAGGCCTCGCGCTGGCTCTGGCAGGAATCGTCATCGGCCTCGGCGGCGCGTTCGCTCTGACCCGTCTCATGAAGACGCTGCTGTTCCACGTAAGCACGACCGACCCCCTCACCTTCGCCGCGGTAGCGGTGCTCTTCCTTCTGGCCGCGTTCGCCGCCAGCTACATTCCGGCGCGCCGGGCCGCGCGGATCGACCCCATGGCGGCGCTGCGGGTCTCATAGACCGGTGATTCTCGCCCTTGTGACGAACGATGTACAGGCCACCGCGGTCCCGAATGGAAGTTCGGGTGGTGACTCAAATGAGTCACTACCGAAGTTCGCCAACATTTGCTGAAACCGCGGGCCGTACACTAAGCTGGTAGCGGGCTAAATAGCCCATTACCACTAAGCTTGGGGAGTTGACAAAGGCGCGGAGACCAACATGGATATTGACGAACGGCTGGAGCGGCTGACCGGGCGCCACGAAGCCCTCACGCAGACCGTCGAGTTGCTGACCAAGGACGTTTCCGAGCTGACCAAGGATCTTTCCGACATGAAAGTCCTGGTCCATGACATTGCCGAGGGGACGGCCCGGCTGCTGCACGTGGCGGAGATTCACGAAAGGCGCATCAGCCGGCTGGAAGACGAGAATTCATGATCGGAGCGGGCCAGTGGCTGGCTGGCGCAGAGCGCCTGGCTCCGCGATTAATACAACTTCGGGGCGGGCAAGATGCCCGCACTCCCAGGTGCCTCGTTCTTACTGGATCAGCGACCCTTGCGCGGGAGCGCCGTTGGTGTCGCTTTCCACGAGCCCTGCCGCCGAGACCTGGTCGCCTTCCTCGAGCGCGATGAGCTTCACGCCTTGCGCCGACCTTCCGCTTTCGCGGATGGTGGAAGCATCGAGCCTAGTTATCTTTCCCTGCTGCGTGATGATCATGACCTCGGACTCTTCGGTCACGCTGAGCACGGCGACCACCTTGCCGTTGCGCTCGGTGGTCTTCACGTTGATCACGCCTTTGCCCGCGCGCGATTGCAAGCGGTACTCGGTGATCGCCGTGCGCTTGCCGAAGCCCTTCTCAGTGATCGATAGCATCAGTTCCTTTTCGCCGACCACTTGCATGCCGACGAGATAATCGCCCTCGTCCAGATCCATGCCGTTCACGCCGTAGGCGGCGCGTCCCATATCGCGCACGCCGCTTTCGGGGAAGCGGATCGCCATGCCTTCGTGCGAGGCCAGGAAGATGGTGTCGCGACCGCTTGTCAGTTGCGCGCCAATCAGCTCGTCGCCCTCGTCGATCCTCATGGCGAGAATGCCCGCCGAACGCGGGTTCGAGAACTCCGAAAGCCGCGTCTTCTTGATCACCGCTTTGCGCGTGACCATGATCACGTAGCCTTCGGCGGCGTAGGTCTCGCCGTCCACCTGAGCGTCCTTGGCTTCGGGCAAGTCGCGCACGGCGAGCACCGCCGCGACCTTCTCTTCCTTGGACAAGTTGACGAGGTTCAGGATGTGCTTGCCGCGTCCGGCCGCGCCCACGTCGGGAATTTCGTACACTTTCAGCCAGTAAAGCTTGCCCGCATTGGTGAACACCAGAATGTAGCTGTGAGTGGAGGCGATGAAGAGGTGCTCCACGAAGTCCTCTTCGCGGGTCCTCATGCCCATGCGGCCCTTGCCGCCGCGTCCCTGCTGGCGATAGGTGGAGAGGTTGGTCCGCTTGAGGTAGCCGGAGTGCGAGACCGTGATCACCACGTCTTCGTCGGCGATCAGGTCTTCGAGGCGAATCTCCGCCTGCTCCTCGATGATCTCCGTGCGGCGCTGGTCTCCGTAATCCTTCTGCACCTGCTTGAGTTCGTCGACGATCACCTTTTTCAGGGCCTTATCGCTCGCCAGAATCTCCTGGTACTCCGCAATCTTCTTCTGCAGCGCGTCGTACTCTTCCTGAATCTTCTCGCGTTCGAGTGCGGTCAGGCGCTGCAATTGCAATTCGAGGATCGCCTGCGCCTGGCGCTCGGTGAATTCGAATCGGCCCATCAATCCGTCGCGCGCTTCGCGCGGCGTCTTCGATCCGCGAATCAGCTTGATGATGGCGTCGAGCTGCGAGAGCGCCTTGAGGAAGCCTTCCAAAACGTGCGCGCGCTCCTGCGCCTTGCGGAGATCGTAGGCGGTCCGGCGGCGCACCACGGTCACGCGGTGATCGATGAAGTGCTGCAGCGCCTCGACGAGGGAAAGCACCTTGGGCTGGCCGTTGACGATGGCCAGCATGATCATGCCGAAGGTTTCCTGAAGCTGCGTGTGCTTGTACAGGTTGTTGAGGATGACTTCCGGCTCTTCACCGCGCTTGATCTCGATCACGATGCGCATGCCGTCGCGGTCCGACTCGTCGCGCACGTCGGAGATACCCTCGATGCGCTTGTTCTGCACCAGCTCGGCGATGTGCGCGATCGTCTTGGCCTTGTTCACCTGGAAGGGAATGGCGCTGATAACGATCTGCTGCTTCTCTTTCGTCGGCCGTTCGATGGCAGCCTTGGCGCGCATGGTGAACTGGCCGCGTCCTGTGGCGTAGGCCGACTTGATGCCGCTGCGCCCGTAGATGTATCCGCCGGTCGGGAAATCGGGACCCGGCACGAGGGCCAGCACCTCATCGAGCGTCGCGGTCGGGTTCTGAATCAGCAGAATCGCAGCGTCAACGATCTCCCGCAGGTTGTGCGGCGGAATCTTGGTAGCCATCCCGACGGCGATGCCGTCCGAGCCGTTGAGCAGCAGATTCGGGACTTTGGTCGGCAGGACGACGGGCTCTTCGGTGGACTCGTCGAAGTTCGGAACGAAATCCACAGTCTCCTTCTCGATATCGGCGAGCAGTTCCTCCGCGATGCGCATCAGGCGGCACTCGGTGTACCGGTAGGCGGCAGGCCGGTCGCCATCGACCGAACCGAAGTTGCCCTGGCCATCGATGAGCAGATAGCGCATGTTGAAATCCTGCGCCATGCGCACCAGGGTGTCATAAACGGCGGCGTCGCCGTGCGGGTGATACTTCTTGATCACTTCGCCGACCGTGCCCGCGCACTTGATGTAGCGCTTGTCGGAGGTGTTGCCCTCCTTGTACATCGCGTAGAGAATCCGGCGATGCACCGGCTTGAGGCCGTCGCGCACGTCGGGCAGCGCGCGCCCGATGATCACGCTCATGGCGTAATCGAGATACGAACTGCGCATCTCGTCTTCGATGTTGCGGAGGATTTCGCGCCGTGTCGGGATCAGAGGTTCCTGGTCAGCCATCAATCGATTCCTTTCAACGCATCAACGCAGCGCACCGTACCGGCCCGGTATTGATCTAGCGGCGGGTTTAGCCCGCCCCGGGTCTACCCGACCAATTGACTGGCGGCGTAAAGCCGCCGCTACATCAAACCGGGCGCCGGACGCACACCACGAGGGACGATGGGGCGAGTCACCTCACGCTGATCTGCCCGATTGCTGTCCTCAGAAAGGCGTGCGCGGGGTCTGCACACCTCATTATACCAGACGGGGTCACGCCATCCCGGGTAAGATGATCCTGCCTAGACCACACCCATCCCGCCGCCGCCGAGCTTTTCGAGGATGCGATAATGAGCGACCGTCTCGCCAACCGTGTTGAGGTATGCTCCCGACGTTGTCACAAATCATAAAAGGCGTGGGACATTGAGTCAAGGAATGCCTTGCGATTGTCGCGGATTACTCCTGCCGTCTCATGGTCGTCAAACCCTATAATCTAAG
>JASHPE010000188.1 GCA_030038235.1 Terriglobia bacterium
GGGGCTCTGTTGCAAACTTTCGGCTGTGGCGCGTGATGCTCCTGCGCGAGGTCGTGCTCGCGATCACGCGGCCTCAAGCCGCTCACCGACCAGCTGGACGGCTTCGGTCAGCGCGCATGCGCCGAGGCCGAAGGCGCGCCCGATTAGGCGCGCCTCGCCAAGGATGTCGCGCGTGAGGTTGAAGATCGCCGCCTGACCTTTGCGAAGCGCACGCATCACCTCAAAGCCCTTGATCGTCGCGTAGGCCGTCTTCATCGATTTGAAACCGCGCACCGGCCGATTCAGCTGCTTGGGCTTGCCGTGATCGGCTTCGACGATGTTGTTCAAATACTTGACCTGCCGGTGTTGTGTGTCCTTCGGGCACTTGCCTTCGGCCTTCAGCTCGGCGAGAGCCGCGGCATAGGTCGGCGCCTTGTCGGTGTTGATGACCTCGGGCTGTTCCCAATCCTTCAGCCCCCTGAGAGCCTTGGCGAGGAAACGCTTCGCCGCCATCGTGTTCCGTGTCGGCGAGAGATAGAAATCGATCGTGTCGCCCAGCTTGTCGATAGCTCGGTAAAGGTAAGACCACTTGCCGCGGACCTTCACGTAGGTCTCGTCGACCCGCCAGCTCCCTGAGCGTGGCCGGCGCCAGTGCCAGCGCAGCCGCTTCTCGATCTCGGGCGCATACCTTTGCACCCGGGAGTGTCCAGATGGGGTGGACGACCTCTCTGGCGTCGCTGTGCCACGATGTGGGTTGTCAGAACCTGTAGAAGGGAGCCACCCGCGATGAGTATCACCATGATCGGTCTGGATACCGCCAAGTCAGTTTTTCAGGTCCACGCTGTGAACGAGAGCGGCAAGGCAGAGTTTCGGCGGAAGCTGCAAAGGAGCGAGCTGATTCCATTTTTCGAGAAGCAGGAGGCCCGCATGGTCGTCCTGGAAGCCTGCGGCGCGGCGCACCACTGGGCCCGGATGCTGACCGGACTGGGTCATGATGTGAAGCTGATCGCGCCTGAGGCGGTGCGGCCGTTCGTGAAGAAGGGCAAGAAGAATGATGCCGCCGACGCGGCGGCGCTGTGCGCGGCGGCGTCACGACCTGATGTGAAGTTCGTGCCAGCGAAGAGTTTGGAGCAGCAGGGCGTGCTGGCATTGCATTCGGCGCGATCGCTGCTGGTCAAGCAGCAAACTATGCTTGCGAACGCCATGCGTAGCCTAGCGACTGAGTTCGGGCTGACCGTTCCGAAGGGCATTAGCAAACTCGGGGAGCTTATGGAGCTCGTAGACGCCGACGCAGCGTTCCCGAAGAGAGCACTGCAGGCGGCCAGGGGAATGCTCGACCACTGCCGCGCACTGGCTGAAAGCATCGAGACATTTGAGGCGGAGATTGTCGCTCACGCGCGACACGATGAAACCGCGCGTCGCTTGGCCACGATCCCCGGCATCGGGCCGGTCCCTGATCGCGGCGACAGTTGCCGACATCGGCGACTTCAAAAGTGCAAGACATTTCGGCGCCTGGCTCGGTCTGGTGCCGCGACAGCATTCCACCGGCGGTAAGACCCGGCTTGGTCGGATCACCAAAGCGGGCAACCGGGAGATACGCACGATGCTGGTCCTCGGAGCCACGTCAATGATTTACCGCGCTCCACATTGGAATAGCGCAGCCGGGATTTGGCTCAGGGGAGTTCTGGAACGCCGCCCGGTGAGGCTGGCAACCGTGGCGCTGGCGAATAAGATGGCGCGCATCGCGTGGGCGTTGATGACGCGCAAAGAGGTCTACCACGCAAAAGGACGCATCATCGTTTCAGCGGAAGTTGTAGCGTGACGTTCTGCCGCACACGGTAGGCGACGAGCGCAAAGCCCACTGATCCGGCAGGAAGCGCTCAAAAGCGTGATGGGAAAGGCTGTGGTCAAGGACAGCTCGGGCAATACCGGCCAATCTCGTGTGCCTCGAGCACGCTGTCCAGATTGGTGCCCGACACGTACGCGCACACCCATGATGGCCAGCGGCAGGAGCCGCACGACAGGCCGGACATAAGGGCGCACCTGACCGGATCCTCCCTTAACGTCGAACCTCTTGTCAGGAGGCAACGATAACGCAATGAGCAACGGACCGTGGAAACGAGCAAGCCTCGTTTCGTACGAGCGCGCTTGTTCCAAAGCATGTGCGTGAGGAACGAACGTCCTCGGTCTGTAAAATTGAGGAGAAGAATAATATGGGCACGCAAAATTCTGTTGCTCCGGGGGGGCCGTCCACATAAGAGATTGGGGGGATGCCGGTAGGATCGGTACGATCAGTCGGGTCGGTGACCGGCTGGAGGAACTCGGATGCGGTGGGTGCTGCGGTTGGTTGAGACTGGCGATGATGCCCGCTCTCGGAGCGCTGACCTGATGGAGATCTGCCGGCCGGAAGGTCTTCGGGAGATCGCGGATCTGGGCTTGAGCCTGCCTGAGGCCAAGCAGCTCCTGAGCAGCCTTCAGAGAGCGGTCGTTGCCAGTCAAGCCGACCAACATAGGCGGCTTCGGCCGGATTGCCGATCCTGTGGCGGGCGATGCCACGTGAAGGACTGGCGGCCCCACAGGATCGCGACGCTGTTCGGCGAAGTGACCGTGCGGCTTCCCCGATTTCTGTGTGCTGCCTGCGATCGTACCGAGACGGGCATCGATTGGCCATTGCATTGTCGCTCGACACCTGAGCTGCACCAGCTACAGGCCCACCTTTCCGCCCTCATGACCTATCGTGTGGCCACCGGCGTGCTGCAACACCTGCTGCCAGTCACCACCGGGAGGAGCCCT
>JASHPE010000189.1 GCA_030038235.1 Terriglobia bacterium
GTCATCAGTTGCAGCGCCTGAGCGACGTGCAGATAGCGCTCAAGGTTCTGCCGGTTTGTATTCTGATGGAACTCGAAGGACCAGCAACCGCAGCCGAAGGCAGGGTCCTTGGGGATTAAGCCGCCGACGGTGTATCCGGCGGTCATCGTAACCCCGGAGGCCAGAACGGTGCGTAGCTTGGCGCCGTCGCTGGCAAAATTATCGCTCGTGAAACCGATCCTGCTTGCTGTTGCCTGGTCGGCGATGGTAATCGCGCCGGTGTCACGATCCACGATCAGCCTGCCGTTCTTGAGCAGATCCACGACGCTGCCGAAATTGAAAATGCCGAGCATGTTGACTTTGAGGGTGCGCTTCCCTTCGCGCAGCGAGCTGAACACACTGGTCAGTCGTGTCACTCCGGCATGATCGGCGCCTTCGAGACCTTCCAGGTCTCCATCCAAGGCGCTGTGCACAGCCTGTCTGCCTTGGTCGTCGAGAGAGTCGAGATCGATCTCATAGCTGAAGGCCGCAGCCGATCCGGCGGAAAGGTCGAGCTCGCTCGAAAGAGCAAGCGCCAGGCTACGGTCAATCCCCGCCTTAACGGCAGCGGCAATCGATGAAATCTCGCTGTCTGTGAGCCCGGTTTGTTTTCCGAAAGTGTCCTTGTCAACGACCGGGTCGGCGCTGATAGCTTTCAACAGACTCGCAATCAGATCGAATCCACCCAGGGCCGCGGTGAGACCGGTCTTCGCCGAGGCTGTCACCGCCAGGGTCTGACCTTGCTTTTTCTCATATCCCAGTTGAAACTTACTTCCATCCAGCCGGCGTACGCGAACTTGATATCCGCCCGTCAGGGTCACGACGGCTCCCAGGGACAGTGACTCTCCGGGCTTGATACTCAGCGTGGCCACCGAACCCAGGGCGAGAGTGGCAAGAGGATTCGTCACGGCGGCCAGGTTGGCCGTGGCCGAGAACTGCAAGGAACCCGTCCCTTCCACGGTGGCCAGCGTGTTCGGAGTCATGTTCTCGACGTCCTGCAGGTCGGCAGGGATGGTGAAATCCTGAAAGAGGGCTTGGATGGCTGACGTGACCTTGGTGTTGGTGTCAAACAGGCGATAGTTCGTAAGGGTGACTGCACTCCCGGCGCAAAAACCGAACTGCAGGTCGCCGGACTGATCCGTCAGCCCCGCGCTGAGGGTGGCTGTGATGCCAGCCGATACATAAGCCTGACCAGAGGGTATGGGAACCGAGTCGCCGAAGTCGTCCGTCTTGGGATCGAAGAGCGTGCCGGTCTTGACGCCCAGTCTCCCCTGGAGCCCAGGCTGAATAGTCAGTTCTTCGCTAGTAGCGCCCAACTTCACGGGCGCCGTGATCTTCAAGCCGCTGGGCACTAGCTGGTCGAGCACCGCCTCCGGACTCTGCTTTTGGGTGAGCTCAACACCGATGGTGCCCGGACTCAGCAAGTACTTCAGAAAAGCTGAGCCGCCAGCGGGTGGAAACGTTAAAGACACGCTCGAATTGTCACTTACTGTCATGCTGGCCAAGGGTCTACCTCCTCGTTAAATCGCAAATCGGTTCGGGACTCGGTTACAAGGTTCCTGAGTTTTTCAACAGGATTATACATGCGTTATCCCGGGCTTGGCTTAGGTCGAGCCGCCTGCTCTCTGGCGCAGCACGTTCTTGACCCCCAGCAGCGATTCGAGCGCATCCTCCCAGAACGGCGCGCCCACGCTCAGCAGCAGCGCCATGATGATCCATCCGAGGAGGACCTTGAGGTCATGAATACGACGGGCGCCCCATCCTTTGGACGTCGTTTTGAGGCCTAGCCACCACGCCTTGCTTTGGCTCCAGCCAAGGGGTGTGAATCCGAAACCCGTGTAGATGCTGGAATTGTTGTCTATTTCCCTTTGTGCCGCCTTGAACCACTCCTGCACAGCGGTTTGATCCTGAGGACTTCCTTTCCCTTGGCTCTGCCCTGACCCAAGGGCCGGATTCGTCTGGTTGTACAGCTTTTCGATCTCCTCCCGCGATTGCAGCACGAGATTGCGCTTGGCGTCGCTCGTCGCGATGTCGGTGTAGACGTTGAAGAAACTGGCGTTCAGCACCACGACCACTATGAAGCTGATGACCATGGCCCAAGTTCTCATGCTGCGAAAGTACCGCTCCTGAAGGCTCTGCCTTACGGAATCATAGGCGTTCTCTATCTCCGTGATCTTCGCGCTGATGGGGGCTAGCGCAACGGACAGTTTGCGGCGGAGCTCGGCCAGCTTTGACGCCAGGTCGTTGAGGCCCGCATCCAGGCCAGTCAAAGCTGTAACCTGTACCGGCTGGTTCGCCATCTTGGCTTGGGCAATTTCGCTGCGAATCTCTTGCTGGACGTCACTGAGCGCTGCAAATATAGCGTCCCAATTTATATCGCGGAGGTTCGCAACGTCGCCTGTCAATGAGCCGGTTTGGATGGCTCCTCCGGCCGCGAGGGCCTCGAGGTTATTGAATAGTGGAGCCAGCTTTTCCCGCAGGCAGGTGAAGCTTGTGCTGAGGGTACCGGCAAGATCTCGCTGAATTGACGTAACGGCCGCTTCCGCGGCGTTCGCAATCTGGTAAGCCTGTTGGAGCTTGTCGGCCAGGCCCGGAAAGAGATTGCCGATGGGCACCCTCCTCACGGCGTTCAGCAGGTCGCTTTTGGGCAGAGACTCCAAAGACAGTTTGCCGGTGATATTCGTCCGACCGATCGCCTTGGCTCGCTGAGTGACGGCCGCCAAGAGCTCCCGCACCCGGGGATCAGGATGTGCAGTCGGATCGGCTGGATGCTGACCCCGATGGAGCAAGCGCAGTATCGGCGAAGAAGCGGTAATCCGAACCCACACACCCCTAAGGTCCGGCCGGGTCACGTTGGGCACGACGCTCTCGAACAGATCGATCAGTGAGTCTTGGATTTGTCTTGACTTGATGTCGAACGCCTTCTTAAGTGCATTCTGAGCGGCCTGGACCACCAAACTTAGAACCAGAATCACCAGAACCACGGCAATGATCGTGTCAAGCGAGCTGATGTTAATCACGGCTTGTCCTCCCCCAGGCGCGCTCGGCGTTCCTTCGTCGTCAGCTAGGATTCACTCCTGGCGTGTCTCTTCCGAGATCGAATCGATGTGGACGAAGCGAAGCTCTCGTCCGGCGCTCGGTTCACGCTGCGGTGATCTTATCCGCGATACGAGTGGAGTGCCAGAGTTTTTGCGGGCGAAGCGGTCGAATCGGCCATCTCGTCACCCTCTCCCGTTGACCCTTAATCCGCAGCTTCCGTAACCAGGGATCGCTGCCCCTCAACTGCGTTGCCGGTGTCCGTTGCGTCAAATGGCCTTTTCGTCGCTTCATGCAACGCCTGCAACCGATCTCAATCTCTTGCGCTCAACCCCGGCATCTCCTGTTCGTTCATCCGGCCAGTCTGCCGGTTCTGATTAGGAACTTTCTGCTTCGCGAAACAGGAACTTCTCACTTTGCTGTACAAGTGAGTCAAACAAGTACAAACGAGTACAAGAACTGGACTTTTGCCACTGGTGCGGATAAAATCGCGCGCGTCGGGCGTACTTTTCCACCTCGTTCCTTGACACGGTTTCGGTTTATCCGACTCTTAAGCAACAGGAGGATACATCGTCATGCCGACCCTTACAGTCACAAATTGGTTCGGAGATCTGGTTTCGCATCCGTCGATCATTGTAGAGGCCAATTCTACCGAGGACGTCGTCGCGATTCTGAAGGACGCGGCCAAATATCCATCCCCGGTCAGAGCCGTAGGTTCCAACCACTCCACGGCGAGGTGCGGGACTGCGGACGGCGGAACCCTCCTCAAAATGTCCAATATGAACAAGATTCTAAGCATTACGGCCGACACGGTCACGGCTCAGGCTGGAGCGCTGTACATCGATATCGCCCAGGAGCTCGAGAAACGCGGACTGCAGTTTAACGTGAATACGGAAATCGGCAATCTGTCTGCGGGCAGCGCCGCGTGCTCGGGAACAAAAGACGCTTCGATGCCCGGCGAATATGGCCAAGTGGGCTCATACGTTACCGGCGTGAAAATGGTGCTGCCCTCCGGCGATCTGCTGGAGGTCAACGAGAGTCAACCCGAGTTGCTTCAACAAGTCCGGTCAAGTTATGGAACGTTTGGCATTATTACCGAGGCGACTTTTCGCGTGCGCCCCATGCAGCCCATGGCGGTCTATCACGAAACCTATACCGTGGAGGACTTTATCCAGAAGCTCCCCGATCTGTTCGCACTGGGGGAATCGATGATGTACTACGTCTTCCCATTCCAGAACCTGATTACGGTCGAGTTTCGAAAGTACAACCCCGGAGCCTCGGGTAGTCCAAACCGTGTCATCTGGCCGCTGCGCAATTATTTATGGGGCTCGGCCGGGCCGGCGTTCTGCCGGCAGGTGGAAGCGGAAATCTCTGATCCGACCATTCGCTATGGTGTCATTGACGGCTTCTGTGCGATGTGGCGCTTCAAACTCACAAACTTGATTCGCAGCGATAACACCATTGCTGCCGAACAGATGATTCGCTATCCGTCGCCGTCAAACGATAGCCGGTACACGTTCAGCTTCTGGGCATTTCCCGAGGCGCGATTCCCCAGTGTGCTGGCGGGATATGTTCAATTCTCTCAGAACTACTACAAGCAAAAAGGGTATCGTTCCAACATGCTGAGCGTTGGTTACCGCGTCACGAAAGATCAGGAATCCTTGCTGTCTTATTCCTATGATGGTAACGCGATGACCGTGGACCCGGTGTCGACGGCGAACCCGGGTTGGGACGGCTTTCTGGAGGCTTACAACGAACTCTGCAGCGGTCAGGGCGGCATACCGTTGCTGAATCAAACCGCCGCGGTCACGGGAGCCCAAACTCAGAAGGCGCTTGGGGATCGATGGAAAACCTTCGCCAACGCGCGAAAGACATATGATCCCAACAACCGGCTGCTGAACGACTTCTTCCGGGGCCTGTTGAGTCTCTGAGCCCTGAGCCGCGTCCTTGCGAAGGCCGACCCAATACGACCGACCTCACGCTAATGCGGCAGAATCGGATGGCCGGAACTGCCCGCGTCGCGACGTGTGAAACGGCCTGATGGCCAGTTTCACTATCCCGGTCGAGAGTCTGCAAGCAAAAGGACAGGCGTCCAAAGCGGTGACATCTATGGGTAAGGCTGAGACATTCTTAGTGTTCATCCCGCTGCTGGCATTACTGGCGGCGGTCCTCCCGGTGGCGCTGAAATTCACGACCGCCGGCCGCCTCCAAGGTCGAGGCCCGGAGCACAACTGGATAGGAGGACAAGGGCCGGGACTCGAATCAACGGCCGACTGCCGACGCGTCATCGGGCAAAGCGGTCCAACTGCTCGAAGAGTATTTTGGCGCTCAGCCTGGAACAACAGAATGGCCGGAGGGGGACCCTCGCAGCCAATACACGATCGACTTTGTCGTTGCCACGGTTCCCGATCCCATTCAATCCCGGCTCAATTTGTTTTTCGCATTTTTACTTACGTTCTGCTTCCCGTCGTGGCACTGCTGAGCGTTCAGTTTCCGGGAACGCTGGGTCAGAGTCTCTCGTTAATTGGCGTCGGCGCGCCCCAGCAGTGATTCTGGGTGGGTACTGCAGGCGGCTGACTACGGACTAAGGGCTGCCACCGACGGGAGGCGCTCCTCGGCGGAAGCACGAGGACCAACGAGGTTGACAAGCCGGCTGACCTGATCTATAAAGTCTCGACAGTGCGAGCCTGCTTCTGGGTTTGCCGGCCGTAGAACATCCCTGGCGTGGCGCTTCATTATGACTGATAAGCGGCATATGCCGAGCTTCAAGAGTTTCGTCATTTCGGCTCCTGTGCGCCGGGAAATGGACGCCCAGGCACAGAATCCTGCCCCGCAACCGACAGCCGTTATTATCAGCCTCCGCGACTCGAAGGAGCGGCCCGAATTAGGTGTTGGGCCGGCCAAGGACAAAGTCAAAGCGTTCCTCGCCGGGCACAATGTTGGGTTTACAGAGAGCGACTTTTACATCTTTGCTGCGCTCCTCCCTGACCAGATCGAAGAGCTCGCAAAGCTGACGGCGTGGGTTTATCAGATCTGGAAAGACGAGATCATTTACGGTCACCTGCTCCAGTCCGCTGAGACCGTCAAGGCCGCGCCTTCATGGCGCACCTTCGACGCACGAGGGCAGGGGATTACCTGGGCGGTGATGGACACCGGCATTCACGCCGAGCATCCGCACTTCGCGGCGCTCAACACTGTTGACGCCGCTCTCAGCCGCAACTTCTCCGTCTCCAATACCCTCGACGATCTGAACGGGCATGGCACGCACGTGGCCGGCATCATCGCCGGGAGGGCGCCGGAGGGCAAGCCTTGCCGGGCTGCGAGTTTCCTCGAAGAGCAGCCCGATCCGCAGGTGACGGACTTGAACGCCGGTCCCTCGGGCGTGGCGCCGCTCGCAAGGCTGGTGAACGTCAAGGTACTGAACGATGACGGAACGGGCTCGTCCTCGACGGCGATTCGTGCCCTCGAGTACTTGCGTAAGGTGAACGACGGCAGTCAAGCCACGAGTGTCGACGGCGTGAACATGAGTTTGGGGTACCCATACGACCCGCAGAGTTATGGTTGCGGCTACAGTCCCTTGTGCGAAGAGGTGACCCGTGCGGTGGATTCCGGGCTGATCGTGGTGATCTCGTGCGGCAACTGGGGTTACGGCCGGATCACGCTCGACAGCGGTCAGCAGGTGGCGGTGTCGATAGGGTCGTCGATTACGGATCCCGCCAACACCGAAGCTGCGATCGTAGTCGGTTCGGTGCACAAGAGCGCGCCGCATCGCTACGGCGTGTCGTATTTTTCCTCGAAAGGCCCTACCGGTGACGGCCGTATGAAGCCCGACCTGGTAGCCCCCGGCGAGAAAGTGATTTCCTGTTCCATTCACCTCGACAAGGGATTCGAGTACGAGGAGATGAGTGGCACCAGCGCCGCGGCGCCGCATGTCTCGGGCGCCATCGCGGCGTTCCTATCCGCTCATCGGGAGTTTCGCGCCGACCCGGAGCGCGTGAAGCAGCTTTTCCTGAAAACGGCCACAGACCTCGGTCGCGATCGTGCGCATCAGGGAGCCGGGCTGGTGGACCTGTTTCGGGCCATGACGTCAGTGTGAGAAGAGAGGAGCCAACCCCATGGGACGTTTCAAACAATTCCACGACCCTGAGCTTTCAATCTGGCAGTCCGCCGTGGACGAGGTTGCGGCCCAGCGCGCTGCCGGAGCGCAGGTGGAGGACGTGGGCGGCGCGCGCACGGTAAGCGGGCGGCCCGACGTCCCAGACCCCATGTCGGCGGAGGCCATCGCTTATGGCAACCAGGTGACGAGTGGCCAGCCGGTTCAGGAGGCCACGGCCGTTCAGCCTGCCACGGAAGGCATCGCTCAGACGGCGGGGTTCTGCTCCCTCACGGCGCTGAAGCTGGCGAAGGCGAAGATTACGGGTAACAACGCCGACGAGCAGCGCTACAAAGACGAGCTCGCCAAGTTCGGCGATTGTGATCCTTCGTATGCCGAGGCCGCAGCGAAGTACGCCGAGTACTTTGTCGCCCAGCAAAAGGAGATCCCCTACATCGTCTACAAAAATCTGGGCGATTTCGTCATTGAAGACCCCAAAAAGCTTCCGGCCCGGGCCACCGTGGCTGTGGTGGGTGATTGGGGCACCGGCCAGGACGCGGCCAAAGAGGTCTTGAAGCAGATTGCCAACAAGAACCCGGACGTCGTGATCCACCTCGGCGACATCTATTACGCCGGCACGCAGTTCGAGATCGCGAATTATTTCCTGAATATCTGGCGGCAAATTCTGAACCTCGGTCCCAACCTCGACCGCATCCCGACGTTCTCGCTTGCCGGTAATCACGATATGTACTCCGGTGGTGTTCCCTACTACGAAATGATCAAGCAGCTCGGGCAGCCTGCCAGTTATTTCTGCCTGCGCAACACCAACTGGCAATTCGTCGCCCTCGATACGGGCTACCACGACCACAATCCTACTGGAGGCGGAGAGGGCGCCACCTACCTCCAGGATACTGAAGCCACTTGGCTTACCGACAAGGTCAAGAACGCCGGCGGCCGGCGCACCATTCTACTTTCGCATCACCAACTCTTCACTGCGTTCGACTCCATCGACAACAATGAGGTTAATCTGCGGCTTTATCCCCAGGTGGCCCCCCTGCTGCCCCAGGTCAGCTACTGGATCTGGGGGCACGAGCACGACTTCGTGGTGTACGAGTCATACAGGGGCTTGGCGCGGAGCTGCTGCTTGGGCCACGGTGCCTTCCCCGTCGGCATCGACGAGCTTGCCAAGGAACCGAAATACTCCGACGTGCCGGTGGTGAAGGGCGATGACGGCAACTTCCTCCGAGTGAGCGCCACCGGCGGACTCTACAATCACGGCTATGCCATTATCCAGCTCGACGGGTCATCTGGGCAGGTGTCCTACTACCAGGACAGCGACGAAGACACACCGGTGTACACACAATCCCTCACTTAGGGTCGGCACGGGCAAAACGCCGCGCCAAGGCAACTGAGGGCGAAAGGGGCGGAAATGCTCGCCAGAGACTGGAATCAACGACAGAAGGCATACGACGTGGTGGTAATCGGCTCCGGATACGGCGGCGCTATCACCGCCACCAGGCTCTCCGGTGCGGGGCTTGGGAAGTCCATCTGCATCCTGGAGCGCGGCAAGGAATGGCCCGTCGGCCAGTTTCCCGACACGCTTCCGGCGGCCACAGCGGCGGCGTACAATCCGCTCACCAACCCCCTCGGTCTTTACGATTTTCTCGTTTACAAGGATATCGCCGTCATCAAGGGCTCAGGCCTGGGCGGCACCTCGCTGGTGAACGCCAACGTGGCCATTTTACCGGACGAAGAAGTGTTCCAGGAGCCCGCTTGGCCGCGCACCGTCACCCGCGAAGTGCTGAGCCCTTACTATGACCGCGCCCGCCAGACGCTGGCCGCCAATCCTCACCCGCGAGCCCTGCAATTGCTCAAGGTGCAGGCCATGCAGCGCCGCGCTGCCGAAATCGGCAATCAGGCCGGCGCCCTCAACATCGTGGTGAATTTCACCGTGGACGGACCCAACGCCCAGGGGGTCGTGCAGAAGCCGTGCACCGACTGCGGCGACTGCGTGACAGGCTGCAACGTGGGCGCCAAGAATACGCTCTATATGAACTACCTGCCGCTCGCTCAGCGCAACGGCACTGAAATCTTCACCCAAGTGCACGTCGATTGGGTGGAAAAGCTGGCCGATGGCGGCTGGAGAATCCACGGCCGCCATTACCGTGGCGACTTCCCGGGGAATTTGTTTCCCGAGGGCTTCACCCTGGACGCCGGGTCCGTGGTGCTCTCGGCTGGATCGATCGGCAGCACCGAGATTCTGCTGCGCTCCGAGATTCACGGCCTCTCGCTTTCGCCGCGCGCCGGAACCGGCTTCAGCGGCAATGGCGACTTTTTCGGCATCGCTTTCAATTCCGCCTATCGTACCGATGTGCTTGGCTTCGGCAATCACCCGGAGAATCCCTGGAGCAAGACGGACGCGCCCGGCCCCACCATCGTGAGCGCGATCCGTTACAACCCGCTGCTTCCCGTCGGCCGTCGCTTCACCGTGGAAGACCTCTCCTACCCAACGGCGTTCGTGGGCGCATTCATGACGGCATTTGGGGCGCTCGGTGGCGAGCCTACCGAAGTTGCGGATGAATCGGCGGAGGCGGTGCGCCTTGCCCGCGACAACCCCTTTGCTCCCTATGTCGCCGACAACGCCCTCAACCACAGCATGTTTTACCTTGTGATGGCCAGCGACGACGCCAGAGGCACCATTCGCCTGAACACCAGTGTGCTCGACCCTAACGGCAAAGTAGAGATCGACTGGGACGGCGCCGGCCGCGAGCCCATCTTCACGCTCATCAATGAGGAGTTGCGGCGCCACGCCCGCGCCCTGGACGCCCATTTCATCGCCAATCCCATCTGGAGCCTCACCAACATGGGCACGCTGATTACGGCCCATCCGATCGGCGGCTGTCCCATTGGTGAGGATTACATGCAGGGCGCCGCCGATGAGTTTGGGCGCGTCTTCGACGGCCTAGGCAGCGTCCATCAGGGCCTCTTCGTGGTGGATGGCGCTCTGCTGCCGTCCGCCCTTAATGTGAACCCGTTCCTTACCATCTCGGCGCTCAGCGAGCGCGCAGCCGAGCGCATGGTGCAGAGCTACCAAGGGCTGCCTTACCCTGCGCCGGCCGGTCAAGTGGCCGTCCACTCCATTGATCCGCTTGCGGCCATTAGCGACGACGAAGATGACCTCGAGCGCATCTTCACGCGCGTCGAAACCCAGCCCATGGACATCATGGTCAACACCGGGCAGTGGTCGGTTGACCTCGCGCAGCGCCTGGTGCGCAACGACACTGACTGGAAGGGCTTCTTTCCGAAAGGCCACATCCTGAACACCCTCTCCACAGCACTTTTTGCCGGCTTCAAGAAGAAGTTTACCCGCACCTCCACGGGACTCACGGGCGTTACCAGCGACTCCGACGGCCGCATCAACGTCAACAACACACTTCAGCAGATCACTCTTGCTAAACCCGCCGGCACGCTTGACGCCGGCAACTACGTCCTGCTGCGCTACACCGATCCGCCCTGGAACGTGTTCTACGACATCTTCAAGGTAATCGACCACGACCTGTTGATCGGCCGCGTCTACCTGGGCAATTATCCGAACGGAACGCGCATGTTCACGTTCCCCATGACGCGCGTCTACGGCCTCGACCACATGACTACGGCCGATCACGACACGCTTTATCAGCGCTCGTCGGCGCCCACTCCTTCGCAGCTAGCCGGCGTTTGGGAAATGCGGGCCGTGGCCAACGCCACCGATACCGGAGTGGCGGCCTATCTCGAATTCGACCTGAAGCCCGACGGTCGCATCGAGGCCCACTACAACTTTATGGGTCTGCTCGAAGGCCTCGTTCATCCCGTGCTGGGCCAGGATCACTTTGAGCTCGACGATTTCACGCCGTTCCATGACGAAATCCGCGTGGTCGCCCCCGACTTTATGGTGGGCAAGTATGTCACCGCCACTCCGCCGGGACTCGCCGACCTCTTCGGGCCGGGTGGGCTGGGCATTTTCCAGGTCACGACGGGCTCGAACGGACAGTCGCAGTTCGGCTTCGATTACACGCTCACCCGCAGTCAGGCGGGACAGATGCCCGCCACCGTTTTCCTTGAACCTCTGCTCGACATCCGCATGCCCGACGGTCTGCACATGGAGTTCGACGAGCAAATGGTGGGCTACTTTTTCGCCGGCTTTTCGGTGCCCGCGGGCCGGACGGGGGATCTGCAAATCGAAGCCCGCGTACCGGCCCCGGGGGCTCCGGCCGGCAGCGTCAGCTGCAGTTTTCAGGTGCACATGCTCATTCGCGATCTCAATGAGTTCTTCGAGGGCACGGAGCATGAGGCTCAGCTCTCAGGCACCATTCAATTCGGCGATTTTCCCGGGCAGGGGCCGCAGACCTTCACCATCGATCCCCTCAAGAGCTACTTCAACTACCTGCGCATAAATCCTGCGACCCAGGAAGCCGAGATGGACTACCACCTGTATTTCCAGGACGGAAAGAAGAACGAGTACCTTTTCTTCGCCAAGAAGTACATGCAGCGCGACCCGAATGCGAACGTCGTCGGCGCGCAGCAAGTGCTGCACGACTACACCACGGCATACTGTCACCTCACTCGCACCGCCAACGGCAGCGAGCTTGGTACCGGCCTCCTGAAGTTTAAGACTTTCGAGGACCCGGCGGCGGTGGCGAGCTTCGCGCAGTTCCTGGCTTCGTTCCAGGTGACCGGAACCGACGATCCCAAACTTAAGGCGCAAGGGCAGCTCCGTTTCCTCGCCTTCACGAACCAGTTTGTGATCCGGGAATACGCGCCCTATAACCCGGTTGGCGCGCCGTGAAGGCGTCGGTCCGAAGGCACAAAGGTACGTCTAAACGAAGACAGAGGATGGTCATAACGAAGGAGGCCGCATGGGTCGCCTGTCATCTCCAATTGAAACCATCAAAGAGCACTACGCCGTGGTCGTCGTCGGATCGGGTTACGGCGCGGCCATCGCGGCTTCGCGGCTGGCACGTGCAGGACAGCAAGTATGCGTGCTCGAGCGCGGGCGCGAGTTTCAGCCTGGCGAGTATCCCCGCCGCTCCACGGAGGCCGTGCCCGAGATCCAGGCTCACCTGCCCGGCGGGGAGCACGTGGGGTCAAGCACCGGACTTTATGACCTGCACGTGAATCCGGACATCAACGTCTTCGTAGGCTGCGGCCTCGGAGGCACTTCGCTGGTCAACGCCAATGTGGCCCTGCGCGCGGAGCCCCGCGTGTTTGATGATCCGCGCTGGCCGCGTGAGCTTCGCAATCCGCAGTCGGCGGACCGCAGGCTCGAAATCGACCACGCCACGCCTCTTGAGGAGGAGTACGCGCGCACCGAGGAGATGCTCAAGCCCACGCCCTACCCACAGGGCTGGCCCGAGCTTCCGAAGCTTCGCGCCCTGGAAAAGTCGGCCCAGCACTTGGGTCAGAAGTTCTACTGCCCACCCATCAACGTTAACTTTGCCGTCGATGGCGCAAACCACGTAGGCGTTGAGCAGCACAAGTGTACCTGCTGCGGCGACTGCGTGACCGGCTGCAACTACGCCGCCAAGAATACGCTCATTATGAACTACCTTCCCGACGCCTGGAACCACGGCGCAGAAATCTTTACGGAGGTGTCCGTTCATACCGTCGAGCGGGCGAACAACCAGTGGAACGTGCAATGCGAAATCTTGGGCGCCGGCCGCGCCATCTTCAAGGCGCCGCTCATTACGATCCGCGCCGACCTTGTCATACTGGGCGCGGGCACTTTGGGTTCTACCGAAATTCTGCTCCGATCGGCTCAGCGCGGACTCGCTGTGTCCGACCAGCTCGGGGAGCGTTTCACCGGCAACGGCGACGTGCTGGCGTTCGGTTACAACACGGCGCAGGTGATCAATGGCGTCGGCTGGGGCCATCACAAACCAGGTCAGATTCCCCCCGTTGGACCTTGCATCACGGGCATTATCGATATGCGTCATCAGCAGGCGCTCGACGAGGGCATGGTGGCCGAGGAAGGCTCGCCGCCAGGGCCGCTCGGCGTATTCCTGCCGGGCGCGTTTGCCGCCGCTGCCGCGGTCGCGGGCTCGCCTGAGCCCGTGGCGCCGGCGGAACGCATCCGCGAAAAGGAGCGCGAGCTTCTGACGGATTTCGAGGGCCCTTATCACGGTCCCGTCAATCGTACCCAGACCTATCTCGTAATGACGCACGACAACGCCGGCGGCCGAATGAGCCTGGATGACCAGGGCAATTTCCGCCTGGACTGGCCCCGCGTGGGTGACCAGCCGATCTTCGAGAAAGTGAATGACCGGTTGAAACAGGCCACCGAAGCGCTCGGCGGAACGTTTGTCCACAATCCGCTCTGGAGCAAGCTGCTGCATAGCAATCTCACCACCGTGCATCCCCTCGGCGGATGCGTGATGGCGGACGACGCCTCGGGCGGCGTGGTGAACCATAAGGGCCAGGTGTTTTCGGGCAAGGCGGGCAACGCCGTGTATGACAGCTTGTACGTGATGGACGGCTCAGTGATTCCGCGACCGCTGGGCGTGAATCCTCTGCTCACGATTTCGGCCGTGGCAGAACGGGCTGTGGCCGTTCTCGCGCAGGACCGGGGTTGGAAGATCGACTACGCGCTCCCGTCAGCCCCGCGTGCCGCGGTGGCCGTGAAGGCCGGAATCGAATTCACCGAGACCATGAAAGGATATTTTTCTTCCCAGGTCCGGACCGCCTCGGCGCCCCTTCACATCGACGGCAGTTTCCAGAGCGGGTTCGATCAGGGCCAGACTGGCAATTCGCCGTTTCAGTTCACGCTGACCATCGCCAGCGAAGATCTGAATGACATGATCTCAAATCCGGCGCACGAAGCGCGTATGGTGGGAACCGTGGTGGCTCCAGCGCTTTCTCCCCGGCCCCTCACCGTCGCCGAAGGCCGCTTCAACCTGTTCACCGTTGACGCCAACAACGTTGATACGCACAACATGCAATACCGCATGAAGATGGTGACCGATGAGGGCCGCACCTACTACTTCGAAGGTTTCAAGGTGACGCACCCGGACTTCGTTTTCGACGTGTGGCCTGCCACAACCACGCTTTACATCACGATTTACGACGGCGAGAGCGCGGCGACGCCGATTCTCGGCAAGGGAATGCTCCGAATCGCCCCCGAGGACTTCGCTCGCCAGCTCACCACCATGAAAGTGATCAACGCCCCCAACCTTGAAGCACGGCTCCAGGACTCGTCCCAGTTCGCCCGCTTCTTCCTGGGCCCGCTGTTCGACACTTATGCCGACGTTTTCGTGAAGCCCGCAGTTTTCAACGCCGACGCTCCTCCGCGGTTGAAGCGCCCGCTGCGCGTGGCCGCGCCCCAAGTGGCCTTCTTCAAGACGGACGACGGCGTGGCCTTGCGCCTCACGCGCTACCAGGGTGGGGCCAAAGGGCCCGTGATCCTCTCGCACGGGCTCGGAGTGTCAAGCCTGATCTTCTCGATGGACACCATCGAAACCAATCTACTCGAATATCTCTTCGCGCACGGATACGACGTTTGGCTGCTCGATTACCGGTCCAGCATCGCGTTGCCCGCGGCCACCCTCCAAGCGAGCGGCGACGACGTGGCTACGCGCGATTATCCGGCCGCGGTAGCCAAGGTTCTGGAGTTGACGGGCGCTAAAACGGTGCAGATGGTGGTGCACTGCTGGGGCTCTACGACGTTCTTCATGGCGATGCTGGCGGGCCTGAAGGGTGTTCGTTCAGCAGTAGCTTCACAGATCGCCACCCAAATCCGCGCACCGTTCGCGACTCATCTCAAGACCGGCTTGCACGTGCCCTCGTTCCTGAAGGCCGTGGGCGTTGAGTCGCTCACGGCTTACGTGGACAATCACGAGGGGCTGCTGGCCAAGGTCTACGACGCGGCGCTTAAGCTTTACCCGATCGAGGTGAAGAATCGCTGCACCAACGCCACCTGCCATCGCATCACGTTCATGTACGCGCCGCTCTACGAGCACGCCAACCTGAACGAAGCCACGCATGACACTCTGCACGAGATGTTCGGAGTGGCCAACATGAAGTCGTTCGTGCACCTGCAGCGGCTCACCAACACCGGGCATCTGGTCGATTACGACGGCCGCGAAGTGTATTTGCCGCACCTGGACCGGCTCGCGATTCCCATCACCTTTATTCATGGAGCGCAGAACGAGTGTTTCCTGCCTGAGAGCACTGAAATCACCATGAACGATCTGGCCGCGGCCAACGGGGCCGGCCTTTACAAGCGCCATGTGATTCCGGGCTACGGGCACATCGACTGCATCTACGGGAAGAACGCGGTAAATGACGTTTTTCCGTTCGTCCTGGATCACCTGGAAGCGACGCAGTAAGAGCCAAGAGTAAGGGGGCGTTTGACGGACGGCGCCGGAGGAGGAACTACGGTGGGCAGAGCGGAAAAATGGTTCGGCCGGATAGTCTGGATCGGAATTCTAGTCAACCTCTGTTTCGCCATTCCCGCTCTGTTTGCGCCGGACATGCTTCTGGCGGGCCTTGACCTGTCGCCCGAGACCTCCATGCTCTGGCTCCAAAACGTGGGCATGCTGCTGGTCACGCTTTGCATCTTTTACATACCGGCGGCGGTAGCGCCTTCGCGTCATCCTACGTATACCAAACTGGTGGTGTTGTCGCGCCTGATCGCTTCCGCTTTCTGGTTCTACTTGCTGCGCCAGCCCTCGCCGCCGGCGGTCGTCCGGACGGCTCTGGCGACGGACCTGAGCCTCGGCGTGCTTCTCCTGATCCTGTTGAATCCGGCCTTGGCTCCCGAAAATCGCCTCAGCCTGGGCGGCGCCGTCCGGGCGCTGAAGAGCTTCGGCGCCTGGCTGAGCGCCGGCTGGCATACCACCTGGGTGAAGGTGGCGCTGGCTGTAGTAGTGCTCGTGGGTGCGCTGATCGGCTACGGCCTGTGGTACTACTTGCTGCGGGCGCAACCGGACTTTGAGGGGGCAACGCCGGAGGAGCATTTTAAGTACGGTGCCATCGGTTTGAGCACCGACAGCCGCCTGCCGTATTACATCTGGCAGGTGCTACCCACGATGTTCCCGGAGAAGATGCCGGGCCCGGGTGGCTGGGCGTCGTTCGGATTCATCTTCGAGCCCGGGCACGAAACCCCGGTTGGATTCTCGCTACGTCACATCGGGTATCCGGCCCTCGAGGCTAATTGCTCGCTCTGTCATACTGGGACTTACCGGACCTCGCCCAGTGACACGGCCAAGGTGATCCTGGGCGCGCCGGCGCACGGTCTTGACCTCGAGTCTTTTCAGCATTTTCTTTACGCCTGTGCGGGCGACCCACGATTTACTCCCGAAAATGTGCTGAGCGCGATCAACCAGGTTCATCACACCTCGTGGTTTGAGGGCCTCGTCTACCGGTTTCTCATCATTCCGGTGGCCAAGCATGGCCTGCTCACGCAAAAGGCGGCCTACGCCTGGCAAGACAGCCGGCCGACACAGGGACGCGGCCGAGTGGACACCTTCAATCCCACCAAGTTCAACGTGTTCCACATGCCGGACGACGGCACGATCGGCACCGTCGATCTACCTCAGATCTGGAACCAGCGACCGCGGGAAAACCTTTACCTGCACTGGGACGGTAACAATAACAATCTGCACGAGCGCAACTACGCCGCCGCCATGGCGGTGGGCGCTACGCCGCAGTCAGTGATTCCAGCGAGTTTCCAGGAAGTGACAGATTTTCTGCTGGATCTTAAGCCGCCGGCCTTTCCGTTCCCCATCGACGCGGCAAAGGCCGCGCGCGGCAAGGCGATCTATGACCGGGAGTGCGCGGGGTGCCACGCTTTCGGGTCGCCCCAGACCGGCCAGGTGACCCCGATCGAAACCATCGGCACCGACCGCCACCGTCTGGATTCCTTCACGCCCGAACTCGTGGAACGATTCCATGCCATCAATACTCCGCCCTTCAAGTTCGACTCCTACCGCAAGACGAACGGCTACAGTAATACTCCCCTTGACGGCGTCTGGGCGCGGGCGCCTTATCTGCACAATGGCTCCGTACCAACATTGTGGGATTTGCTACAAGCCGCGGACAAGCGGCCTACCGTGTTTTACACCGGCTACGACGTATACGATCCCAAGAACGTGGGCTTCGTAACGGTGGCCCCGGACACCGAGCGTTTGGGCTTCAAATATGAGGTGTGTTTTCCCGGAAACTCGAACGCCGGGCATGCCTACGGCGTCGAGTTAAAGGACAGTGACAAATGGGACTTGATCGAGTACCTGAAAACCCTCTAGCCGTGTGAATTCGCGACCTTCCGGGTGCTTTACTGGAAAGTTCAGCGGACGCGATGGCGCCGGAAGGCCTCGGCAACGGGTTGATTCGCGCGGCCTATCGCAGTCCCCGGCAGAACGTCGTGGCGGAGCACTGGGTTGGGAGCTGTCGCAGGGAACAGTTGGACCGGGTGACGCGCCGGTTTCAGACCAAGAAGGCAATTTGGGCCGTCGGAACGCCAAAAAAGCGAATTCCGCCTTAGGCCCGGACGACGGACATTCCCCGTTTCAGGCCTGCGGAGTCGAAGTTCGAGGATTGCCTAATGGAGACATATTAGCTCCCCAAAATAAAACTTGACAGTCCCCTCGAGTAGAGAGATTATTCCACTCGCGTCGGGTTGTCGAGACGGTTAAGTTGGACATCACTAAGTGCAACTCCATCTAGTGGGAGGCCAGCCATGGTCGGCAGCAAACGCGTGCTTTTCTCGCTACCCGCCCTGCTTTTTCTGTTGATGGCATGTGGTTCGACGCTTAGAGCCCAGACCACCGCCGCGGGCGTCGTTGGCACGGTCAGGGACGCCAGTGGAGGAGCCGTTCCGAGCGCTGCCATCACAGTCACGAATCTCGAAACCGGCCAGTCCTTCAATGCTGTCACCGGAGCGGACGGCACCTACACAGTTCCCCCAGTTTTACATCCGGGCAACTACGAGGTCTCGGCGTCAAAGCAAGGTTTCCAAACCACCACCAGCGATCCCATGGCGCTTCAGATCGGCGACGTCAAGCAGGTCGATCTTACCCTCCAGGTCGGCTCTGCCAAACAAACGATTACGGTGAGCGCGGGTGCGGTGGAGAATCTGCAAACGGAGACCAGCGATCGAGGCGCAGTGATCACCGGCAGCCAGATTGTCGATCTGCCGCTGAACGGCCAGAATTTCAGCCAACTCGCTGTCCTGCAACCCGGAGTCACCAACGCTTACGTGAATACCTTGAGCACACAGGCCGTGTTCAATGGGGGTAATCCGAATGCCGGCAGCGTCCCAGGAGGCCCTAATTCGGTCGGATCGACGCCGGGCTCGCGCTTCCAGGGGTCGGACGGAGCTTTGATCTCGGTCAACGGCCAGCGTCCGACGAACAACGACTTCACCCTCGACGGCGTGGATGATAATGAGCCTCAGTTCGGCAGCATCGGCGTGTTCCCGAACCCCGAGGCCATTCAGGAATTCAAGATTGACACCAGCATGGCCAAGGCGGAGTACGGGCGCGGCGGCGCCGTGATCAATACGCTCTACAAGTCCGGCACCAACGACTGGCACGGCGAACTCTATTACTTCGGCCAGAATGAGGATCTGAATTCGAGCTACTGGGTCGAAAACATGGAGAACCTGCCCAAGTCGATTGACCGCACCAACGAGTACGGTGGAACCATCGGCGGTCCTGTGATCCTGCCCCATTACAACGGCAAAGACAGGACGTTCTTCTTTTTCGACTACCTCGGCCAGAGCAACAATTCGCCCTATCCTTTTACGAGCACGGTGCCCACCATGCTCTCGCGGACGGGCGATTTCTCGCAGTTCACCGGCCCGATCATCAATCCGGTGACTTGCCCCGCCAATCCATTGATCTCCGGCGGCTACCTCACTATAACGCCGGGAACATCGGCGCCGCCTGGAGTCGTCAACACCTGCCAGTATTTCTCCGGCAACATCATCCCGAACCTCCAGAGCCAACCAACTTTCAGCAAGCAAGGGTTTGGGCTGATCAACGCCTATCCGCTGCCGAATCTTCCTGTGCCCGCCAACCCTAACAGTAACGCCGGCGCCCCCGATTATGCCGGCAACCGCAACAGCCCGGAGAGTATCAACTCCTACGACGCCAAGATCGATCAGAAGATTTCCGACAAGAACCACCTTTCGGGGCGCTTCACCTACGATAACCAGAACTTCCTGCGGGCCAACTTCTTTCCCGGCCTTCCTACAGCGGGATTCGGCGCCGGCTCCGAGATCGGCAACACGCGCCAGGTGGTGATCGATGACACGCACATTTTCACCCCCTCCATCCTGAATGAGGCCAATTTCGGCTGGACGCGCGTGGACATCGGCATCCTGAATTGCGGCGTCGAGGGCGCCTGCGGAGGGCCGCCCGATTTCTGCACCATGCTGGGTATCCCCAATTGCAACAAGGGCACCCCAGCGACGACCGGGAGCCTGCTCGAAGGCGTCTACGGCAACGGCTTCCTGGAGTACCTCGGAGACGGTGGCCTCTACGACAACCGCTCCAACAACTTCTACGTCTCTGACAACGTGACCATCATTCACGGAAAGCACACTGTTAAATTCGGCACTGCGGCGCGGCCCACCTTGCTGGCCGTCGTCAGCAGCAACTACGATCTCAAGGGCGAGCTCAATTACGCCGGCTTCCTGCCGACCTACAGCAACGGGAACTGGAGCAATTTCGGTGACATCGGAAACGGTCAGGCTGACATCCTGCTCGGGCAGGGCGCGGTTTCCGCCGCTTCCGGCACCTACGAGGGCACCGATAACCCCGTCAACCTGAGGTCCACTGAATGGGCCTTCTTCGTCCAGGACGACTGGAAGGCCACGCCGTCCCTGACGCTCAATCTCGGCTTACGCTGGGAAATGTTCCCGTCGTACCACGAGCGCGATGGCCGCATTGCGGACTTCGATGTGACCACCGGCCAGATCATCACACCCACGAACGATTCCGACAGCCTGGTGAACACTGCCTATCATAACTTCGGACCGCGCGTCGGCTTTGCTTACAACTTCGGGCCGCAGAGGCAGTTCGTGGTCCGCGGCGGCTATGGCATCTTTTACGCCCAGGACGGCTATGACGTGCCGCCGCTGGCCGGCAATCCGCCCGTCGTCAGCCAGGTGTCTTACGCCTACGGTCCGACGTCGACTCAGCTCTTTAACTTCACCACCGGCCCGCCGCTGGCGCCGGTCACGATCCCACCGGTGATTACACCGGCTTCATCCCTCTACACCGTGCAGCCGAACCAGCAGGTGGCCCAGATCCAGGAGTGGAATCTGGGGGTGCAATATTCGTTCGCCAAGAACTACCTGTTCGATCTCGGCTACGTGGGCTCCGCGAGCCACCATCTGCTGGAGACTCGCAATCTCGGCGACAACTTCAATGGGCTCGGACAGGCTTTCGCTCCGGCGAGCAGTTGCTCCAGTCCTCCGTGCTACATTGGCAGTGACGAGATTTACAACAACAACTCCAACGCCATTTACAACGGGCTGCAGGCTAGTCTGCGGAAGACTCTGACGCACGGCCTGCAGTTCTTGACCTCCTACACCTGGAGCCACAATCTCGACACCACGGAGGGTGTATTCAACGGCATCGGCGAATCGAACGGCGCGAGCAATGGCCCCACGGATCCCCTCGATCTCGAGCTCGACCGGGCCAACTCCTCGCTCGATCACCGCAACGTCTTTGTGGCCAGCGGCATCTGGAGCCTGCCCTTCGGCCACGGCCAAGCCTGGGGATCGGGCGCCACGGGCGCGGTCGACAAGCTGATCAGTGGCTGGCAGGTAAACTTCATCCAGAAGCTCCAGTCCGGGCAGCATTTCGATGTGGTCGTTGGCACCGACATTGGCGATCTTCGTCCCGACATTATCGCCAATCCGTATGCTGGGACCACGATCAACGACTATTTGAATCCCGCCGCCTTTGCTGAGCCCACGCTGATGGTGAAGAACCTGGCGGGTAACTCCATCCCTGTCGGCAACCTGGGGCGCAACTTCTTTACCGGTCCGGGCTTGTACGATACCGACATGTCCCTTTTCAAGGTCACCAGCATCAGTGAGCGCGTCAAGCTTCGTTTTGAGCTGGAGGCCTTTAACGTGTGGAACAGCGTCAATCGCGTGGTGCCAAACAATGACTGCGCGCTCAACTCGACGGGTCAATGCAGCGCGGGGTTCGGCACCTTCGACAACGCCTTCCCACCCCGGATCCTGCAGTACGCTTTGAAGCTTATGTTCTAAGTGGAGCGTTAACCTGCCGGGGCGGAAGCCGCTCCGCCCTGGCTTGGTCTTCCCTCACAGGGTTCAACCCCACGCGCGTTACTGCTACCTTCCAAAGTGGATCCGTTTCGATTTTCAGTGCTAGGGGCCGCCCCACGTCCGACATTTCGGCGAAACCAATTGTTGTTATAATTGTGTGTATTATATTAAGCATTAACACAACGAATTCAATGACTTGCAAGGGACGATAGGTCGAAAATTAAGGTAAGTCCCACGATGTTGTTGAAAACAAAGGACGGGCCTCGAAAATTGAAAGGCAAGTCCCACGATGTTCATAAGAACAAAGGGACTTAGCCTTCGAGACTGGCCTTTTTGCTGTAGCCTGTGGAGCAGATCGGCACCGGGAGGTCGTCCAGTGGTAGGACACATGCCTTTGGAGCATGGCACCCTGGTTCGAGTCCAGGCCTCCCAGCCAAGAAAATCGGCGGCAAGTGACAAGTGGCGTGTGGCAAGAAACAGAAGTGACGACTGGCAACTGGCAGCCGCCGACTAATCCATTAGGAGTAGAATAGGGCGATGGTGCGGAAGTTCATCGGACTCATGGCAGGCTGTCTGAGCCTCGCCTGCGGTGCCGGGTTGGCGCGGCCCGATCAATCGCCCTCATCAAGCAAGTCCGCCCCCACAGCCTCCGAGGTCCACGCGCAGTCACCAGGCAAGCCAGGAAAGGCAGGACGGTCCAAGGCGGCTGCTGAGCTTTCGCACGTCGAGCGCTTTCGCGACACCAATACCCGCTTTCGGCTCGCGGAAGAGGACGCCGAACGCCGGCTCCGGCGCGATCCTAAGAACGCCGAGGCCCTGGGTGACCGCGGCATGGCGCTGCTGCACCTCGGTGAGAACAAGGTGGGGCTTGATGATCTTCGTCAAGCCGCGCGGCTCGCGCCAAAGTCCGCCTTGGCGCAAGCCCACCTGGCTTACGGACTATGGCTCTCGGGTTCGTTGGACGATGCCCTGACTGCGGCGCGGGCAGCCGTCGGGCTTAATCCGAATCTCGGCGCGGCCCAGTATTACGCCGGCCGCCTGCTGCTGCTGACGGGCGGGGATGCGCACGAGGCTGTCGATCATCTCCAGCGCGCCACCCAAATCGATCCTGATCCAGCCCTCCACTTCGACTTGCTCGACGCCTATCGGGCGGCAGGCGACGCCGTCCACGCCCGGGTGGAGCTGCGCCTGCTCGAGAGCTGGCTCCCACCCGGCAATGGGCGCCTCATGCACGCCGAAGGCCTGATCGCCTCCGATTCGGGCCAGTTGCCGGCAGCGGTTGAGGACTTCCAAAAGGCTGTTGAGGCCGATCCTGGGTTTACTTCCGCGTGGCAGGACCTTGGTCTTGGCCTGGCGAAGCTCGGCAAATGGCAGGAGGCCGCCGCGGCCTTTGGGACGCTCGCGCACCGGCAGCCGGACTCCTACACGACCGCGTATTTTTACGCCCTGGCGCTGCAGAACTCCGGGCAGGGGGAAGATGCGGAGCGCGAAGTACGCCGCACGATTTCGCTCCGTCCCGGCTCGGCCGACGCTTACACGCTCCTGGGCATCGTTCTGGGGACGCGAGGAGACCATCAGGGCGCGGCCACCGCGCTCGAGAAGGCTACCGCGCTCAACCCGGCGAGTTTCGACGCCCAGCTTTATCTCGGGCGTTCGCGCTACGCGCTTCAGGACTACGCCGGTGCGGGCGAAGCCTTCCGCGCTGCGGTCAATCTCGCTCCCGGCAATCCGCAAGCGCGCTTTTATCTCGCCACCGTGCTCGAGCAGACCGGCGATCGCGATGGAGCGCTCGCAGAGTACCGGGAACTTGTCCGGCTGAGTCCGAACGATCCGCGCGGCTACGTCGGTCTTGGCAATTTCCTCGCCGAGCATGGCGAAACGGATGAGGCGATGCAAGCACTTAAACACGCGCGCGAGCTCGATCCCGCAGATTTCGAGGCGACGTTCGCCCTGGGCCGGCTGCTGGCCCGCCAGGAGCAATGGAAGCCTGCCATCGCGCTCCTGCGCGAGGCCACGGAGCGCAATCCCCAAAGCCCGGAGGCGCACTATCAGTTGGGTCTGGCGCTGCGGCGTGACGGTCAGGCCGAGGAGGCCACTAAGGAGTTCGCGCTGGTCGACCGGTTGAATCAGCAGGCCCGGCAAGCGACGGATGGCATGAGCGGCGGAACCGCGCAGCCGGACCGTGACCCGAAGGGTCCCGATCATCCGAGACGTTAGAATGAGCTCGAAATCCCACGTTCGGCTGCTGCTCGGACTCTTCGGCGTTCTCGGACTCGGCGCGCTGGCTTGGGCGCCCAGGCTCATGCCCGGCACGGGCCAGGCGCAGGCGCCCAAGCCCGCACAGCAATCGGGAGTCTCCACCGGCGGCGTCTACGCACCGGTGCTCGATGCGAGCGGCCGCCCGATCACGGCCGGTGGATTCGTGGACCACGCCCCGGTGGTCTTCACCGATGCTACCCGGGGTTCGGGCCTGGAGAAGTTCCAGATGCGCTCCGGGACCAGGGAGAAGAAGTTTATTCTGGAGGCTCCCGGCGCCGGCGTCGCGATTTTTGACTATGACAATGATGGCTGGCCCGACATCTATCTGCTGAACGGGTCCACTTTCGATGCGCTCAAAGGGCGGGAGAAGCCGCCGCGCGCCATGCTCTTCCACAACAATCACGATGGAACCTTTAGGGACGTGACCGACAAGGCCGGCGTCGCCAACGAGCGCTGGGGATTCGGTGTCGCCGTCGGCGACTACAACAACGACGGCTGCGAAGACCTGTACGTGACCAACTACGGTCAGAACCGGCTCTATCGCAACAACTGCGACGGCACTTTCACGGACGTCGCGGAGAAGGCAGGCGTAGCTCTCGGCGGCTGGTCCACGGGCGCGACTTTTGGCGACTACGACGGCGACGGCAGGCTCGACTTGTTCGTAGCCGGATACGTCGATTTCGATTTTAACCATCCGCCCGAGGCGAGCGAGGTGAAAGGTATTTTCTGCCAGTACCGGGGCACGCCCGTGATGTGCGGTCCGCGAGGCTTGCGCGGCGAGCCCGACCATCTTTTCCACAACAACGGCGACGGTACCTTCACCGAGGTGAGCCAGGCCGCGGGCGTTTCTGACCCGAATGGCTTCTACGGTTTCACCGCCGTTTTCGCGGACATCAACGACGACGGCCGGCCTGACCTGTTAGTGGCCAACGACTCAACGCCGCGCTATCTTTACCTGAATAAGGGCAACGGCAAATTCGAGGACGCAAGTTACGCGTCCGGCTTCGCCCTGAACGAGAACGGTCGCGAGCAGGCCTCGATGGGGCTTGCGCTCGGCGACTATGACAACGACGGCCGCCTGGACGCCTACGAAACCAACTTTTCCGACGACTATAACACGCTCTACCACAACGACGGCGACGGCAACCTGACGGATGTAAGCTTTCAGACCGGCGTCGGCGAGCCCACCATTCCCTTCCTTGGTTGGGGCGTAGGTTTTCTGGATTTCGATGACGACGGCTGGAAGGACATCTTCGTCGCCAACGGCCACGTCTACCCTGAGGCGGAGAAAGGCGATTGGGGTACCACTTACAACGAGCGCCCGCTGTTGTTTCACAATCTCGAGGGCCGGCGCTTCGAAGAAGTACCGCCAGCCACCTCGAGCGGCCTCGCCGAACTGATTCCGGCGCGCGGCGCGGCCTTCGGGGATCTCTTCAACGACGGGAAGATCGACGTGGTGATCAACAACATGGACTGGCCGCCTGTTCTGCTGCGCAATGTCGTGCGAAACGGCAATCATTGGCTCGCTCTCAAACTCGTCGGAGGACCGAAGAGTCCGCGGGACGCTATCGGCGCCGTGGCGTTTCTCACCGCCGGCGGTATGCGCCAGCGCGCCGACGTGCTGAGCGGCGGCAGCTTCTGCTCGCAGTCGGACTTGAGGCTGCACTTCGGGCTAGGCTCCGCCGTGCGTGTGGATCAGCTCGAGATTCGCTGGCCTGGCGGCCGCAGTGAGACCGTCGCCGTCCCGGGTGTGGACCGGATTCTCACCATTGAGGAGGGCCGCGGCATCGTAAGCCCGGCAAAGCCATGACCCGCAAAGCCATGACCGGCGAAGCTATGAGATCTCCAATGCCCCCGTGCGCCCGGCAAGTACCGGCGGCTCTTCTGATCGCCATCGCTCTGCTGGCCGGACGTGGTATCGCGAAGGCTCAGAGCGGAGCCGGCCCGGCTCACAGCTCTTCTGATGACAAGGCCGCACCGAGGATCGGCGACATCCAGGCTGCACTCAAAGCTGGCCAGCACGGCGACGCGCTCTCTGCGGCCGCGGCCTTGGAGCGCGAGTATGCACGCGACCCCAAAGTGCTGTTCACTCTGGGCGCCGTGCTTGCCGAGAACCAGGAGTACGGCGAGGCCGCGACGCTCTTCACCGAGGTCAACCGCCTCAAGCCCCATTCCTATCCGGTGCTCTACAATCTCGGCCTCGCTGATTACAATCTGAAAAAGCTCGACGAAGCCGCCAGTGCGCTCGCCGAGGCCGCCGATCTTAATCCTGGTCCGGCGGACACGCACTTTCGCCTGGGGCTGATCGCCTCCGAGCTTGGCGAGCGCCAGAATGCCGTAATCGAATTCAAACACGCGGTGGAGCGCGCCCCAGACCGGGCTGAGTACCACTACCTTCTAGGCCGCGAATACTTCCGTGCCGGCGACTGGGACCGTGCTGCCGGCGAGTATCAGCGGGCGGCCACGCTCGATCCCCATCAGGCGCTTTATCTGCTGAGCGCCGGCGACGCGTTGTATCGCGCCCATCAGCTTCCGGCGGCAACTCACGCCCTGGAACAAGCGCAAGCGCTCGATCCGCAACTGCCGGACATCGATTATCTGATCGGCCGGGCTTATCGTTCGCAAGGCCAGTTCGACCAGGCCGCGCACTATTTCGAACAGCAGGTCGAGGCGAACCCGAAGCACGAAAACGCCCTGGCCGCGCTCGGCTATGTCGCGGTGGAGCAGGGCCGGTACGACGAGGCCGAGAAGGATCTGAGGGGCGCGCTCGCTCTCAACCCGGACGACACCGCTGCCGGCTTTGACCTCGGACGCATGTACTTCAAGCAGCATCGCTACCCCGACGCCATCCAAGTGTTGGGCCGCGTCGTCCAGCTCGATCCCGATCATACTCAAGCCTACTACCAGCTCTTTCTTAGTTATTCGCGCACCGGCCAGCAGGATCTCGCAGCCAAGGCGCTTGCCACCTTCAAGGACCTCGAGAAGCTCGACGATCAGGTGCGGGACGAGCAGCAGCGCCTCAGCAGGCTGCGCGGGATGCAGGCGGGGCGGACGCCCGAAGGCATCGAGACGCCGAATGTCGGCCCAGCCTCCGGAACCGCCGCGACCGCAAACTGAGAGGTCAAGTTGACATTGTGCATGCGGGGCAACTTCGAGCAACCCGCCGCCCTAACCTGGATTCGATTCCACCCCTTTTTCGCATGCCCTTGGCGCCGACACCGATTTGCGGAGGATTCGACCCATGCTACGCAACACTCCGCAGCAAGTAGCAAGGCTCTTGCTTGCGGTTCTCATCGCTGCCACTGCCTCGCTGGCTCAGGACTTCAAGAAGCAGGTCATCTACCAGATTGTGACCGACCGCTTCTTTGACGGCGACAAGGCGAACGATAATCCGCCGCAAAGCGCGGGAATGTTCGATCCGACCAAGAACAACTGGCGCCTCTATTGGGGCGGCGATCTGGCCGGCATCGAACAGAAGCTCGCCTACCTCAAGGGAATGGGAATCACCGCGATTTGGATCTCGCCGCCTGTGGACAACCTGAACGTCATTATTCCTGACAGGTCCGGCAGCCCGACGGCTCCCTACCACGGATATCATGCGCGCGACTTCAAGCGCATCGAAGAACACTTTGGAGACTCCGGGAATTCCTGGACTGCTTTTGACAGCTTGACCCGCGCAGCACACCGGAACGGAATCAAAATCATCGTCGACTTTGCGCCCAATCACACCAACACCAGAAACGCGGGGGAGTTCGGGGCCCTGTATGACGATGGCAAGTTTCTGGCCGATTACAATCACGATCCCAACGGCTTTTTTCACCATAATCCCAACATCGGCGATTACAACGACCGGTACCAACTACAGTACAACACTCTGTTTGACCTGGCAGACCTGAATCAGGAGAATCCCACGATCGACGCCTACCTGAAGGCGGCGATAAAACAGTTGGAGGCGCACGGCGCAGACGGGTTCCGCGTCGATGCCGTCAAACACGTCACGTGGGGATGGGAATACAGCCTGGTCAACGCCGCTTACACCTATGCGCCCACCTTTTTGTTTGGAGAATGGATGGAGAGCTTGAGCGATCCGCTCTTTCACGACTCGTACAAGTTCGCCAATCGGAGCGGCATGTCACTGCTCGACTACCCCCTTTACGGTGCGATTCGCGAAGTCTTTGGGGGCGGCGGCGACTTTTCCAAGATCGATCAGACGCTGTCCGTCGAGAATGCCGGCTTTGCCCGGCCCAACGACCTGGTGACCTTCGTCGATAACCACGATCAGCCGCGTTTGCTCAGCGTCGGCAGCGACGACAACCGGCTGAATGAATCGCTGGCGTTTCTGCTGACCTGCCGGGGAATCCCGGTGATTTACTACGGAGACGAACAGCATCTTCACAACGACACCAGGGGCGGCGGCGATCCCTATGATCGGAACCCGATGACTTCATTCGATACCACCACCACCGCTTACAGGCTCATCAAGCAACTCGCGGCGCTCCGCCAGAGCAACGACGCCCTCGCCTATGGCGGCTTTCACGAGAGGTGGATGAATCAGGACGTCTACGTATTCGAGCGCCAATTCTTCAACGACACCGTGCTGGTAGCAATCAACAAGAGCAATTCGTCAGACTACAGGATTGACGGGCTTTTGACCGCATTGCCGGCAGGAAACTATCCAGATTATCTTAATCGCCTTCTCGGTGGTGTCGCGCTTACCGTCCCCAGTGGAAATGGTGGCGGCAGCCACCCGGTCAGCTCCTTCACTCTCCCCGCGCATAGCGTGGCGGTTTGGCAGGCGGCGGGATCGGCGCCCGGGCCACAGGTCGGCTCCATCGGACCCGCGGTGGGCCAGCCAGGATTACGCGTCACTCTGGCGGGACGAGGATTCGGCTCAGGGGTCGGCCCAGGGTTCGGCAAGGTCTTCTTTGGTCCGACTGCCGCGGCGATCGTTTCCTGGTCAGATTCGTCGGTCGCTTTCGCTGTTCCCCGCGTCCTCAGTGGCGCTTACTCGGTTGAGCTGATGGACTCCAGGCATTCGCGATCGAATCCCATGCCGTTCACGGTGCTGACCGGTGAGCTGGTCCCCGTGACCTTCACGGTTAACAACGCGCCTCAAACCCGCGCCGGCGATTACATTTTTCTGACTGGAGACACCGTGGAGCTCGGGAACTGGGGAACGACATTTGATACCGCCGTCGGACCCATGCTGGCGCCGCACGAGCCGAACTGGTTCATCGTTGCTTCCGTGCCCGCAGGCGTTACTATTCGATTCAAATTCCTCAGGATCGCGGCAGACGGCTCCGTGACGAGGGAGGGCGGAAGCGACCACACCTACACCGTATTAGCCAGCGGAACCGGATCTGTGAGTGTAGATTGGCAGCACTAGCCTCAACCCAATCCAACATCCGGACCGAAAGCTCAGAACCGCCCCCATCGATTAGACGGCATTCCGCCAGGCTGCTTCTTCACTGGGGCGGCAAAAGGTAAATGCTGCTCCACGGGATCACGAAGTGTCCAAGGACTCGCATCATAAGCCGATTCCAAAGCGGCGAGGCTCGGCCCGATCTCCATCGAGCCTCCGCAGCGGGAGGAGTTCCAGACGGCGATCAGAATAGACGCAGTGGCGGTTTCTGGAGCTGTGATGAAGTCTAGAAGTCT
>JASHPE010000190.1 GCA_030038235.1 Terriglobia bacterium
TGAGCGTGGATCACCGCGTTCTGCAAATCGAGAGAAGTCGCTGGCGGGCGACTCTGGCGGGCTGTCGGGTCATCGTCTGCGAGCACCGGGATGGACGGCTGAGCCTGCGCTACGGCCCTCACTTGTTAGGCCGCTACGACGCGGAGGGGCATCTCCTACAGCCGGAAGCTACGACGACGACCCGAAAGAAGAAAGCTGCCTGAGAGTGAGGGCCATGAGGGCAACCCAAAGGCGCCCACTCAAGAGGCGTGACGACCGGGCCCCGGGGGAGGGTTCGCGGCGCCGTTCGCCGCTAACCTCAGTCGCCCTCCGGGCTCCTTCGGTCAGCGGCGAACAGAAGGCAAAACCGGACATTTCACTTGCTATAAAGAGCGGACATTTTAACTTGCTAAGAACAGGTCGCGTGTCGCGTGTCGCGGCGTGTCGGTAGCATAAGAAATGTCCGCTGCGGGTGGTTGAGGAGTAAGGCCGCGTTGTCATGCGGTATTCGGAGAAGAGATTTCGAGTATCATGGGCAGTCGAAAACTGATCTGGCCTATCCGCTGCAGCATCCCCGCGCCATCGTCGTGATTCATACCGGAGCATGGGGTTGCTGGTACTCCGCCAGATCCGAGACAGTTAAGGACTGCAAACCAGGTGCTAAAACTTGTGCTTCGTGGATATGGCGCCCGAAGATGAGTTGTGCCTTTCGCTGGCTCGCGGGCAGCTTTCGCCCGATATACAGAGGCGCGCACGGGGACTGCTCGCACAACCGCTCCGCTGGCCTCTGATTCTCGAACACGCCCGAACATTCGACACACTTCCGCTGCTCTACAACAATCTCCGGGCGCTTGATTTCGAAGGCGTCCCCGATTCTGTTCGCGCTGAGCTGGAGCGAATCTTCGCGGTGAACGCTCTTCGCAACGAGCTTCTGGGCCAGGAGCTCGCCCGGATCCTCCGTCTGCTCGGTTACGCTGGTGTGCCCGTCATGACACTGAAGGGCATCGCCCTGGCGGAATGGCTTTACGGGGACATCGCCCTTCGCACTTGCGCTGACATCGACATCCTCGTGCCCGCGAAGCGCACCATCGAGGCATTCGGCCTGCTGGTAGGCTCCGGCTACGAGCCCGAATTCACCGAGCCGCCTTTGTTGAACCTTCTGGCGCGCTACGGCAAGGACTGTACGCTGACGCGGGAGGACGGCACGCATATGTACCCGCTCGAACTCCATTGCGGCCTGGTTTGGGGCGGGCTGCCGGAGCGTGCGCTGCTCAATGAGATCTGGTCCGACGCGCGCCCAATCACGTTCCGAGGAGCTCCGGCTCTCGCCTTGAGCGCCGACTGGCAGTTCCTTTACCTGGCTGAACACGCCGCGCGCCACGGTCTGCCATCACTCAAGTGGCTGCTTGACCTCGACCGTTTGTGCCGCCTCAAGTCGATCGACTGGAAGGGAGTGAGCGCGAAGGCGCGGCGCCTGGGTTGGGACAACGCGGTTGCGTCCAGCCTGTCGGCCTGCGCTTCTCTGTTCGACACGCCGATTGGCTCGCCTTTCGCATCCATGTTATGGAGGCGGACGCTCGACGCTGGTCCTCCGCGTCACTCGGACTTCCAAGTGCCGTCCGACTTGCTCTTCAGCCTCGGCTTGCTGAAGACATGGACGGAGAAGGCGCAGTATCTGGCCATTCGGCTTTTCATTCCGACGCCAGCCGACTGCCGATTCTTCAAGCTTCCGCCCGCGCTTTTCTTCCTCTATTATCTCCTGCGGCCCGTACGTGCGGTGTGCAAGACCGTTGGATGGCTGGTTCGGTTTGGATTTTCGAAGCTGGGATAGCCTAGGAGACGGGAACGGCAGAGCTGCGGAGGGCGATCTGCACCAAGGAGGGGTTAGGACGTGAGGCGCTCTTGAGGATCATGTTGGCGGACGGGATTCCCGTGCGGGCGAATGACTTTTCGCAGTCCTGCGAGGACGGCCCGCGCATGTTGCCTTCCATGTAGGCAAGGCCTGGACAGCGCGTGCACGTACCGACGTGCGAGCAGGTGGAACAGACCGGCAGGTTGCGCGGGCGGATGGAGCGCACCTCGTTCATTTGCGGCGAGTGGCGCCAGATTTCGAGGAATCGCTGCTGCCGGACATTGCCAGTCGGCAACGGGAACTGGACGCAGGGGAACACATCCCCGTAAGGGGAAATATAGCAGAACGTATGGCTGGCGCTGCACGGCAGCTCGTCCAGGGCTTCGTCGTTCACGGCTGACGGCGGCGCGCAGAACTCTTCGACGTTGCCGACCAGGTCCGGGTTGCGAAAAACCTGCCGCAGATCGTCGCCGCCGATGCCCAGCGCGACGATGCCGCGGTCGCCGTCCATGCGAGGCGTGACCGTTGGGTCGATCGTGTACTCGACGCCGAGTTCCTGAGCCAGTGCCTTGACGCCCGCGTAGTCGCTGTAGTTCTGCCGCATGAGCACATTGGCGATGATCACCTTCAGCCCGCGCGCCTGAAGCAGCCGGATGCCCGCGATGGAGCGTTTCAGCGATCCCGGCAGCTTGGTGATGGCGTCGTGGACTTCCGGGCGGTGCGAATAGATGCTCACCTGGACCGATTGCACGCCGAGGTCGCGGATGCGGTCCGCCTGGCTCTCGCGGATCATGAACGCGTTCGTCTTGATCTTCACGCAGAACATCAGCAAGCGGGCGTATTCGAGGATCGGGAAGAAGTCCATGCGCATCAGGACCTCGCCGCCGCTGAGCGTGAGGAAGAAGACTCCGGCTGCGGCCAGTTGATCGAGCACGCCGCGGATCTCGGCCGTGGTCATCTCGCCGTGATCGTCATGGTCGAGATAACAGTGGACGCAGCGCTCGTTGCAGCGATAGGTGACGTCCAACTGGACGCCCAAAGGCACGCCCAGTGCGACCGCGCGCCGGTTCATCTCTTCCATTAGAACGTTCATAGAAGTTTGTCAGTGGTCAGTAGTTGTCCGTAGTCAGTTGCCGGTTGTCAGTGGCTAGCCGCTAACCACGGGCGTTTCGGACACCATCAGAATGCCGTGTCCTTCGAGCTCACGCACGAGGCTTTCCGCGTCCTTCAGGGCTTCCGCGGGCTCCACATCAAATTCGGCGCAGACTCTGCGTTCCACGATTTCATCGAGAGGCGTTTGACCGTCGGCCGCCTGCCAGATCACCGTTGCCACGTCGTTCAAGCTGAACAGCGTGGAATCGCGCGCCGACATGATCATCATTTCGCCGCCAAGCTCGCGAGCGGCCACTTGCCGGCTTCGTGCAATGTAAAGCGAACTCATACGATCAACTCCCATACACGCGCGTCGGGCGTGAAGACCAGCCGCTGGACGGGAACGCAGCGCGCAAATTCCAGCGCCGAATCGAAGACCTGGCGCACCAGCTCCGCGTCATCGGCGAAGAAGAGGATGTTGCGCAGCAGCGCGCGCGTCGCCTCGGACTCGCTCACCGGTTCGATGCGGTTCTCCGGACCCCGCGCGAGCAGGTACAGCGCCGCCAGCGGCGCTTGCGTATTCTCGCCGATCCGCGCCAATTCGCCCGCGAAAGGCGTGCCGAAAGCCACGTAAGAGTGACAGATGGCAAGTGGCGAGTGGCGAGAAGAAGAGTCGGCAGTCGACAGTCCACAGTCCACAGTCCCCTCATTCCGACTTCTTGCTTCTGGCTTCTTGCTTCTGACTTCCGGCTTCTGACTTCTACTTTGCCTCACATACGAGACTTCGTCCGTCAGCACCGTCACCTCTGCGGGTGCGAGACGCGAAATGGTGGTCTTGCCTGCGCCCGACGCGCCCGCGAATACGTAGGCGCGACCGTTGCGGATGGCGCTCGCGGCGTGGATCAGGAAGCCGCCTTCGCGCGCCAGGATCAGCGAATGCAGGATGCGCAGCACTGCGTCAATAGCGTAAGGATTGGCGCTCTGCCGGACGCGTCCGCGTCCGAGTTCGGCGTCCCACGTCGCGCGAAAGTCGCCGCGCCTCATCAGCCAGCAGCCGGATTCGAAGCGCACCGTTACGTCCTCGTCAGCGTTGATCGCGCCATCGGGCGAAGCCAGATCGACGTCCAACTCCACCGTCGGACGCAGCATGCCATTATGCGCTACGAACCCGCCATAGCGCGATTCCAGCAGCCGTGCGAACTGCGGACTCCCGGTGCGAACCCGGATCGGCATGGCGCCGATGTCGATATCAATCTCGTTGGCCGAAAGTTCGAGACTCATTTCGTGAGCTGTCAGCCCTCAGCCGTCAGCTTTCAGCCAAACTTGCCGCTGCTTGCCGACTGCTGATGGCTGACTGCCGACGGCCCTGTGCATGTAAAGCAGCAACCGCGCGGCGAAGTCGGACCACCGCAGCAGCCACGCGCTCAGACGCCCGGCGAGCGTCAGCCGCGGACTCACCAGGCGATGGTTGCGCTCGATGGCGCTGACTCGTCCCAACAGGTCGTCCGCGACCGTGGGCGGATCGAGCGTCATCAGCCGATCGCCGCGGGTCACGAGGAGGACCTCGCCTTGGCTGTGAATCTTCTCCACCAACCGATGAGCTACCAGCCTGGAGCCGCGCCGAACCAGGACGATGTCGGCCGCTCGCACTGCCTCTATTCCATCGCGCCGGATCGTGAGCACGTCGCCTGGCCACACTGCAGGCAGCATGCTTGTGCCCGTCACTCGCAGCCTCGTCTCGCCGAACGATCGCAGAACCTCGAGCATGAGCTCTCGCTTGAGCGCTTGCCGGCTGTCGGTTGTCAGTTGTCGGTTCATGGTGGGTTGACGGCCGCTCAAGCGGTTTACCCGCCGGAAACTCTGCGCAGAATCATCCGTGAGGAATTGCGGAAAGCGTCTTAATCCTGCTTCGCCGTTTAGATTCCGCGCCATCACAGTCCTCAGTCGTCAGTAGTCAGTTCCCGGTCTGATTCTACTGATTACTGAAAACTGTTAACTGACGGCTTCTCACGAGTTCTTCCGGCTCGCGTGGCAGCTCGACTGGGTAGTCTGCACCTTGCCGCAGGTCAGCGCCGAAGTCTCAAACACCTTCTCGTAGCGCACCTCGGGCTTGCGATAGGGCTTCCGGCCCTTCACGCGCCCCCCGGTTCCGGGGTCCTGGCGGGTTGTCTCTTCGGATTGGCTCATCGTGCCTCCGTTTGAACGAGTTGAAAGTCGAATTTCGGCGGTCCGGGCGGCCCTTGTGACCGCCCAATTACGGCGCGTGCCATCAGTGGGCGGCCACAAGGGCCGCCCCTACGTCCTCGTCCTTTCGTCACGGCCCTGACTGCAATGTCTGGACGGCGCAACCTCCCGTGCCGCCGGACGTGGTGCAACTCTGGTTTAGCAGCGTCGAGAAGTAGATGTTGGACGCTCCCGCCGTGCCGTTGTCGATAACGATTCCGCTGGTGCCGCCTTCCTCCGCCAGCACTCCGGTTGCCGCCGTGCCGCTGCTGACGGTGCCGCTGGTGACATCAAAGCCCATCACGCAGCCCATGATCACGCTTTGGCTCTGGCAGGCGATATTACCGTTGTTCTGGCCGAATCCGAGCACGCTCAGGAAAATGTAGTCGTGGTTGCCGGCGCTGGTGTTGTAGAACTCCGTCACCTGCAGCCCCGCGGAGTAGTAGTCGTTGGTGTAGTTGGTGGCCACTGCCGGACCGGTGTTGACGCTTCCCATCACGTTGCTGCTGATTGGAATCTGGTACAGCGTGTTGTTGGCCGGGCCGGTGTTCCCAACCACGTAGAGGTTGCCGGTGCCGGTGGTGAAATAAGCGTTGTCAAAGGCGCCCGACATCATGAACTCGTAACCCGGTCCCACCGCGGCTTCGGTGCCGCCGGCGCCGCTCCCGAAAGTCGTGGAGAACTGAAAGACCCCGGCGCAGGGCCCGCCGGAACAATTGGCGCTGCCATCGTCTCCGGCGAAAGCGTACACTTCGCCGGCGGTCGAGTCCACGATGGGGCTGTCGAGAACCCCCACGTTGTAGTCCAACTGCGCGGACTTAACGACCGTTCCTGAAGGATTGACGGAGTATAGGTAGCCGCAGGGGTCAGTCGCGGCAAAAAGATAACATGACGATTCTGAGCCCAAAGCATAATCGCCCACAAAGACGTTCGTGCTCGTGGGATCATAAACGGGACTGCCGAGCGCAGCGTTGGAATTCACCGTCACCGGCCAGCCGCCCGTGGTCACCTCCGAAGGGGTGCCGGACGAGAAGATGTTCTGGAACTGGTGGAGCTTTCCAGCGTCGTCGCCCACATAGATCGTGTTCCCGCCGAAATTGATGAAAGGCGAGGAGTAGGTGTCGGTAGGGGTCCCGCTGAAGGGCACGGCGATCATGCAGGGCGCAGTGCAGTTCGGATAGGAGCCGTTGGAGGCCAGGGTTGTGGGGGCGCTGACTGTCCCGCCTGAGGCCCATTTCAGCACAACCAATTGGGCGCCGCCCACTCCGGCGGTTCCGGAGCCACCGCTCAGGCCCCCGCTGGTGGGCGAGAGCGTCACTCCGTTCGCACCCGTCCCGCTGAGCGCGATGCCGTTCCCGCAGGTGCCCGCGCCGCATGAGGCCGCGAGGTTTACGGACTCGCCCGACAGCGTCGGCGTGACGCTGCTGTTGGCCGTTTGTGAGGCCGAGATGCAGGTGGTGTTTGACGAGGGGCAGTTGGCTCGGCTGCCGGTAAGCGCCGCATAGAGAGTCTGTGAGATTTCGGTTTCGAGCGTAATGCCATGGGTGGACATTTGGTTGACCGTGGTGATGGTGGTTGTGGTCTCCCAGGTATAGGTAACAGACCCGATGGTGATGGTGGTGCCGGCGGTCGGGACAACGCCCGTGTTGGCGGTCGCCGTGCCCGAAGCCGCGGTGGCGTAAGGCACGGACTGAACAAAGGCCACCTGCGTGCCGTCTTCGGAGAGCACCACGGAGTTTGCGATGGTGGCGCTGGCGCCGCCCAGCGAGCCGGTGTTGTAGGCCCAATAGACGGTGGGCACGCCGCTGTTACAACTCGAGTAGAGGTTGTTGTAGGCTACTACGTCCGCCTGCATCGACGAATCCGCCTCGCCGTTGTTGTAAGCGGCAAAGTCGCTGCAACTGGTCCCGCCGGCGCTATAGGTAGCCGGGAACTCGCCGAGGCCGGCGGTGGCGCCGGCGGCGCCGGCCGTGCCGCTTGTCGCCTGTAAGGTTTCGCTCCAGTCTCTGTGCAGGCGGTTGTGCGTCTTCAAGGGAGAGCCCGCGTCGCTCGTTTCGCCGGCCGACCCGCCGGGGGGCGGCAGGATGGCCCTCATAAGCCCCGAGGGCAGCCGGCGCGTGACGGACAGAGCGTTTCGTTGTTCGAGGGTCATCCCGAGTTCGGGGCTATTCAGTTCGGAATCGAAGAGTTCGGAGTTACTCAGTTCGGAGTTCGAAGTCGCAGCCGGAACCTCGATCCCCGGCCCCTGACCCCCGGCCCCTGACCCCTGATCGCCGGCCCCTGATCGCTCCCGCTGCTGCATGATGTAGCGCGGGTCGCTGGTGATCTTGAGCCAGCGGTCGTAGGTGCCGTTCCGCCTGGCCTCTTCCTCGCTGCCGGGATTGGAGAAGACCAGGTGGTGGTTCGTCCAATCCTTGACGATGGGCCCTTTATGTTTTTCGGTGTCCTGTCCCGGCGTGAGCACGGTCAGGACCATCACCAGCCCGAGCACAACGGGCGCCATCAACATCCACGAAAACGAAGCGCGTGTGTTTTTCATGTTTCTGCTCCTCGCCTCTTGATCTTTTGTCTCTTGTCTCTCGTCTCTGGTCTCTTTCTTGTCACTCGTTACTTGTCACTGGTCGCTCGCCACTGCTAAACTCAGGACATGCTGTGGGACGAAATTGAGATCCATCCCGATGTGTGCAACGGCCGGCCGGTGCTGCGCGGCACGCGCATCGCCGTGCAGTCCGTGCTGCAGATGCTGGCGGCCGGTGACTCTCTGGAAGATGTACTGGAAGCCTTTCCCGCCTTAGGGCGCGACCAGGTGCTCGCGTGCATGGATCTCGCCGCGCGCTTGATGGCCAATCAATACTCCCTTCAAAAGGTAGAATGAACGGGTTTCTGTTTGACCAGAACCTTCCCCGGGTACCATCACTGGAAACCACCCTGCCCATTATCCAAGCCTCTGAGCTTGGGCCAAGACCGACCGACTCCGAACTTTGGACCTATGCCCGGCGCCATGACCTGGCCATCGTGACCAAGGATGCGGACTCCTCGCAGCGGATCATCTTGGCTGCCCCACCACCGCGCGTGGTCCATTTGCGTGTGGGTAACATGCGGCGCATCGAGTTCGCCGCCTGGCTGGAGCACGTCTGGCCCAGAATCGAATCTGCCGTCCGCTGGAACAAGCTCGTGAATGTGTACCGGGACCGCATCGAAGTGGTGCGCTAGCCTTTCGCCACCATTCCGTACGGCCCATTCAGGGCCGAATACTTTAACCGGGCCCCTTGTTCTAGCACCTGGCACCTAAATTAACACCTGGAACCTGACGCCTACCATGCACTGTTCATCACCAGGTTATACGCATTGACGCTGCCGATGCCGGTCGCCATGTCCCACCCGGGCGTGGCTCCGTAAGCCGGCTCCCAGCCCGGTGTCGTCTGGCTTATGATTACCACGCCGTAGCAGGTGGCGCCTGACCCTCCGCCGCCGGTGAGGGTGCAGACAGGGTCCCCCGTGTAGCCGACGCCGGCGTTGACGACCGCGATGCTTGTGACAGCTCCGCTCGAGATCGTAGCGGTGCACGTTGCTTGCGTCCCGCCGCTATAAAGCACGGTGTTGGTGGGCGAGAGATACTGCGAGAGATTCGACGGCGCGCCGAGCGTGCACGTGGGCGCGCTCGTATATCCTGACCCTCGGGCGCTCACCGTAACGCTGGTAATGTTACCCGTGCTGACCGCGCCGTCAGCGCCCGATGGCAGGTAACAGTCTCGCGTCTCGCCGGTGCTTGTTGTGCAGTTCACACTGATGTCGCCCTGCGTGATGTCGTAGAAGACGCAGGAGGTGCCCTCGCCCCGGCGTGGGGGCTGGTTGATAGAGTAGCAAGCGCTGTTGCCGCTGACGCCGAACTCGGCGCTGGCGATCGAATAGTAGGTGGGCGTGGGAAGCCCGACGCCCGAGGTGAGGCCCCACTTCTGGTTTACCAGCGCCTGAATGGCGGCCATGGTGGGCGACGAGAGCGAGGTACCGCCGAAGCCGCTCCAGCCGGAGGGTGCACCGGTACATGGGGTGGACCCAATACTGGTCTGGCTAGGGTCCGACCAGCAGACGATGGAGTAGTGTCCCCAGATTCCGTTGGAGGCAAAGAGCGAGACATCCGGAATGTCGCGCACGCCGTCCGCCGGATTGCCGAAGATACCGGACTGCCAGGAGGGCTTGGGATATCCGGCGCAGGTGGGCGTCACCCAATCGGCCGTGCCAGGGGTTCCGGTGGCACAGCCGCTGGGCCCGCCGCTTCCGGAGCCGGTGGTGCGGAAGTCTTCGCCGTCCACCGGACTAGTTTCGTTGCAAAAGCCGCTCGAACCGTAGCCTGCAGTGGCGCCTTCAACGTGATAGAGCAGGTAGCCGGCGCAGGAATCGTTCCAGGGAATCTCCGGAATGTAGGACTTGGCGGACCCATAGGTCGAACCGTTGTTGGAGTTCCAGTAGGTGCTTTGGGGAAGTCCGCCCTCTGCGGCGTTGTAGGCGTCTTCGAAGTCCGTGCCGCCCACCGAGACGTTGTAGGGGGTTCCGCCCCAACCGGTGATGCCGATGCCGTGAGTGGAGGACGTCGCGTTGGGGGAGCAGGAGACAGAGCCTTCGTCGCCGGAAGAGACGAACATCGAAACGCCGGCCGCCGCCGCCGTCTGGAAGGCGCTGCTGTAGGCCGCATTGGCGCTTGCGCCGTTCTCGGCCTCGCATGCCCCATAGCTCATGCTGATGAGCTTGGGCGGGTTGCCGGCGCTCACCAGGTTCTCAACGGCGATCAGGCCGCCGAAGTTGGCGTTGCCGGAGCCGTCCGTGCAGGATGCGAGCTCGACGGTTGCGCCTGGGGCGCTCTGCGAAACCATTTCCACGTCAATGTCGGCCTCGCCGTCATCGGAGTTGGTGCCGGGATTCGTACAGTTTCCGGCGTCGTCGGGGTGTACCGTGGTGAGGGAGCCGCCGTACTTGGAGAGGCCGAAGGTACTCACGTAAGTGTTCCAGTCCGTACCGTAGGAGTTCGTATCCTCCACCACCACCACGGTCTGGCCCTGACCGTAAATCCCCTCGCGATAGAGAGGCGTCAGGTTGTAAATGGTTTCAATGTCGGCAGGCACCGTCACAAAGTCGCCGCCTCCGATGCTGTAATTTCTGGTCTTGGGCATGGCCATGGCATGAGGCCTGAAGTTGTGCATGGAGACCACGC
>JASHPE010000191.1 GCA_030038235.1 Terriglobia bacterium
CGAGACAGCAGTTATCGAGGAGCTTCCCGGTGTTGGGCTGAACTTATTTCCGGTGAAGGACCGGAACTAGTCGCGCGAGCTTGAACGTCCGACCCTCGACCTTGAACTTTCGACTTTTCGACTTATTTCATGCCTAAACGAACTGACATCAAGAAGATCCTCATCATCGGCTCCGGCCCGATCATCATCGGCCAGGCTTGCGAATTCGATTACTCCGGCGCCCAGGCTTGCAAAGCTCTGCGCGCCGAAGGTTATGAAGTGGTGCTGGTGAATTCCAACCCGGCCACCATCATGACCGATCCCGAATTCGCCCATCGCACCTACATCGAGCCGCTTACGGTCGAGTATCTCGACGCCATCATGGCGCGCGAGCGTCCGGACGCGGTGCTGCCGACCGTCGGCGGCCAGACGGCCTTGAATCTGGCTGTCGACCTCGCTCGCCATGGCGTCCTGGAGCGTCACGGCGTGCAATTGATCGGCGCTTCGCTGAAGGCCATCAAAATGGCCGAAGACCGCATGCTCTTCAAGAACGCCATGCGCGATATCGGCCTTGAGGTGCCTGGCAGTTCGCTCGCCCACAGCGAGGAAGACGCGAAAGTGGCCGCCGAGCAGCTCGGCTTCCCGCTGATCATCCGGCCATCGTTTACCCTGGGCGGCACCGGCGCAGGCATAGCCTACAACCTGGAAGAATTTGAGGAGATCGTACACTGGGGTCTGCAGGCGAGTCCCGTTCACGAAGTGCTGGTGGAAGAGTCCGTGCTGGGCTGGAAAGAGTTTGAGCTTGAGGTGATGCGCGATCGGGCCGACAACGCGGTTGTTGTGTGCTCGATTGAGAATTTCGATCCCATGGGCGTGCATACCGGCGACTCGATTACGGTGGCGCCCGTACAGACGCTCACCGACAAGGAATATCAGCGCATGCGCGACGCCGCCTTCGCCGTGATTCGCGCCGTGGGCGTCGAGACGGGCGGGTCGAACATCCAGTTCGCCGTGCATCCGGAGAACGGACGGATGGTGGTGATCGAGATGAATCCGCGCGTTTCGCGCAGCTCAGCGCTGGCGTCCAAGGCCACCGGCTTCCCGATCGCCAAGATTGCCGCTCGGCTGGCGGTAGGCTACACGCTCAACGAAATTCCCAACGATATCACGCAGAAGACGCCCTCCTGCTTCGAGCCCACGATTGACTACGTGGTGGTGAAGATCCCCAAGTGGGCGCGCGAAAAGTTTCCGGACGCCGACCACACCCTGGGCCCGCAGATGAAGTCGGTGGGCGAGGTGATGGCCATCGGCCGCACGTTCAAGGAAGCGCTGATGAAGGGCATCCGGTCGCTCGAGACCGGCCGCAAAACGCCGAAGCCGCCTTCGACTCCGGAAGATCTGAAGCGTCGCCTGACTGTGCCGCATCCCGAGCGGCTCTGGGATCTCTTTTTTGCTCTCTCGACCGGCCACAGCGTCGAGTCGCTCTATGAAGTCACCAAGATCGATCCGTGGTTCTTGGGCCAGATGCAGCAGATCGTCGAACTGCAAGGCGAACTCAAGGGTCACAGCGCAACTTCGGTGCCGGCGCCGCTGCTCTACAAGGCGAAGCAATTCGGCTTGTCCGACCTGCACCTTGGTGAACTCTGGGGCACGACGGGCGCGGAGGTGCGCCAGCAACGCATCAGGCGCGGCGTGCGCCCTGTGTTCAAACGCGTGGACACGTGCGCCGCCGAATTCGAGTCGTTCACGCCCTATCTCTATTCGAGCTACGAGGAAGAGGACGAGGCCGAGCCTACCGACAAGCGCAAGATTATGATCCTCGGCAGCGGCCCAAACCGCATCGGGCAGGGAATTGAGTTCGATTACTGCTGCGTGCACGCCTCTTTTGCGCTGAAGGAAGACGGGTGCGAGACGATCATGGTGAATTGCAATCCCGAGACCGTCTCCACCGATTACGACACGTCCGACCGCCTCTACTTCGAACCGCTGACCTTCGAAGACGTGATGGCGATCGTAGATGAAGAGAGGCCTGAAGGCGTGATCGTGCAGTTCGGCGGCCAGACGCCGCTGAATCTGGCCAAGGAACTGGAAGCGGCAGGCGTGCCGATCATCGGCACCTCGCCGAAATCCATCGATCTTGCGGAAGACCGCAAGCATTTCGGTAGTCTGCTCGCGCGCATGGGCATTCCTCAGCCCGAGAACGGCGGCGCCATGAATGTGGAGGAGGCGCGCGCGATCGCCAACGAGATCGGCTATCCGGTCCTGGTGCGTCCTTCATACGTACTGGGCGGGCGTGCCATGGTGATCGCCTACGACGAGGAGACGCTGACGGAATACGTCCGCCGCGCCGAGGAATTGCAGCAGGCCTTCCCGATCCTTGTCGATCGCTTTCTCGAGGCCGCGACCGAGGTCGACGTGGACGCGCTCTCCGACGGCCAGGACGTGGTTATTGCCGGCATCATGGAGCACATCGAAGAAGCGGGCATCCATTCCGGCGACAGCTCCTGCTGCCTGCCGGTCTTCGAGATCGACGAGCGTGAGCGTCAGACGCTCCGCGAATACACGGTGAAACTCGCGCTCGAGTTGGGCGTCGTCGGCCTGATGAATGTGCAGTACGCCATCCAGAATGGCAAAGTATACGTGTTGGAAGTGAATCCGCGAGCCTCGCGGACGGTGCCTTACGTCAGCAAGGCGACCGGCGTGCCGCTCGCGAAAATTGCGGCCCGCTTGATGATCGGGCGCAAGCTGCGCGAGTTTGGTCTGGAAGGCGAACTCGCGGTGCAGCACCACTTCGTGAAGTCGCCCGTGTTTCCGTTCATCAAGCTGGCGGGCGCGGACACGATCCTCGGCCCGGAGATGAAGTCCACGGGAGAAGTCATGGGGACGGCCTCGAGCTTCGGTCTGGCCTTCGCCAAAGCGCAGCTCGCCGCAGGCCAGCGTATCCCAGACGAGGGTCGCGTATTCTTCTCCGTGAACGACCACGACAAGCCCCACGCTGTCAACATCGCGCGCGATCTGCTCAATCTGGGATTCAAGCTTGCCGCGACGCGCGGTACCGCTGAGTACCTGCGCACGGCGGGTCTGGCGGTCGAGCGGGTCAACAAGGTGAACGAAGGCCGTCCTAACGTCGCGGATCTCGTCAAGAGCGGGAAAATCGATCTCATCATCAACACGCCCCTCGGGCGGGCATCGCACTTTGACGAGCGCTCAATCCGGCGGGCTGCGATTCAGCAAGGAATCACCTGCATCACCACGCTTTCCGCGGCGGTGGCGGCAGTGCAGGGCATCCGCGCGCAACGTCTGGGTGGGATTCAGGTGGAGTGCTTGCAAGAGCTGCATCGGAAGCAGGAGGTAAACTCAGAACGATGAAGGATGAATAATGAATAGGGAACGGCATAGCGAACGACGAAGCCCACGATCTTGAGCGACGAACGAAGCGCTGGGCCTCGGCCGATCATCCGGTTGTATTCGACGCTGCCCCGGACCACCGAAGCGCAGGTGATCGGAAAGCAGGCGTTGCGGAGTGGAACGTCGGTAGGTGCCCACTACCGCGAAGCCATTCGAGCTCGGTCCAACGCGGAGTTTGTCAGTAAGATCGAATGTGGACTTCAAGAGTTGGAAGAACACGATACTGGCTGCAACTCATGTCTGATCCGGCATCATGAAGCCCGAGAGATTGCAGGATTTGTTTCGCGAGGCTGAACTGACTTCAATCTTCGTGGCCTCGGCCAAGACAGCGAAGAGAGGGACTCGATGAAAGCAGGCATTCATTCATTATTCATCGTTCATCGTTTTTTATGAGCCCGAAACAAATCATCGATCGCTTGCGTGGCATCATGCCGCCGCTGGTCACCCCTTTCAATAAGCGGGGTGAGGTCGACGAAGGCGCGTATCGAGCGAATCTCGAGCGCTACACGGGCTCGGGCCTAGCCGGTGTCGTGGTTGCCGGAACCACGGGCGAAGCTCCGTTCCTCACGCCGGAAGAGCGGCTTCGTCTGACGGAAATCGCGCGCGAGGTGATGAAGCCCGATGAGCTGGTCGTGGCCGGCACCGGACTTGAAAGCACTCGAGGGACGATCGAACTGAGTCGCGAAGCGGTGAAACGCGGTGCTGACGTGGTCCTGGTGCTGACGCCCGGATACTATCGCGCCAAGATGGACGCACCTGCGTTGCTCGCGCACTTCTTCGCCGTTGCCGATGCTTTGCGGCGGCCTGTGTTGCTCTACTCGATCCCACAGTGCGCCGGGACGAAAATGCCGGTGGAAGTGATCGCGGTTCTGGCGCGCCATAAGAACATTGCGGGCCTCAAGGAAAGCTCGGGCGACCTCGAATACGTGCGCGCGATTCTGAGCCGTGTTCCGCGCGACTTCCGCGTGTTTTCCGGCAACGTGCCGATTTTGCTCGACGTGCTGCGCGCCGGAGGCGCCGGCGGCATCATGGGCCAGGCTTGTTTCGCGCCCGAGCTCTGCGTTGCCTTCTATGATGCGTGGCGCCAGGGACAACAGGAACGGGCCGAGGAGTTGTTTGTGCACCTCGTGCCGCTGGCGGCGGAGGTCAACGTCAGGTACGGCGCGCCTGCGGTCAAGGCGGCGATGGACCTTGCCGGATACCGGGGCGGCGACCCGCGAAGTCCGCTGCTGCCGGTGCCGGCCGCAGCCCGACGATCGATCGCGCGCACGCTCAAGACGTCGCTGGGCGGCTTGTCACTTTAAGCTCTCCGTGTTCATCTAAGACTCCCGTATGGATAGCCACTGCATCCCGCAGGCCCGTTTGCCAAAAACCACCGCGTTGTACCACGATTACATCGAGCGCTTTGAACGCGTCGCCGGGTTTTACGGCGCGGGCTCTCCTTTCGATCCGGCAAGCTTCCGCGAGGTAGCGGCCGGCCTCGATCATCCGGCCAGCATGCGCGCCCAAGTGGTGCGCATACTCACCCGGCAGAACCAATCCTTCGGCGCAAGCGCCGAGACTCTTGAGAATCTGAGTTTGCTCGGCAATCCCGATACGGTGGCGGTTGTCACCGGGCAGCAAGTGGGTTTGTTCTCGGGCCCCGCCTTCACCCTGTACAAAGCTCTTAGTGCGGTGAAGCTCGCTCGACGATTGCGCGACGAGGGGTTGGCCGCAGTGCCGATCTTTTGGCTTGCGACCGAGGATCATGACCTGGAGGAAGTGGCGTCAACCGCGGTGCTCGATGACGATTACCGGCTGGTGTCGCTGAGCGACCCGGGTGTGCGGCCCGCGCCGCACTCGTCTGTGGGGCATGTTCGCCTAAGCGACCAAGTGACGGCCACGCTTGATCGGTTGGAGGCTTCGCTTCCCGGCGGCGCGGCGCGTGAACAGTTGCTTGCCGATCTGCGCACCGCCTATGTTCCCGGCGCGGGTTGGGGCGAGGCCTTCGCCCGCTTTCTGGCTCGACTGTTCGGCCGCTGGGGCGTGATCCTGCTCGACGCGCTCGATCCGGACCTACACGAGCTTGCGGCGACCTTTTACGTTAAGGCCGTAACCGGAGCTCGCGAGTTCAATAGCCGGGTACGCGTGCGGTCGCAGGCGCTGGTACGCGCCGGATATCACGCTCAGGTGCACGTGGACGATGAATCGTCGCTGCTGTTTGCTTGCCGGGAAGGGAATCGGACGGCGCTGCGGCTTGCATCCGGTGGCGGCGATTTTGTCCTGGACGGCAATGACCGCGTATCCGCGGAGGAAGTGCGACACCTCGCTGAGAACGATCCAGTTCGCATTTCGCCCAACGCAATCTTCCGTCCCATCATTCAGGACCGCCTGCTGCCGACCGTCGCTTCGGTCGTTGGCCCGGCGGAGCTGGCTTATCACGCCCAAAGCGCGGTGCTCTATCCGGCCTTCGGACGCCCGCAACCTGTGATTGCTCCGCGAACCTCATTCACGCTGCTCGATCCCCGGAGCGAACGCATACTGAGAACTTACCGCCTGCGTGTTGAGGACGTCTGGCACCCGGAAGACGGGCTTCGCCGGGAGATGGCGGCCGTCGGCTTTGCGGAAGGCTGGCAGCAGCGTTTGGATGAAAGCGAGCACGAGATCATGCGTGTCCTTGACGCGATGCGTAACGACATCAGCGCCATTGACCCAACGCTGCTCGACGCATCGGAGCGGGCGCGGCGCCGGACGGCTTATCAGTTCGAAAGATTAAAGGGAAAGATCACCCGCGCTGCTTTTGCGCGCTCCGAGATCCTGCGGCATCACGAGGAGGCGCTGCGATCTTTTCTGCTGCCGCACAACGAACTCCAGGAGCGCAGCGTGAGCGGCGTGTATTTTCTCGGACGCGCCGGCTACGAGCTGCTTGAAGAGCTGCTGCCGCTCATCTCCACGGACTCAGCCTGCCATCACACCTTCCGTTTTCAATACGCCGTAGGCTAGACAAGTCGGACCTTCAACGCTCAGCGGACCACGCCCTCCATGGGGCTCGACGCGGTGGCGTACAGCTTCTTGGGCATGCGGCCTGCCAGATGCGCCTGGCGGCCGGCCAGCACCGCGTGCTTCATGGCTTCGGCCATGAGGATCGCATCCTGGGCCGCGGCGATGCCGGTGTTCATGAGCACCGCGTCAGCGCCGAGTTCCATGGCGATGGCGGCGTCCGATGCCGTGCCCACGCCGGCATCAAGAATGAGCGGCACTTCGGTGATCCTTTCGCGAAGGATGCGAAGATTGGCGGCGTTCTGGATCCCAAGGCCTGATCCGATCGGCGCTCCCAGCGGCATCACCGCCGCGGCGCCGGCATCGATCAAGCGGCGCGCGGCGATCAGGTCGTCGTTGGTGTAGGGAAGAACCACGAATCCCTCGCGGACCAGAGTCTCGGTGGCGCGCACCAGCTCGAAGTTGTCGGGGAAAAGCGTCTTCTCGTCGCCGATCACTTCAACCTTGACCCAGTTCGACAGCCCGACTTCGCGCGCCAGCCGCGCGGCACGCACGGCCTCGTCCGCGCTGTAGCAGCCTGCCGTGTTGGGCAGAATGAAGTAGCGATCGCGATCGATGTAATCGAGCAGCGACTCCTTGCCGCGGTCGGTAAGGTTCACACGCCGCACCGCCACGGTCACGATCTCAGCGCCTGACGATTCGAGCGCGCGCGCCGTCTCCTGGAAGCTGCGATATTTTCCGGTGCCGACAATCAGTCGCGATCGGAACTCGCGTCCCGCGATGGTAAGCGCATCAGTCATGGAAGTCTCCTTCAATCGATTGTACGAGCGCCGTCGCCGCCTGCCAAGATGTAGGGGCCGCCCTAGATCTGAATTCCGCCGTCACTGCTCATCGGGCATCTGCGTTGCGATGATCTTTCCGTTTGGACCGAGTTCGAGCACCGGCGCGTAGAGGCCGCGGAACTCGCGCCGCCACCAGTCTCCGGTGGCGCGCTTCGTTTTCGAGTCGGTGAACCAGTACTGCCATTCGACGGCGCGCACTTGCTTGGGTGCGGCCTTCGCAAACGGATTTCCGGCAAAGAGCGTGATCACGGCCGGATCATTCTGGAGCAAGAGCATCTCCGTGCGCACAACCCACGGGTACTGCCGCCACGTACCCAGCGACGCAAACCACAGGTTCCAGTCAAACCGCGGCTGATACGGTGCGTATAGGCCCGGAGCCTCGTCCAGACGCTGCGGTTTGTAACGGAAGGGATATGCCACCCAATTCTGACCGTCGTCGCTGCCTTGGAACTCGATTTCGTATCGGGCCGTGGTCATGCTGGCGAACAGACCGTAGCGATTCGCGATGCGGAAAGGTTCGAGCGCCGCGATAGGATCGAGCGGCACGGGCGGCTGCGGCTGCCAGATCATGATCAACTGAACGAAGGTGGCGTAGAAGATCCAGATGAGGATCACGGCGCTGAAGACAATGGCCGCCCGATGACGCAATGCCGTCCAGGAGCGCGGCGGAAATCTCGAAGCCGAGGCTGCATCCGGGTTCGGGGACGGGACAAGTTCGGCGGATGATGGTGCAGGCACGAGGATGTCGCCGTCGGACGCCGCCGCAGGATGTAGCCCGAGTCGTTCTCGCAGCCATCGAACCGCGCCCACAATGAAGCGATCATCGAGCAGAAAGATGCCCAGCGCGAGCACAAAGTGATTCAAGAAGGTCAGATTCGCGGTCAGAATGATGCCGAGCTGAAAGCACGTGACCAGAAAGAATAGTCCCAGACGAAAGGGACGCGGGAAGAACATCAGCCAGACGAGACCCAGCTCGATCGTCAATGTCACCAGCGCCATCGCCGCGTGAAATCCGTGCGGGAGCTGCTGCGCGTACCAGCCGATCCAGTTAGGCAGCGGCCCGTTCTGGTAATACTGGTCGAGCGCCGTGAGGTGCCGCCACCCCGGGTCGTGGCTGGCGAGCTTAACGACTCCGGACTCAAAGTAGATGCTCAGCCAGAGCCATTGCAGCATGAAGATGCTGGCGCGCGAGGGCGGGTCTTTGAGGCCGAGCCGCGGACGCAGGCCGGACGGAGCTGCGAAGAAGCTAAGGAATCCCGCGGCCAGCAGCATGCCGTCGGACTGGTACTCGGAAAAGTCCTGGCCCACGGCGACGATCGAAAGATACGCGATGAAGCAGACAGCGATCGAAGCCCGCGGCCATAGGTTCAGAATCAGCGCCACCGACGCGATCAATCCGACGATCCACAGCGCTGCGAGCGCATGCGATCCGCTACCAATCCAGAGGAGGGAAGGCGTGTACCAGAAACGCTGGGAACCGAACGCGCGCCGGACCTCTTCGAGGTAGCCTGCGACCGGCAGGATGCCGTCCGGCCCGATCAATCCGCGGACCTGGAAGGCGTAGGAATAGAAGGCCGAGAAGAAAATGAGGCCGAGGGCGCGCAGCCACAGCCATCGCGGCCAGAACTTGCCCGGCGGCCCCGAACCGAAAGCCCACTCCGCGATCGATGTTCGTTGGGGACTCATGGGAGGGTGGCGCGCCGGCGACTGGTCGTTCTGAAGCGCCGAGCCTGCCTGAAGAGACTATACCGCGGCTTGTTGGTTGCGACGCTGATAAATCTCCTCAATCACGTCGCGGTAGCGCTCCTCCACCACCTTGCGCCGGACCTTCTGGGTGGGCGAAAGCTCGCCGGACGCAATAGTGAACTCGGTCGAGAGCAGAGCGATCTGGCGGACTCGTTCGTGCGGAGGCAGCGGCGCCATCAGGCGCTCCACCTGGTGCTCCATGAAGGCTTGCAGGCTGGGATGGCTCACCATCTGTTCCCGGTTCGTGCAGGGAATCCCGTGCTCGCGCGCATAGACTTCGAGTAACTGGAAGTTCGGCACGATCAGCGCGCTCACAAACTTGCGCTTGTCGCCGATCACGAGCACCTGCGCGATGTAAGGCTGGGTTTGGAACAGGTTTTCGAGCTTCTCCGGCGGCACGTACTTTCCGCCCGAGGTCTTGAAAAGGTGTTTCTTGCGCCCGGTGATGGAGAGGAACTCGTCCCCATCGAGCATGCCGAGGTCGCCTGTGTGAAACCATCCATCCACGAAGGCTTCGCGATTCTCATCGTCGAGCTTGTAATAACCGGGCGAGACGTTAGGTCCGCGTACCAGGATTTCACGGCCGACGGTGCCTTCTTCATTCGAGTAGTCCTCACCGAGACGCACCTCCACGCCCGGAATCACGGGGCCGACTGTGCCCAGACGTGTACGATTCGGGAGGTTGACGGCAATCACCGGGGAGGTTTCAGTGAGGCCATAGCCCTCGTAGACCTTCAGTCCGACGGCCCAGAAGAAGCGCGCAATGTCCGGCGAAAGCGGCGCCGAGCCCGACATCATGATTCGCATGCGCCCACCCAGGCGCTCTCGAATCTTCGAAAAGACCAGGCGATCCGCCAAACGGCGCTTCAAGTCGAGACCGAAAGGCAACTTCCGCCCTTCCAGCCGGTAGGGGACCGTTTTTTCCCCCACACCCACGGCCCAACGGAAGATCTTTTGCTTCGAGGAAGGACCATGAACGATCATGCTCTCCACACGTTCGTGCACGCGCTCCAGCACCCGGGGCACAACGGCCATCAGGGTGGGCCGGACTTCGAGGAGATTCTGCGGCAGAGCATCGAAGCTTTCGGCGTACGCGATGCAAACGCCGGTTGAAAAACAGGCGAAATCGAGCATGCGTTGGAAGATGTGGGACAGAGGCAGGAACGACATTTCCATGCCCCGCAGCTCCGAAGGGAACAATTGAACCGCCGCCTCGACATTGGAGGCGATGTTGGCGTGAGTAAGAATCACGCCCTTGGGCTTGCCCGTGGTGCCGGACGTGTAGAGGATTGTGGCCACGTCCTGCGGCCTGGCCTTGCGAGCCGAATCGCGGAAGCGGGTCACCGCTTCGTCCTGGACCGGCGCGCCACGGACGACCTCCCACCACTGCTGGACGCCGGCGGTCGACGCCGCATTCACGGGATCCATCGCCAGCACGAAGCGCAAGTCGGGCAGTTGCGTGCTGATGTTGCAAATCTTGCGGAGCTGGTCGCCCGTCGAGACTACAATGCCCCGAGATCCCGAGTCGCGCAGGATGTATTCCAGGTCATCTTCGAGCAGCGTGGGATAAATGGGCACCGTGATGGCGCCCAGGCCAAGTGCGGCGTAGTCGGTCAGAGCCCATTCCACGCGATTGTCTGACAGGATTGCGAGACGGTCGCCCGCCGAGAGGCCGAGATTCTCCAACCCCTTTGCCAGCGCCGCGACCGTCCGAAGCGCTTCCTCCGACGATACGGGCTTATAGGCGCCATCCCTCTTGGCAAGAAATGCGTCCGGCCTGGGGTAGCGCTCGATGGACGTGAGGAACAGCTCGTTCAGAGTGGTGATCGGCTCGGGGCTGGACATTCTGAAAGACCGCGCTCTGTGCCCACTGCGGGCTCGACGAACTTCCGAAGGTCCGAGTGGCAATGCTTGAGTTGACCTCGGGCCGCGTCCCTCGAGTACGAGTCTGGTGAACTGCGTCGCGCCGGGTCGTGTTTACTCTAGCACTGATCGGTCAAAAAGGGGGATAGATCAGCTATGTGATGGCGTTACGAACAATCACTTTGACAGCCCCGAAGGCACCCACAACCGACTACCGGCCACCGACCGCCGCCCTACCTGCCGGAGCGGAACTCGTGCTCCAATCGGCTGCGAGCTTCATTCTGGTTTTCGGCGAGTTCCGGTCCGTGAGCCGGGTCCGCGGGCAGGCTGAGGACTTTCTCGTAAAGCTGCCGGGCCTCATCGCGCCGGCCAACCGCCAGGTAATCGTCTCCCAGATAAAGTAGTGAGAATGAGTCAGTGGGAAAGCGCCTCAAGCAGTCTTCGAGCAATTGAATCGACCGCTGCTTGTCGCCGCCTTTGAAGAAGGGCGCGCGATAGTAGAGCCGCGCGAGCGTGCGCTGGCCCGCAGCCTGTTCGTAATTGGGGTCGAGCTTGACCACCGTCTCCATCTCGGCTCGAATGGTATCGAGCAAGCGCAGCCCCTTGATCCATCCTTCTTCCTCCGCCAGCAGCCCGTAGTTGGCGCCCAGCCAGAAGTGACCCTCCACCCGGTCCTTTTGAAGCGACACGGCACGCCGGCCGGCATCGACTCCCGCCTCAAAAGTGCGGATCGCTTGCTTGTCATCGTTCTTGTCATCCTGTTGCCGGCCAATAAAGTTGTCCAGCCTCGCCATGCGCCACCAGGCGTCGTAATTGTTGGGATCCTGAGACAACACGTCGCGCAGCACCCGGCTACACTGCTCGGCTTTCACCATATCACCGCGCTGCTGGTAAAGATTATCCGCTGTCGCCAGGCGCGTCGGGGTGGGATCGGGAACCGGCACAGCTCCCGCAAGCGCGGGTGGCACACAGACGGACGCCAATGCCAGGATCGCCAGACCTCCGGCCTGCATCTTCAGATTGCGTAAGGGACACACCCGGTGGGGAAATCGCAGACTCATCACTCGACAAAGCTCCCGACGGCTGGAGCGAGCGTGGCTCAGTCCCGGAAGGTAAATTCAAGGTTTACAGCAAAACTTAAATTAACATGGCATAAACAGACCTGTCAATGCGGGGGTAGTGACTCAGTGACTCAGCACGGTGCGGGCTTGCGTACCGACCAGTCGCGCAACTCCCGCAGCGATGGTCCCGAACAGCATGCCGATCACAATTGTCGTCGCCACCCAGTTGATCAGCTGCGCAAAAAACGCCAGCCACAGGTACTTGGGCCAGAAGCCGATCCTTGCGGGAAGATCCGGGGGTACGGCGTCGTAATGGATGCCGCGGCTGCGTCAAACGGAACCAGTACACGAACAGATAGCGGACGACGAGTTTTGGAACTGTTTGTAATAGCCTAGATGTTAGGGCCTACATTGATAACGACGACGACTTGACTGTCGGTGTTGGTATTGGCGGCTATTCCGTGGCGGGCGGCGAATCCCGCATCAAGCCAAAAGGCCAGCGGGGTAAAAATTACGAAACGAAACCGTCAGGTGATTGAAAACAAGGCACTTAATTTTTGCGCGAGATGGAAAGCCGCCGCGGTATCGACTACACAAGTAGCCGCGATTCCATCATGCTCACGAATGAGGCTGGAATGTTTGACCGAATCGGTGACATACTCAGAGGCGTTTTTTGAGGACACTCGACGGAGGTGGCGATGGGGCGAAGGGGGTTTCTGGCTGTTCCGGCGTTGGCTGCGATTCTGACGATGGCGGCTGCGCCGCCCAACGACGATCATCTGGCAGGATACTCGGACGCCGCCGCGCGTACCGAGCGCGATTGGGAAGCGAAGTTTCAGGCTCTGCCTTCCCCGGACAACATTCGCGAGTACAACCGCCGGCTCTCGGCGCGTCCGCATCATGTCGGCTCGCCTTACGACAAGGACAACGCCGAGTGGATCCTCTCCAAGTACAAGGAATGGGGCTGGGACGCGCACATCGAGACATTCAAGGTCCTGTTCCCGACGCCCAAGGAGCGAGTTCTCGAACTCGTGGCGCCCACAAAGTTCACCGCTAGGCTTGAGGAGCCGACGGTGGCTCAAGACCCGACGTCGAGCCAGCACGACGAGCAGCTTCCCACCTACAACGCGTACTCGGCAGACGGCGACGTGACGGCTCCGCTGGTCTATGTGAATTACGGCGTGCCGGACGATTACGATCGCCTCGAACGCCTCGGCGTCTCCGTCAAGGGCGCAATCGTGATTGCGCGCTACGGCGCGAGCTGGCGCGGCATCAAGCCCAAGGTGGCGGCCGAGCACGGCGCCGTCGGCTGCATCATCTACTCCGATCCCCGTGAGGACGGCTACTTCCAGGGCGACATTTTCCCCCAAGGCGCCTGGCGTCCGCCGGAAGGAGTGCAACGCGGGAGCGTGATGGACATGACGCTCTACTCCGGCGATCCGCTCACGCCCGGCGTGGGCGCGACGGAAGACGCAAAGCGCCTGCCGCTCGATCAGGTGAAGGTCTTGACGAAAATCCCGACGCTGCCCATCTCCTATGCTGACGCCCAGCCGCTGCTCGCAGCGCTCGGCGGGGCAATGGCGCCGGACACCTGGCGCGGCGGCCTCGGCGTCACTTATCACATCGGACCCGGACCGGCCAAAGTCCATCTTAAGGTGAAGTTCAACTGGGACCTGAAGGCGATCAACGATGTGATCGCCAAAATCCAGGGCTCGACCGAGCCGGACGAGTGGATCATTCGCGGCAATCATCATGACGCTTGGGTGAACGGCTCCGAGGATCCCATCTCCGGTCAGACGCCCTTGCTCGAAGAAGCGCGCTCGCTCGGCGAATTGGTCAAGCAGGGCTGGCATCCGCGTCGAACCATCATCTACTGCTCGTGGGACGGCGAAGAGCCCGGACTGCTCGGGTCGACGGAGTGGGCGGAGACTCACGCCGATGAACTCGAGGCTCACGCCGCGGTCTACATCAACAGCGACTCGAACGGTCGCGGCTATCTCGGCATGAGCGGCTCGCACACGCTGGAAAAGTTCATCAATGGCGTCGCGCGTGACGTTGAAGATCCGGAGACCAAGCTGACCGCATGGAAGCGCGACCAGCTCCGGCGCATTGAGAACGCGCACTCCCAGCAGGATCGCGACGAACTCCGCCAGCGAGCCGATCTGCGCATCGGCGCGCTGGGCTCGGGCTCGGATTACACACCTTTCCTGCAGCACCTCGGCATCGCGTCGCTCGACCTCGGCTATGGTGGTGAAAACGGCGGCGGCATTTATCACTCCATCTACGACGATTTCTATTGGTACACGCACTTCGGCGATCCCACATTCGTGTACGGACGCGCGCTCTCGCAAACTGCCGGAAGCGCGGTCATGCGCCTTGCCGACGCCGAACTGCTGCCGTTTGATTTCTCCGATTTCACCGAGACGGTTCGCGGCTACGTGACCGAAGTCGAGAAACTCGCCACCAGCGAGCGCGACGAGATTCGCGAGCGCAACAAGGAGCTCGATGAAGGCGTGTTCACGGCCACCGCCGATCCCACCAAGACTTCCGTTCCGCCCAAGCGCGAGGCTGAGCCGCCGCACCTGAATTTCGCGCCGCTCGAAAACGCGATGGACCTGCTGTCGGCGAGCTCCGAGCGCTATCAAAAGGCCCTCCGCAAAGCCGAAGAGCAAGGGGGCGCAACTCTGGACCATGCTTCGCTCGCCGATCTCAACCAGACTCTCATGGACAGCGAGCGCAAGCTGACTAGCACCGAGGGATTGCCGCGCCGGCCATGGTATCGCCATGAGATCTATGCGCCGGGCTACTACACCGGGTACGGCGTGAAGACGCTGCCGGCGGTGCGAGAGGCGATCGAGGAAAAGCACTGGGACGAAGCCGATCGGCAGATTCCGGTGGTGGCAAAAGTGCTCACCAATGAAGCTGCGCTCATCGACTCGGCGGCAGCCGCGCTGGAGAAGGCCGCCGGCACGCCTTAGGCCGCGCCCGCCGGCGTCAGAGGCGTCTGCCACGGGCCTGAATTCTGGGTATAATTGCCTTTCCTGCCTAACCTCGCTGCTCTTGCGGGACGGTGGGATACCGTCAGCCGGCCGCCGGAGGCCGCGACGTTGAGGTCAAGTCGAAAAAGGAGAGAATGATGAAACAACTGTTGACCCTTTTGTGCGCTCTCGGTCTCGGCGCCGCATTTGCAGCCCCGGCGATGGCGCAGGGTAATCCCCGTGGTACAAGCAGTGTTGCGCTGGGCAGCACGAAGGTGACGATCGAATACGGCCGGCCCTCGCTGAAGGGACGCAACGTCAACGACCTCCTTGGGCAACTGCCCGCTGGCCAGGTGTGGCGGCTGGGCGCGGACAAATCCACCACGTTTACCACCGCTGGCGATCTCGATTTCAGCGGCACCACGGTGCCCAAAGGCGAGTACAGTCTCTGGGCCCGCAAGGAGTCGGACAATAGCTGGAAGCTCGTCTTCAATTCGCAGCACGGGCAATGGGGCACCGATCATGATGCCTCTAAGGACGCGGTCGCCGTCGATCTGAAGCAGGAGAAGGCATCGTCTTCGGACGCAGAGGTGACCATCAAGCTGGAAAAGGAAGGCGACGGCGGCGAGTTCACGGTCCAGTGGGGCGATCTCGAGCTGTCGACGAATTTCACCGCGAAATAGGCCGGTTATTATGGGGCAGCGCGAGACGCTCACTTCCCCGGCGCTCTCGCGCTCCGCCCTCAACCCAGCCCCGACCCAGCGAGCAAATCGCAAGCCCGCACTCCAAGCTCGTGGCGGCCGCTCGTGGCGTCCTCGTCGCATGGACGCCCACAAAGGAGGACTATCATGACAACGTTCCGCCGCTTTCATCTCGCCCTTCTGCTTCTTATTTTCTCGGCTACTCTGGTAGCCGCTGCGGGCGGGCCGCCGATCACCTTGAATGTCGACGCCAGCGATATCGCTCTGAAGATCGTGCGCGTCCACATGGAGATTCCCGCTACGCCCGGGCCCATGACGCTCTACTATCCGAAATGGATTCCTGGCGAGCACGGGCCCGACGGGCCCATCACCTCCGTGACGGGACTTGACATGAAGGCCGGCGGCCAGACGGTGAGATGGAACCGCGATCTGCTGGACGTCTTCACGTTCCACGTCGATATTCCTCAAGGCGCGAGCAGCCTGGAGGTCGATTTCCAGTATCTGGAGCCGACGGGCCCGGGCGGCGCGTACACCGCCGGCCGTTCGGCGACCGATAAAATGGCGGTGATCGAATGGAACCAGGAGACGTTTTATCCGGCCGGCGCTCCGGCGAAGGAGATCATGCTCAAGCCCACGCTCCGTCTGCCGGAAGGATGGAAATACGGGACGCCGCTGCCGGTCGATCACGAGTCCGGTAACGAGATCGACTTCAAACCTGTGGAACTCGATCGCCTGGTGGATTCGCCGGTGATCATGGGCGAGTATTTCAACAACGTGGACGTGACGCCGCCCGGCGAACCCATTCATCATGAAATCGACCTGGCAGGCGACAGCGCCGCTTCCGTGGAGATGAGTCCTGATCTGCGCCAGCACCTGGTGAATCTGGTGGCGGAGTCCGGGAAGCTCTTCGGTACAAGGCACTATCGCGATTACCATTTCTTGTTGAGCTTGAGCGACCACGTGCAGCACTTCGGCCTCGAGCACCACGAATCGAATGACAGCCGCACCGGTGAAAACGGTCTCACGACCGGGCGCGTCGGGTTGGGCGGTCTGCTGCCGCACGAGTTCGTGCACTCCTGGAACGGGAAGTTCCGCCGCCCGGCCGATCTGGCAACGCCGGACTTCGAGCAGCCGATGAAGGACGACTTGTTGTGGGTGTACGAAGGGCTCACCGATTATCTGGGGCCGATGCTGGCGGCGCGCAGCGGTCTTTGGACGCCGGACCTGTATCGAAACCACATCGCCGGCATCGCCGCCGAGCTCGGTCCCGGGCGTCCGGGGCGCACCTGGCGCGATCTGCAAGACACCACCTTCGCCGAGCTGATGCACGGCGGCTTCGGAGGCGGCTGGTTCAACTGGAAGCGCGGAAGCGACTACTACGATGAGGGCGATCTGGTGTGGCTCTGGGTGGACACCATCATTCGCAGCCAAACCAACGATCAGAAATCCATCGACGACTTTTGCCACATCTTTCACGGCGGTCCCAATGAGGGTCCGCAACTGAAGACCTACACCTTTGACGACGTCGTCGCCGCGCTCAACCAGGTTGCGCCTTACGACTGGGCGAAGTTCTTCCACGACCGCCTCGACTCGCTTTCGCCGGAGGCGCCGGTCGGCGGCATCGAGGCCGCGGGTTGGAAGGTGGAGTTCACGGACCAGCAGGGGCAAGGCGGACGAGGCGGGGGCGGCGGGGGCTTCGGCGGCAACTCTACGAACGCTATCTATTCCATCGGACTCAGCATCGCTGCCGAGGGCCGCGTGTCCGATTGCATCTGGAACAGTCCTGCGTTCAAAGCCGGAATGATTCCCGGCATGACGGTGCTGGCGATCAACGGTCGAAGATTCACGCCTGAGCTGTTCGCCGCCGTGCTACGAGCCTCGAAAACCAGTAGCGATCCCATCGAGTTGCTCGTGGAAGACGACGATTACTTTAAGACCGTTCGCATCGATTACCACGGCGGCCCGCGCTTTCCGCACCTGGTCCGCATCGAAGGAAAGCCGGACCTGCTGAGCGAGATCATTAAGGCGCGGGCTCCACAACCAGAAACTTCTCCCGCCAAGGGCGATCATGATGAACAGTGAGGCAGATGGAACCGCGCGGAGACCACCATGCGATATCGATTGCTGGGCAACACGGGTCTGAAGGTGTCGGAGATTTGCCTCGGCGCCATGACATTCGGCAGCCAGCCGGGACCCCGCACCGTGCCGGGCGCCGATGAGGCGGAGTCGCTCAGTGTTATTGCGCGATTCATCGAGCGGGGCGGCAACTTCATCGACACCGCCGATGTGTACGCCAACGGTCGCTCGGAGGAAATCGTCGGCAAGGCGCTCGCCGGACGGCGCGACAGCGTGGTGCTGGCGACCAAGGCGTTTTTCCCAAGCGGCGAGGGTCCGAATGACAAAGGCCTCTCGCGCAAGCACCTTTCGAGCGCGGTGGAAGCGAGTCTCCGGCGCCTGGCCACGGACTACATCGATCTTTACCAGGTCCACTGCTTCGATTCGCGCACGCCGCTCGAAGAGACGCTGTCGGCCCTTGACGATCTCGTCCGGCAGGGCAAGGTGCGCTACATCGGCTGTTCGAATTTCGGCGGCTGGCAGCTCGCCAAAGCTCTCGGAATCTCGGCGCAACGCGGATTCGAGCGATTCGAGTGCCTGCAGCCACAGTACAGTCTGGTAGTGCGGGCGGCCGATCGTGAGCTGCTGCCGCTGTGCCGGTCCGAGAAAATCGGCGTGATCGCATGGAGCCCGCTGGCGGGCGGATTCCTCACCGGCAAGTATCGGCAGGGCGAAGCCGCGCCACCAGTCTCGCGTCTCGCGGACTCTGACCCCGCAGCGCGCGGCTGGACGGAGGGCTTCCTCACACCACACAACTTCGGCATTCTTTCGCAGCTCGAAGTTGCGGCGCGGTCGCTCGGCAAATCGCTCGCGCAGACGGCCCTCGGCTGGACGCTCGCCGTGCCGGGCATGACGGCGGTGATCATCGGCGCGCGCAATCTTCGCCAGCTCGACGACAATCTGGGCGCGGGTGGCTGGGATTTTCCGCGCGACTTCTGGCGGAAGCTCGACAAGGCAAGCGCGCTGCCGCTCGAGTATCCGCAGGATTTCCAGTCCTGGATCGAATCTGTCATCCACGGGGATCTTGGCGTCTGAGGTGCGGTCATGCGGCCCTTCGACCGCGTCATTCTCGTGGTGCTCGACAGTCTCGGCATCGGCGCGCAGCCTGACGCCGCCGACTGGGGTGACGCGGGACGCGATACGCTCGGGCACATCGCCGAACGCCGCGGGCTTCACATTCCCAATTTCGCACGCCTGGGCCTCGCCAACATTCGTCCGCTCGCCGGCGTCGATCCGGTCGCGCATGCTGAGGGCGCGTATGGCAAAGCAACGCTTCTCTCGCCGGGCAAAGACACGACGGCAGGACATTGGGAGATGGCGGGCATTATCCTCGACCGTCCCTTTCCCACCTATCCTCACGGCTTCCCGCGCAATCTGATGGATCGCTTCGAGCAGGCGATCGGACGCGGCACGCTTGGCAACTTTCCCGCCTCGGGAACGGAAGTCATCCGCCAGCTCGGCGAAGAGCACATGAAAACCGGCCGGCCGATTGTGTACACGTCCGGCGACAGCGTGTTTCAAATCGCCGCTCATGAGGACGTGATTCCGGTTGACGAGCTTTATCGTATTTGCCTCGTCGCTCGTGAGATGCTGCAAGGCGAGAATCGCGTTGGACGCGTAATCGCGCGGCCGTTCGTCGGGACGCCGGGCGCCTTCCGACGCACCGAGCGGCGCCACGATTACGCCGTGGAGCCGCCGCGCCCAATGTTGCTCGATCTGCTCGCCGGAGCAGGGCTCGAGGTGACGGGCGTGGGCAAGATCCCCGACATTTTTCTCAATCGTGGAATCTCGCGCGCCCTGCCGGGCCATAACAACCAGGAAGGTCTGGAGAGCACAATTTCAGCGCTTGACGACGCCAAGCCGGGGCTGGTTTTCACGAATCTGGTGGATTTCGACATGCTTTACGGTCATCGTCTCGATATGGAGGGCTACGGGCGCGCCATCGAGGAGGTCGATGCACAATTGCCGCGCCTGCTCGATCGCCTCGGCGCCGGCGATCTGCTCATGCTCACCGCCGATCACGGTTGCGATCCCTTGGGACCCTCGACCGACCACTCGCGCGAATACGTGCCCGTGCTCGGGACAGGACCTCGCGTAACGCGCGGCGTGAATCTGGGCACGCGAGCGTCGCTGGCGGACATCGGCGCGACGATCGCGGAGAATTTCGGGCTTCGTATTTCGAGAGGAACGAGTTTCCTTCAGGAGCTCGAAGATCGAAAATCGAAAATCGAAAATCGAAACTCGCCCGTAGGTTCGTAGATCGTCACGCGTATTTCGAGTTTCGCTTTACCCCATATCGGCTCGACACTCATTGCCCGCTGACGCCGGCCGCCGTTGACGGCTGGTCGCCTTTGGGCGCGTAGTAGCCGGGCCGCGTGCGCACAATCAGCTTCTTGCGCGTGCCGTGCTCGAACGCCTCCACCCGCACCGCGCGAAAGGTGCCGTCGAACGCTTTGTTGGTGGGGTAGTAGGCCAGCGTGTATTGATTGCGGACGTCGTGCGCGACGGCGTGGCAGATTTCGTCCACTTCGTCGAGCGACCGGGGAAAATAGGATTCGCCGCCCGTGTCTTTGGCCAGCAGTTCCAGGTCTTTCCTCGCCTTCTTGTCGTCATGGCTGAGATGGGCGAACAGCTTGCTCTGGGTGTCCTCTTCCCCGAGAAGCCCGATGGTATAAACCAGGACGTTGGACTCCTGCGCGTAGCGCAGCAGCTCATCGAGCGTATAGCGGCTTTCGTTGTCCACGCCGTCCGTGACCACGAGCAGCACTTTCTTGTCGCGATTCCCGAGCCGCAGATGATCGATCGACGTGTAGACCGCGTCGTACAGGGCCGTGCCGCCGCTCGAGTTGATCCTTTCCAACGCCCCGCGCAAGTCTTCCATGTTGGAGGCGAAGTCCCCCGGCGTATCGATGTAGGCGGTGTCGTTGAAATTCACCACGAACACCTGGTCCTGTGGGTTTGAGGTTTCCACAAAGGCCAGCGCCGCGGCGTTGACGGACGGACGCTTCTCCTTCATGCTGCCGCTGTCGTCGATCACGATGCCCATGCTGACGGGAATATCGGCGTGCTTGAACACCTGGACACTCTGAAGGACGGAGTTCTCGTACACCTTGAAATCGGAGACGGTGAGATTGTTCACCAGATGGCCTTTGGCGTCGACTACAGTGGCCGGCAACACTACCAGGTTCACTTTGGCCTGGATGACGAAGCCCCCGCCCTTGTTCGTCTGGAGGGGCGGCGTCTTGCCGGTTGAAGCCGGAGGCTGGGTCTGCGGTAGATTCTGCTGGCCGGCGGCAGATTGCGCCGCGCCGGGAAGCGCCGCCACCAGCACGGAGGCGAGCAGGCCGACGGCGAGGACAGTTCGCCGCGTCCCCGAAGCCGGATGCCCGGACACAAAGCGGTGGAGCATATTAAGTTCAAGCCGTCGGTTACTGCGTTGGGGCATAGTATCCAGTGCGGGCATAAACCTGAAGCGGCAGAAGTCCCCGGGGCGGATCCAGCTTCACGCGAATGCGGCGCCATCGTCCGTCGCGAACCATGTTCGACGGTTTATAGCCAATCACGTATTCATTGCGCAATTCCACCGAGATTTTCTCGGCGATGTCCGGCAACTCGCTCGGGTCCTCCACGCTGAACATCCGTCCGCCCGAGACCTCGGAAAGATCGGAAAGCAGCCCGGGGCCGGCAGCCTCTTCCGGCGTGCGATTGCGCGAGGCCAGGGGCTCGAGCACGGCCACGGAGTAGATTTGCACGTCGGACTCCTTCACGGCGCGCTTGATTTCGTTTTCCGTGTAGCGGCTGTGATTATCGCCGCCATCGGTGATCACCAGCAGCGCCTTGCGGCTGGAGTGCGCCTTCTTCATCTGATTCAACCCCAGGTAAATGGCGTCCAGCAGGGCCGTCTTGCCCCCGGACTTCACAAACAGCAGGCGGTCCTGGAGCTTTTCAAACTTCGAGGTGAACGCGGAGATCAGGTCAGGCCTTTCGTTGAAATTAATGAGCATGAACTCATCTTCCGGGTTCGATGTCTTGAAGAACTGAAGGGCTGCCTCCTTCGATTTCTCGATTTTGTCCGCCATGGAGCCGCTGGAGTCGAAAATCATGCCCACCGAAATCGGCGAATCCTCGGTGGAGAAGGTCAGGATCTGCTGCGGAACCTTCTCATCGAAGATCTCAAAGTTGTCCTTCTCGAGGCCGGTGACGATCCGGTCGTAAGGATCGGTTACGGTGATGCCCACCACCACCATGTCCACGTTCACCATGATGGGCCGGGTGTGAATGTTGGGCTGGCGTACGTTGATTTCCGGCGGCGGCGAGGACTTATCCGCGTCGTCCGCAGGGGCCGCGACCGGAGGTGACGTAACCGTAGGGGCCGCGGATGCGGGGCCAGGCTTGGGCGCGGCTTGTCCCCCGGTTGCGGTTGCGGGCGCAACGTTCTGCTGCGGCGCCGCCTGCGCGTCCTGCCGGGGCGACGCGCTCATCGTGGGGCCGCCGGGTCCCATGAATGCCAACAGGGCCAGCAGGGCCGGCAAGCCGAGCCCTACCCACGCTGCGCAGAGCGGGCCCCAGACCCGGAAACTCGGCGTCAAATAGAAATCCCCGCGCTTGCGTTTGCTTGCCAAGCCGCAGCCCTTCCTCCGGGGAATCTCAAGCTGCCTGTGCAGTCCGAGTTTTTCCCGGCGACTACCGGAGGAAACCGAACGCTCCGCCCGCGTTTATTGTAGCACATCTAACGAGGTCGGTTCAGACAAGTGGCGAGTGGGTAGTGTGATATTTGTTATCAATCTACCGGCGAGTGACAAGAGATTTGTGATCGGGTGATTGGTGATTTGTGATTGACGAATTGAGGGATTTGACATTGGAGTTTGGCTTTCAGTCGCTCAAGCGCAAATCACCAATCACCCGATCGCCCGGTTGTCACGCGTCCGGATATAATAACCGGGCCCCACAGGAGGACCGGATTCAATGAAAGCCGCCGTACTTCACGCAACCGGCCGGGCGCCGCGCTGCGAACAAGTTCCCCGAAGCCACTGCGGGGACCGATGAAACGATCGTACATGTCCGTGCCTCCGCGCTCAAACCAGTGGACAAACAGATGGCCGCCGGATCGCATTATGCAAGCCCGCGCGAGTTTCCCGCCGTGTGCGGCACGGACGGCGTGGGGCATCTCGACGACGGCACGCGCGTCTTTTTCGGCGGACCCCGCCGGCCCTATGGCGCGATGGCAGAGCGGACCGTGGTCCCGCGCGCGTTCTGCTTTCCCATCCCCGACGGCTTGGATGATTCGAGCGCCGCCGCTGTCGCCAATCCGGGAGTTTCCGCCTGGCTTTCGCTCACCCATCGCGCCAAACTCGCGCCCGGCGAGACGGCGCTGGTCCTGGGCGCCACCGGAGTGACGGGCAAGCTGGCAGTCCAGATCGCGAAGCTGATGGGCGCGTCGCGAGTGATCGCCGCCGGGCGCAACCAGCAGGCGCTTGCCGCGCTGCGCGATCGCGGCGCCGACGCTACCATCCGGATCGATCGTCCGGACGCCGAGCTTCGCGACGCCTTCGCGCATGAAGCCGGCGAGACAGGCTTCCAGGTGATCATCGACTATCTCTGGGGCCATCCAACCGAAGTGCTCCTGGCCGCCGTAACGCGTTCGGAATTTGCGTCTGCAGGCTTGGAGGTGCGTCTCGTCCAGGCTGGCGAAAGCGCCGGCCCGGCCATATCCCTTCCTGCCGCGGCCCTCCGCAGCACGGCGTTGACGATTCTTGGCACTGCCGGAATTCCCTCGCGCGATCTGCTCACCGACGCCTTCAACCAGGTCATGGCCCGCGCTGCCAGCGGCGAGATCCGCGTGGACACCGAGCGCCTCCCCCTCGCGGATATCGAGCAGGCGTGGAGCCGGCCACAGACTGGAGGACGACGGGTGGTGATCGAGCCATTGGGAGATTGAGCCAATGGGCGATTGAGTCATTGAGTCATTCACCCAATCACTCAATGACTCAATGGCCCCCGATCACTTGCCACTTGCCACTGCTCTGTTAAGCTTGGACTCGCCATGCAAACCATATGCGTACTGGCCACCGGCGGCACCATCGAAAAGGTCTACCACGAACAGAGCGGCTCGGTCGCGAACATCGACAGCAAGATCGAGCGCTATTTCAAGCTCCTCCGCCTGCCCGATGTTAAGGTGGAAATCACGCACCTGATGAACAAAGACAGCCTGGAGATGAGCGAGGCCGATCGCCAGGTGGTGCTGGAGGTGGTGCGCCATAAGCTCCAGTGTGCCGCGCCCATCGTGATCACGCACGGCACCGATACCATGGTCGAGACGGGTCTGCTGCTTCAAAAGAGCCTGGGCGAGCTCAAGGCGCCCATTATCCTCACCGGCGCCATGACGCCGCTCGGATTCGAGGGCAGCGACGGGCTGCAGAACATGACCGAGAGCCTGCTGGCCGCCCGTCTGCTTCCGCCCGGAGTCTACCTGGTGATGCACAACCAGGTCTTTCCCATCGACCGGGTCCGGAAAGACAAGGCTGGCGCCAGATTCGTCGAGGTTACTTGACCCGCTGGTCCGATGACCCGATGCAGCCCGGTGGCGAAATTGGAGGCGTAATCGGCCGAGCAGTTCGCCTTGTCCTTGACGACGGCATGCCGCAGGTTGGCGCACCACGGCCTGATCTGGCGCTCGAGGCGCGCCTGGGCATTGCCGCGCCGGACTGAGTCGCGCACCTTGTCGCTTACCGTGTAGCGGCGCTTGGTCTTGCCGGTCTGTGAGTCCTTCGCCATGCTTGGATTGCCGATTTGCGGTTGACGCCGCCGCCGGCCAGTTCGCCCGCTGGCAATCGGCAATCGAAGACCGTCAATTCGAGCGTGGCATATCTGACTGGGGCAGTGTGTAAAATTGAGAAAATTGAGAAAACTCCATTTTCACTTTATTCTCAATAACTTAACTGAATTGCGATGTTGAGACCGTTCGAGCCGGATTGGGCGGCCAAGTGTCCCGGCACGGGATCGACAGGCCGCGGAGCGGGCGAAGGAAGGTAGTCCACTCGCAAGTCCCGATTCCCGACACCCGGCCCCCGGCCCCCCGGTCATCCGGCAGCCTACTCCCGCCGCGCCGCATCAGATGCATTGATGGATATCGCGGCCTATTTCGATCGTATTCGCTACACGGGACCCGTGGCGCCCAGCTTCAAGGCCCTCCGCGCTCTCCACTGCCACCACATGATGACCGTGCCCTTTGAGAATCTCGACATCGGGCTCAGGCGTGAAATCGTACTCGATCCTGAGCGCTTCGTGACCAAAATCGTCGACCACCGCCGCGGAGGCTTCTGTTACGAATTGAACGGCGCCTTCGCTTCGCTCCTTACGGCTTTGGGCTTCCGTGTCAGGTTGCTTTCAGCCCGCGTCGCCGACAAGAAAGGCGTTCCCCGCCGGGAGTTCGATCATCTGGCGCTCTACGTGGAAGCGGGTGCGGCGCGGTCGCAGGAGCCCTGCCTGAGGCCGGACTTGTCACCTCAAGGCTGGTTGGTGGACGTGGGTTTTGGCGACAATTTCCTCGAGCCGCTGCGCTTCGGGAGCGATGTGGAACAACACGATCCGGCCGGACGCTTCCGGCTTGTCCACCCGCGCGAGCGCTGGCGCCTGGAGCGACGCGACGAGGAAGGCGAGTGGCAACTGCAGTACGACTTCTCGCTGCGGCCGCGTGAACTGCGGGAGTTCGCCGGAATGTGCCGGTATCATCAGACGTCGCGCAATTCGCACTTCACCCGCAACCGCATTTGCTCGGTCGCCACGCCTGACGGCCGCATCACGCTTTCCGGCATGCGCCTGATCGTCAGATCGAATGGCAATCGAGAGGAACGGAACCTCGCGACGTCTGTGGAGTTACATTCGGCGCTTCGTCGCCACTTCGGCATTGTTTTGGACCATCCCTCGCGCACCACCCACACGCACCCGTCCACATCGCGCAAGCTCGCACCGGCGGCTGAATCTGCCGCTTGCTGAGATCTCTGTAGCGCCGGTGTCCTCACCGGCGCCGCTGGGGACAGCGGTCGAGATGATCGCCGGTGGGGACACCGGCGCTACTCTTTCGCCCCTTTGGGGCTGGCGGGGACGCACGGGACGGTCTCTGATCCCACAGCTCACGCTGCGGGCTACGCACTATCGCCAGCTACGCGGGCCTGCCACTTGTCACTCGTTGTCACTCGTCACTTGTCACTTTGAGCTTAATGCAAGCCCACCTGTCCGCGCGCGGACTCGATCAGCTTCGCGGAGTCGTAGCCCACGCCGTCTTTGAACACGATCTCCACCTTTTCGATGTCGTTGATGTCGGCGGCGGGATTGCCGTGGATCACGGCGAGGTCGGCGGATTTTCCCGCGGCGATGGTCCCGATGCTGTCGAGTTCGCCGAGAAACCGCGCGCCATTGGCGGTGGCGACTCCAATAGCCTCGACAGGCGTGAAGCCCGCTTCCACCAGCAGCTCCACTTCGCGCTGATCGCCGAAACCGGGCACGACGCCGCCGTAGCCGGTGGGATCGAGCCCCGCCAGCAGGAGTCCGCCGGCCTTGCCGAAGTCGTGCTCGAACTGCATTTCCTTCTTCAGGAGCACTGCCGCAGGCGAAGTCGCGGCGTCAAATCCGCTCCGGCTGGCGCGCGTGGCCAGATAGTCGGAGCGCAACTCGGGCGCGAGGGCGTCGAGCACGCGATCCTCGAGCGGCGGCCGCGGACCCACGAATGTCTCGAACACCGGCAGCGTCGACGTCATGGCGACGTGGTGCGCCACCAGGTCGCGGATCATGTCCTGGACGGGCTGGCTTTCCACGTCGAGGCCGGTGAGCGTCTTCGAGGTCAGCGGCGCGGGCGGGCACATGTCGGGCGCCTTGCCGGGGTCGAATTCGGTGTCCACCGCCAAGCCGTGTTCGAGATCGTCGATGCCGAGCGCCGCCGCCTCGCGAAAGCCGATCGAGCAAAGATGTCCGGTGATTTTCAGGTTGCGCCGGTGCGCCGCGTCGATGGCTGCCGAAAGCTCGGCGCGCGTGATGTGCATGTAGGCCTTGAACGACGTGGCGCCTTCGTCGGCCCAGTAATCCACCGTCTTGCGCGCGTCGTCAGGCCCGCTGAGTTGGTGCATGTTGGGCGTGTAAGCGCCGGCTCCTTCGAGATAGGGGCCGGTCACGTGAATCTTGGGGCCGGGCTCGACGCCGGAATCGATCAGCTTCTTCACTTCGAGATCGGTGTAAGGCTCGATGCTGCCCGTGGTGCGCAGGCTGGTGACGCCGCCGGCGAGGTAAAGCCGTGGCCCGGTGTAGCCGAGCTCCGTATACACCGGCGGTACACCGCGAGTGCGCGGCGAGGGGTAGAACATGTGATCGTGCATGCCCACGAGACCCGGAATCACGCTGTAGCCCGTCAGGTCGAGCACGGTGGCGCCGGCGGGCGCGGTTGTGCTGGACGAATTGCCAACCGCGCGTATACGTCCACCTTCGAGGATCACGTTCTGATCTTCGGCGGGCGCAGCGCCGGTGCCGTCAATCACGCGCACGTGCTCAAGCGCTATTACGGGCGCGTTGACCTTGACGAAGTTCTTGACCGCGTCCGGCATCGGGCTCTGCGCGCAAAGATCGCTGCAGACAATCAATAGCACCACCGCAAGCCGCTTCCGCATGAATTCCTCCGCGCCGAGCCAAGCCTTCAAATCGACTCCGAATCGTATCACGAACTCCACCAGATCAAGGGTGGTGTCCCAATCTCAGACGTACGGGCGGCCCTTGTGGCCGCCCAATTACAGCGTATTTCTTGCGCGTGCCATCAGTTGGGCGGCCACAAGGGCCGCCCGTACGTCTGAGATTGGGACACTACGAAATCAGGCCGTATCTGGACGCAATGCGCTGTAGTTTGCGACAATAGAGGGTTGAATCCACGAATCCCAGATCGACACCGGAAACTGATCGCAGGAGTGCTCGTCCTGCTGGCAGCTTCGCCGTTCGTGTTCCTCATTGCGACCCCGGCGCCTGGCAGCGCGGGCGTCTCGCCCGGAGTTCGTGCTGCGAATGAGGCGGCATCACCGGCCACGTCACCCGGAGCCTCGCCGTACCGGCTGCGGATGTTCCACACCCACACCGGCGAGCGCATCGACATCGTCTACCGCCGCGGCGACACTTACCTGCCCGACGCTGTTACGCGGCTCGACGAGTTCCTGCGCGATCATCGCACCGGCACGGTGCCGCAGTACGATCTGCGCGTGTTCGATCTGCTGACGGCAATCGAGCGCAAGCTCGGCGTGCCCGGCGCGGAGATCGATGTAATCTGCGGCTATCGCACGCCGTGGAGCAATACGTTCCTGCGCGAACATTCGGCGGGCGTCGCTTTGCACAGCCTGCACATGCAAGCCGAAGCGATCGATATCCGCATCCCCGGCATCAGCATCGCCCGTCTGCGCGACGCGGCTCTGGCCCTGCACCTTGGCGGGGTCGGCTCCTATCCCGTCTCCCAATTCGTCCACGTCGATGTCGGCCGCGTGCGGCAGTGGACGCTCCCTGAAAGCAGTGACAAGTGACAAGTGGCAAGTAAGTGGCACCGCCCGGCGGCGCGTAACCAGGGATGATCAGCGCGAAAGTAAAACTCACCCCAGTCCTGCTGGCCACCTGCCTCGGTTTGGCATCACTGCGGCTGGCCAAGGCGCAGGCTCCGGCTCCTGCCGCGAGCGTCTGGGCGATCGTTTCCAGCGCTCCCGTAGACCCGCGAATCGAGGCCGAGGCTAAAGACCTCGCCGCAAGAAACCAGGCCGGCCTGGCCGTCTTCAAGACTCAAACGGAAACCAACCGGCGGCACGCAGCGTTTACCATTGAGCTCGTTGCGCCTGCGAGTGCCGATGCGTTCCTCAAAGGCTGGCCTATCGGCCAGGAAGAGCCCGGTCGCGAAGAGGTTCATGACGCTTATCGGCTGCAGGTTGACTACACAACCGGCCACGGCCCCTTCACGCCACGACGGGCAAGAATTACCGCCGTCAGTGCCGATGGAGTTCATAACGCCCTGCTCAGGATTTCGCAGCTTCTCAGTGCATTCGCGACGGGCAAAGTGGGCGACCTCAATCCGAAGCCGCGCGTCATGATCTCGGTATCCGTGGGCCGCAACACTTCTATCGGCATCGCCGACTTTCCTTCCTTCGCCGTGCGTGGAATCGTCGAGGGGTTCTACGGCACGCCGTGGAGCCATCAGGACCGGCTCGACCTCCTGCGCTTCGAAGGTCAGCACGGCATGAACTCGTATTTCTACGCGCCCAAGGACGATCCCTACCATCGCAAGCAGTGGCGCGATCCTTATCCGCCGGATCGCCTGGCGCAGCTTGGCGAATTGGTGGCTGCGGCGCGGGCGAACTTTGTGGATTTCTGCTTCGCGGTCAGCCCTGGTCTGTCGATGACGTATTCCAGCGACGAGGATTTTGAAAAGCTTACCGAAAAACTCGAGAGCGTCGGCAAGCTCGGCACCTCGTGCTACGCGCTCTTTCTCGACGACGTTCCGGAAGAGATTCAGAACGACGCGGACAAAGCGCGCTTCAAGACATTAGCCGAGGCGCATGCCTACGTGATCAACAAGCTTTACCACCATCTGATCGCGCTCTCGCCGCAGAATCACTTGGTCGTGACGCCCACAACCTACACCAACGGATTCGGCAGCCCAGACTACATCCGCGAACTCGGCGCTGCGGTCGATCCGCACGTTGATCTGGTTTGGACCGGCACCGAAGTGGTATCGCCGGTGATCACCGTCCAGCAGACCGAAGACTGGTCGAAATTCCTGCAGCGTCCGCCGCTCATCTGGGACAACTACCCGGTGGACGATTATGCGCGCTGGCGCCCGTTTCTGGGCCCGCTGGTAGGCCGGGATGCCGGCTTGGGCGCGGTGGTGCGCGGTCTGGTATCGAATCCAATGAACGAGGCGCACGCTTCCATGATTCCGCTCGCGACCATAGCGGATTACCTGTGGAACTCGCGCGCATACAATCCGCAGCAATCGGAGCAGCAGGCGTTGATCGCACAATTCGGGTTCGATGGGCCGCAGATTTTCGCGCCGCTCCTTCAAGCGTGGGGCGACTACCGCTGGAGCGGCAACATCTTCCAGCAACTTTGGACTGCTACACGGCTGCCGATTGACCTGCCGCAAATGAATCAGCGGCTCGATGGCGTCGATTCCGCCCTGACGGAGATGTCGGGCAAGCCGCAGTTCGATAGGATCAGACCCGAGCTCACTCCATTTGCGCAACGAACTCGCGCTCGCGCGCAGGCGCTGGCCAGCGATCCCGCCATGCGACGACTCGCCGACGGCCGCATCGAATGGAGTGAAGAGTACAGCGTGCTGAGTGCCCGGTCGCTGGCGGCGCCGCTCGCACTCGACGGCGACTTCGCCAAGTGGCAGGCAGGCAAGGTGTACGATCTGCAGCCGCTGGTGCTGCCCGCGCCGGGGGCTGATTCAGCCGCACAGACTCCGGCCGCCGCGACCGCATTCTCCGGCCGATTCGCGCTCGCCTGGGACAGAACTTACCTATACATGGGCATCGACATTCAGAATCCGGAAATCTACAAGCCTCCAGCCACGGACAACGGCCCTGCTCCTGCCGACGATGTGTCGCTGGCCATCGAAACGGCCTACCGCCGCAACTACTACGCGACGAGCGCTGGTCCGGATGCGTTTCTGCTGGTCGCGAATCCGGGGAACTTTCGGGACGTGGCGTCGAGCTTCCGCATTACGAAGAGAAATCTTCCTGAGCGGCTCGCGAATTACGAGCAGGAAATCAAGGTGATCTGGAAGAAGACCAGCGGAGGGTACTCGGCCGACGTTGCGATTCCGGCCGTCTACTTTGACGCGCCTTTTCAGGAAGGCTACGAGATCGGCCTGCTGGTGGGCGCGCAGAAATCGATCCCGCCAGGCGGCGCGTCGACTGAAGAGGACGTGCCGCGCCTGCGCCTCACTTCGACGCAGGACCGCGTGATTCCGCCGAATCCCAACAATCCTGCCACCTATCAGCACCTCGTGCTGGTCGGCCGGCCGTGACACTTTGTGGGGAGACCTCTGACGCTGTCATTCTGAGCGGAGCGAAGAATCTAAGTGCTGGAAAAACAAGAAAAGCAGATTCTTCGCTCCGCTCAGAATGACAGCGCCGGAGGAGTTCCTCCACAAACGGCTGAGGAACAAGTATTCATGTCATCGTTTCTTACTCGGCTGTCCGCGATTCTCACAAGTCTGCTCGTGAGTGTCTGCGTCTTCCAAAACCCCGCCTCCGGTTTCGCCGCTCCTCCGGGGGAGGACCCTCCACCCGAGGTGCTGATCAAGGACGGCCACTGGAAACGTGCGCGCGCCGTCGTGGAGCCGCAGTACAAGGCCCACCCCGAAGACGCCGAGCTGAACTTTTTGATGTCCGAAATCGACGACGCGTTCGGCGAGCTTGACAATGCGCGCGCGCTGGCCGAGAAAGCAGTGGCGCTCAAAGGCGCCGACGCGCGCTACCATCGGCAGCTTGCGGACGTGGACGGCGAGACGGCGGAAACGGCCTCGCTCTTTGCCAAGGGTGGTTGGGCCAAGAAATTCAAGGCCGAAGCCGAGCAGGCGGCCGCACTGGATCCCCGGAATCTGGACGCTCGCTTCGATCTGCTCGAATACGATTTACAGGCTCCACGGCTGATGGGCGGGGGTCGAGACAAAGCCGCCGCCATGGCGGATGAGATCGCGAAAATCGATCCGGCGCAGGGCGATCTCGCGCAGGCGCGCATCGCGCAGGACGCAAAGGACGGTGCGGCGGAGGAATCGTGGTACTTGAAAGCTCTGGTGGCCGCGCCGGCTGAGTACGGCGCGCTGACTCAGTTGGCCGGGTTTTACGAGCGCCCTCCGCAGCCGAAACTGGATCAGGCCGAGAAGTATGCCGCGCAGGCCATCAAAGCTCATCCCGGGCGCGCTGAGGCTTACTCGCTGCTTGCATCCGCTTACGCCGCCGGGAGCCGCTGGGACGAGCTCGAGGGCGCGCTTGCTCAGGCGGCGAAGAGCGTGCCCGACGATCTCGACGCGTATTATCGCGCGGGTCTCACGATCCTGAATGAGAAGGCTTCCGCCAGCGCAGCTCTAGCTCGCGCAGAAGGATACTTTCGCAAATACCTGAGCGCCGACCCGGAGGGCGGCGAGCCGACGCTTGCGCACGCACACTGGCGGCTAGGTCTCGTGTTCGAGAGGGAAGGCAGACAGCCCGAAGCCATCAAGGAGTTGAAGACGGCTCTGCAGCTCAACCCGAATCTGAATCCTGCCAAAAAAGACCTGAGTCGACTCGAATAGGAGCGGCTTGCCGCACAACAGCGGGACGCTTCTCGAAGTCAGAAGGCTACCGCGTGGCGGCAGTCTGAGAAGCCGGGCCCTTCTGCAAGGCGGGAATCACGTACTGGGTGAGGAGTTCGGAGTACTGCTTGCGAACCTGGTCGTTAATAGGCGCGCTGTGGAGCGGCCCGTCATCCTGCGCCTCGAGGTAAAGATCACCGGGCGCGCCAAACGTGAGTGTGTCCGTTTTGACGAATTTCGCTTGGTCACTCTCCCCGAAATCGTAAATCTGCTGAGGCGTATACGTGGCAAGCTGGTCAGGGGTCATCTTCCCCACGCTTCGCACGTAGATGTTGAGGCGGCCGTACGCACGATTTTTGTCGTAATCCACGCGCAGAACGTGGCGGAACTGCTCCCCACTCGCATCGGTGTAAGCGTCAGCGAGCAGACAGAAATGCTCCACCTTCCCGCCAAAAGACGAGTTGAGAAGCTGAAAGATCTGAATGGTGGCAGGGTCAGGCTCATTCTTCTCACGGGCACGTACCAGCGACGGAGCCGCCAGGCCTACCCCCATCACGATGCACAGGGCTACACTCCAACGCGCTGTTTGAACTGCTTTCATACTTCCTCCGGCTGACCCGCAGAGGGACCCGCCAAAATACTACCGCCAGATTGCGCTCAACACAAGAGGGATCGGCAACAAAGAAAAAAGGCCCGGTCGTCGTGGTCGATGGCGCCGGCACTCGAATCCTAATAGAGCAGATATTGCGCCCGCATTCGCCGGAACGCCTGGAGCTGATCCTGTTCCCAGTCGTAAGCCAGCCGTCGCGGATCGCGGCCCTGTCGGATGCCATCGAGCACGGCGCGCGAGCCTATAAGGCTCAGCGTGCTGTCGAGCTTGAAGTCGTTGGGAAAGAGCTTGAACAACGCCCCGGCCAGCTCGGCCCCGAGTTCGGGAGAATCGAGCGCACCGCGATCCACGAGATTGATCTCGACGCCATGGCAGAGCTGGCCGCTGAAGCGATTTGCCTCCGGGGTGAAATCCGCCGGCACGAAACGCACCCCCTGAATGCGGCGTCCGTTCAGGTAATCGGCCAGCTTGGCGCCGTCGATCCAGGGCGCGCCTACGACTTCAAACGGACGATCGGTGCCGCGACCAACGCTCACGTCGGAGCCTTCGATCATGCCGATCCCCGGATAAAGGACGACCTCGGTGAGATCGCGCAGGTTCGGAGAAGGGTTCACCCAGTCGAGCCCCGTTTCGTCGAACCAATCAGTGCGATGCCAATTTCGCATCCTGATCACCGTAAGCTTCGCGCCGAGATGCTGCTCGCCGTTGAACATTTGCGCGAGCTCCCCGACCGTCATCCCCTGACGCACGGGTTCCTGGAAGTAGCCCACAAACGAGCGCTGGTCCCCATCGAGGAGCGGCCCCTCAACGTTGAATCCTCCGAGCGGGTCGGGCCGGTCGAGGACGAAATACGCCAGGCCTTTGTGCCCCGCAGCTTCCAAGGTGTAACCGAGCGTGGTTTCGAAGGTGTAGAAGCGAACGCCGGCGTCCTGGATGTCGTAGACCAGCGCGTCGAGCCCGGCGAGCATCTCATCGGTCGGACGGTTGGTGTTGCCGTAGAGACTGTAAATCGGTAGTCCAGTGGCGGCATCGCGGGTCGAAGCGACCTTTTCATCCGCCATGCCCTGGATTCCATGCTCGGGGCTGAAGATGGCAACCAGTTTCACGCCGGGAGCGCTGTTCAGCACGTCGATAGTGCGCCGTCCGGCGGCGTCGCGCCCGCTCCGGTTGGTGATCAGGCCGACCCGCAGCCCCGCGAGCGGCGCGAAATTCTCGGACTCGAGCACGTCGATACCGGTCTCGGTCTTGTCATTCGGCGGCGCGGGCGTGCGGTAGCTGTTCAGGAGCTCGTAATACGAGGTCACAGTCGGCCGGTCCGCAAGTTCCCGCGCGGTCGGCATGCGGCCGTACGCCGCCGCTGCGATGTCGGCGATTTCGGAGCGCAGCGCGATCACGTTGCCCTTGCCCTCGGGATGCACGGCATTGGTCAGCAGAATGACGTAGGTGCGCGAGAAGGGATCAATCCAGATCGAAGTGCCGGTGAAGCCGGTATGACCATAGGAGCCCACGGGAAACATTTCTCCGCGATTGGAGCTGAACGCGGTATCGATGTCCCAACCAAGGCCGCGCACCGCCATCTTGCCGGGCGGGGTCTGGGGCGTGGTCATCTTATCCACACTGGGCGTGCTGAGCACGCGAACACCGTGGTACCGCCCGCCATCCAGCAGCATCTCGGCAAATGTCGCCAGGTCGTCGGCGGTCGAGAAGAGTCCGGCGTGGCCGGCCACGCCCCCCATGTCCCGCGCGGTGGGATCGTGAACCACGCCCCAAAGCATGGGGCCGTGATCGGCATCCTCATATTGCGTGGGCGCAATGCGCATGCGCAGCGATTCCGGCGGCAGGAACATGGTGTTGCGCATCCGCAGCGGCTTGAAGAGATGCGCGGCGCAATAGACGTTGAGCGGCTCGCCGGAGAGCCGGTGCACCAACTCGCCCAGCGTCGCGTAATTCACGTCGCTGTACATGAAGCGCGTGCCCGGGGGATAGATCGGACTCGCCTGCTCGATCATCTTCATCGCCGTGTCGTAGCCGGACCACACGGGTTGAAGTTCCAGGTCCGGAGGCAGGCCGGAGTAATGCGTCATCAGCTCGCGCACGGTCATCTGGTCCTTGCCGTTGGCGCCGAACTCCGGCCAGTAGTTCGCCACCGGATCTTCCAGGCGGAGCTTCCCCTCCTCCAGCAGTTGCATGATCGCGGTGTTGGTGGCGATCACCTTGGTGAGCGATGCGAGGTCGAAGATTGTGTCCACGCGCATGGGCAAGCGCCGGGGAACGAGCGCGCGATATCCAAAGGCGTGCCGATAAACGATGTGCCCGCCATGCCCGATCAGCACCACCGCGCCGGGCATCTTGCCGTCGTGGATCGCCAACTGGATCGCAGGGGCGATGGCGGCAAGCTTCCCGGTGGGGTTTCGTGTCTTGACGGAGGCAGGCTTGACAGTGTTGCTTTTTGAGAGCGCCGGCACAGCCGCGGCAATCAGTACGATGACGCCGAGGGTCAAACGAAGTCGTAATCGGAGGGTCTCTGGTATGGTCTTTCTCCTTCACCTAACTGGATATCTGCATCTCCTCGGTGAACGATTCGATCTGCGCCAGCCCGGCGGTGCTACGGAGCCCTTTGGCTGACGGAACCTCGTCCTCGAGGTAGCGCAACTCTCTGGAGAGGTAATTCCAGCACCGGAATATCTCCAATGGATTCTCGCGGGTGAGCTGCAGCGCCAGGGGACTTGTCTGCACGCGATGAAAAAAAGGCGACAGCTTTGAGTTTGGCCGACAGCGCAGCAAAATCCGATCGAACTTTGGACTCGGGTGTCTATCCCGCGCCGCGTCGCACAGCACTCCAAGAACCGAAAGGTCGCCACCGCTACTGGTTTGGACGAGCAAACGCTCTTCGTCGATCTCATCAATGTGATGCATCAACCAGTCAAGCACAACCCAAGTGAGCCGGCCGGATTCCCGGCAACACGCGGTGCTCCCGGCGATCAGATCCTCAGCCGGCCGGCGCAGCGAACGTGGATGGCCGCGGGCGACGAGCACCGCGCCCCCCCACTGGTTCCACTCGTCGAAGAGTCGATCTATCCTGTCTTCCATCCTCGCTCCATTATAAAATACCGAATCCTTTGCGCCCAGTCGGGACGAGCGGCCGCAAGACGGTGCGATATCCGCTCCAAAACTTCCTTGTCAGCGCCGGACATCCGTGGCCAAAGGAGTTCGAGGTCTTCCAGGTCTTGTTCTCGAACAGCGGCGACCTTCATGGCAACTTGCTCTGGCAGTCCGAGCGCGTACAGGCGCAGCTGCTTCAATCCCAAGTAAAGCGGCTGAAGGCGACCGGCGAAAATCGGGCGGCAGTACGTCCGCGAAACCCTTCACCGCGTCCCGCTTAGCCAGTTCCCGGGAAGGCTATGCTCTTGCGCCGCCTCGCGGATAGCGCGGCGAAGCCCTGTCTCGTCTCCACTTATTACGATGGCGTCGATGTCACGTGTGGCGCGATTTGCCCCGAAGAACAGGATCATTGCGGCTCCGCCCACTACAACCACATCGCACGGACGCGGCAGCTTATCGTCCAACTCGCCAAGCAGTCGCTCCAACTCACTCTTGTCCACATTTCACCGGGGCAGAAGGCCATCTGCTCAATTGCCAGCCAACTCTCCTTCCCGGAGAGCCTCTTCTGCTATATACTCGCGCGTGGCCCTTGGAAGAACGAATCAGTTTATCCGAAGCGGGGCCGCAATCGCGCGATGAAAATCACTCCTGTTGACTGGCTGGTGGTCGCCGGCTATTTCCTGCTGAACCTGCTGATCGGGCTTTACTACCGCCGCAAGGCGAGCGCCAACACCGGCGAATTCTTCATCTCCGGCCGCGAAGTGAGCTGGTGGCTGGCGGGCACCTCAATGGTGGCCGCGACCTTCGCCGCCGACACGCCGTTGGTGGTAACGGGTTACGTGGCCAGCCAGGGAATCGCCGGCAACTGGATCTGGTGGAGTTTCCTGCTGAGCGGCATGATGACGGTGTTTTTCTTCGCCCGCCTGTGGCGGCGTGCGGAGATCATCACCGACGTGGAGTTGGTGGAACTGCGCTACGCAGGCAAGCCCGCGGCCTTTCTTCGCGGATTTCGCGCCCTGTATTTCGGCGTGCTCATGAACTGTCTCATCGTGGGCTGGGTGAATCTGGCCATGGAGAAGATCGTCTCCACGGTGATCCCGGCTCCCGAGTGGTTCCGGCACCTGGACCTGTCTCTCCATCTGTCGTCCGGACTCACGATTTTGACGCACGAGCAGGTCAGTACGGTTAAGACCTGGGCGCTCGTCATCATCTTTGCCATCATCGCCCTGACCAGTTCTTACACCTTCATCTCGGGCCTGTGGGGAGTGCTCTGGACCGATCTCGTGCAGTTCGTCTTGAAGATGTCGATGGTCGTCGTGCTCGCGTACTACGGCGTGGAAGCTGCGGGCGGCATGCACGAAATGCTCGCGAAACTTGCCGTGGTGGACGCCCAGCGTCAGGCCGCAACCGGAGGCAGGGGATCGATCCTCTCCTTCGTGCCGGACCTCAATTCGGCCTGGATGCCGATCCTGACCTTCTGCCTTTATCTCGGCGTGCAGTGGTGGGCCAACTGGTATCCCGGCGCGGAGCCCGGCGGCGGCGGATACGTGGCGCAACGCATGTTCAGCGCCAAGAACGAAAAGAATTCGCTTGGTGCCACGCTCTGGTTCAACATCGCCCATTATGCCTTGCGGCCCTGGCCCTGGATTCTGACCGCGCTCGCCTCTGTGGTCCTGTATCCCAACCTCAAAGACAAGGAAGTGGGCTTCATCAAGGTCTGGGTGGATCACCTGCCCGGCGCCTGGAGCGGCTTGATGCTCGCGGCGTTCGCGGCCGCCTACATGTCCACCATCGCCACTCAGCTTAATTGGGGCTCGTCGTACTTGGTCAACGATTTCTATCGCAGGTTCGTGAACAGGAGTGGCTCGGAGAAGCACTACGTCAACGCCTCAAAGCTGGCCACTGCGTTTCTGGCTGTACTGGGCGCGTTCATCTCGCTGTTTATGACCTCGATCGGTGGCGCGTGGCAACTGCTGCTCGGAGTGGGCGCGGGCACGGGCGCCGTCTATCTGCTGCGCTGGTACTGGTGGCGCATCAACGCGTGGTCCGAGGTCTCGGCGATGACGGCCGCGGCTCTAACCACCGTGCTGCTGAACGTCAAGTTCGGCGGGCGGCTGCTGATCAACTTCTCCGGCAGCCCGCCCGACGTCTTCGCCAAGACCATTTTTTTCACCGTGACCGTCACCAGCTTCGTCTGGGCTGTGGTGACCTACCTCACGCGGCCGGAGCCCGAATGGAAGCTGGTGGAGTTCTACCGGCGCGTGCGGCCGGGCGTCGCGGGCTGGAAGCCGATCGCCCGCCTTGCGCCTGAGGTCGCCGTGAGCGGCGACGGCTGGTACAATCTCATGGACTGGCTACTCGGCTGCCTGATGGTCTATATGGTGCTGTTCGGCTTCGGCAAGATTATCTTTGGCAGCATGGTCCTCGGATTCGGCTTCCTGGCGATCGGCGCGATTGCCGGCTATTTGATCTATCGCGACCTGTCGCGGCGCGGATGGGAGACGCTGTCGCATTGACCGACGGTCGCGCCAAACAATTGGCTTCAAATGCCACTGCCTAAAGCCCGCCTGACAGCTGCGCGGATTACGGAGCGCCCTAATCCGCGCTCGACGGCGCTCGATACGAAATCCACAGTCGAAATCCTGCGGATCATCAACCGCGAAGACGCAAGAGTCGCCCACGCCGTGAAGAAGGTAATCCCCGAGATCGCGCGCGCCGTAGATCTCGCCGTCGAGGCCCTGGCGAAGGGCGGACGTCTGGTGTACCTCGGCGCGGGGACGAGCGGACGTTTGGGTGTGCTCGATGCTGCCGAGTGCCTTCCGACGTTCGGCACCAAACAGGTAGTGGCGGTAATGGCCGGCGCGCCGGACTCGATGTTCTGGCCGTCGGAAGTCTCTGAAGACGATCCCTGGCTCGGTGCGCGCGATCTGTGCAGGATCAAGTTCAGCCGCCGGGACGTTCTGGTAGGCATCTCAGCGAGCGGAAACACGCCTTACGTGGTCGGAGGCTTGCGCCACGCGCGACGTGTAGGCACACGCACCATCCTTTTGACAGCCAACCCTGAAGCAGAGGCGAGCAGATTGGCGGCGGTGACCATCGCGCCTGTCGTTGGGCCCGAGGTGATCGCCGGCTCGACGCGCATGAAGGCCGGTACGGCGCAGAAGCTCGTGCTGAACATGATATCCACTGCTGCTATGGTGCGTCTGGGGCGGGTATTCTCAAACCTCATGATTCAAGTGCAGCTCACAAACGCCAAACTGCGGAAGCGCGCTGAGGGTATTCTGGTAGAGAGCACAGGCGCTCCTGCTGCCCATGCGCACAAGGCCCTGGAGGCTTCGGACGGAAGCCTGCCGGTGGCGATGCTGATGCTGGCCAAGCAGGTCGATCGCGAAGAGGCTGTCGCGTTGCTGAACTCAGGGCCGAGTACGGGCGAGGTTCTGCGGCAGGCCCTGAAGAAGCTCTGAGACCTCACTCCTCTGCGTCTATGGACAAGTTTCGAATTGAAGGCGGACGACCCCTGGAAGGCCGGGTGACTATCGGCGGCGCCAAAAACGCGGCCTTGCCCGCGATGGCCGCGGCGCTCCTGACGGCGAAGCGCGTGGTGCTGCGCAACATCCCCCGCGTGCGCGACATCATCACCATGCGCAGCCTGCTCGACGAAATGGGCGCGGATTCATCGCTGAAGGGCGAGAAGCAAGGCAATCGTCTCGCGCTCCAAGCCCGCAAGATCCCCGATCCTACCGCGCCCTACGAGCTCGTGAAGCAGATGCGCGCGTCAGTGCTCGTACTTGGACCCCTGGTTGCACGGTTCGGGCATGCGCGCGTGTCGCTTCCCGGAGGCTGCGCGATTGGCGCCCGGCCGATCAACCTTCACCTCAAGGGACTCGAGAGGCTGGGAGCCAAAGTCAGCATCGAGCACGGCTACGTCGAGGCCCGCGCCGATCGCCTCAAGGGCGACGTTTTCCACTTCGACACCATCACCGTCACCGGCACCGAAAACCTGATGATGGCGGCGGCGCTCGCGGATGGCGTCACGGTGCTGGAAAATGCCGCGTTGGAGCCCGAAATCGAAGACCTGGCAGCACTGCTGAACAAGATGGGGGCCGACATCACCGGCGCGGGCACTCCGACGATTCGTATCCGAGGCGTGAGCCGGTTGGAGGGCGCTGAGCACAACATCATTCCCGACCGCATCGAGACTGGAACCTTCCTGGCTGCGGCGGCGATCACCGGAGGTCACCTGATCCTGGACTGCGTGGAGCCCCGGCACCTGACAGCCGTCGTCGCCAAGTTGGCCGAGGCCGGCGTGGAAACTCGCGCGGCGGCGGCACGAAATACAGGCGGCCCCGAGGCGCTTGAAGCGAAGATGAGTAGTCCGGGGCGCGCCGCGGACGTCACGACGCAGGAGTATCCCGGCTTCCCGACTGACATGCAGGCACAGTACATGGCGCTGGCAACCCAGGCCCATGGGTCATCGGTCATCACAGAAACGATTTTTGAGAACCGCTATCTGCACGCTCTGGAATTGGCGCGCATGGGCGCGGACATCACTGTGGACGGGCGGCGCGCCGTGGTGCGGGGTCCGACGCGGCTTAGCGGCGCAAACGTGCAGGCGTCTGATCTTCGGGCCAGTGCCTCACTGGTCCTGGCGGCACTCGCGGCCGACGGAGAGAGTGTTATTGACCGCGTATATCACATCGACCGCGGCTACGAGCGTATTGAAGACAAGCTCAAGCGAGTGGGAGCACGAATCGAGAGAATCTCGGAAGTCTGACGGGCGTGGAATCGCACGTCGTCAGACCGTCCGCAGCCGACACGCTGGGCAAGCCGTGGTAACAATAAAGCGGGGCAGACACAAACTTCAGGTTCCGCCCCGCTTCGGACTCATTCTCGCCAAGTTGCCGGTTCCAGTGGACGAACCACTCCCGCCCTGACCCTGGCTACATTCGGTTCGACCTCTAGCCAGTCTACTACGGGCAGGTGTAGCCGGCTGGTGGCGTATACGGGCTGGGGTACACCCCTGGGCCGTACACCTCTGTGTTCCAAGTGTTGAGAGCGCAACCAGCCAAGTTGGCGTTGGTAGCCGCTTGTAGCGCCGCGGAGTCAGCGGCGGCGGCGGCAGAGCTTGCCGAACTAGCAGCGGCGGCGGCGGCATCAGCCGCAGACGTTGCGTTCTGAGCCGAGGTGTTGGCATCGTCGGCGCGCGAGATTGCGACACCGGCCAGAATCGCAGCTACGACCCCTGCCGCCAAGGCGCCCACGTCCAAAAGCTCATCCGTGGAGCTTCCCAGCTTCTGAGAGCCGCCGGTCTGCGGCGCCGGAGTGCGAGCCGTTGTTGTGGTCAGGGTGACCGTCTTACCTTGAGCCACCTGAAGCGTCCGGCCAGCGCCGGACACCATCAGCGCCCCTTGCTTCGAGGTCACAGTGACTACGCCATTCAGCATCGCCACTTCGCCCAGCGTCTTGTATCCGGCAGAGGGTGCGATCTCGTATTCCCCCGCCTTCACCGCCAGACCTGTTCGCTGGTCCGCCTGATACATCGAAACGTTGCCGTGTCCCAGCACGACCTCAACGGTGTTGGCCTCCCGCAAGAACGACGCTTCGGTTTCGCGACCGAAGGCCATGCGGTTGCCGTTATCGAGCGCGATCACCGCAGCACCATCCTTCACTTGGAGACTGTCGCCACTGAAGATCACCGTGTTCGGGGCCAGTGTCTGCCCCCCGACAGTGGCATTCAAGCTTCCTGCGACAGAACCGACAACCGCCGAACCGGCGTACACCGGAGCCGCTGCCATCACTCCCAACAAGAGAAGCATGATCAGAGTCCGTACTGTGTGTTTCTTGGACATGCTCTATTCTCCTTTTTGAAGATCGGGCACTCGCAAGCTCCACCCGAACTTTAATGCCCCCTTCCCCAAGTTCCCAAGTAGTTTAGGTTCGGAGGTTTCGTTTGTCAAGTACCCTTTTCAAGAATCTTTTGATTCCCGTATAAGAAAAATTTTTGATCGCCAGGGACACTCTGCGCCATCACTCGGGAGTCAAAGCCCACTCGTGCAAATCGAGCCGGCGGGCACCATGGCTCACGTAAGGATCGCTCTCGGCCAGCGCGGTTGCCGCCTCCAGCGATTCAGCCTGATAGATTACCAAGCCTCCGCTTCCATCCGCAAATGGCCCGCGCGCGAAAATTCGTCCTTGCGCTGCCTGTTCGTTCAGGAAGGCCAGATGCTGAGGACGCAGCCTCACGTTCTTTTCCTGATCGAGCAGGCTCAAAATCGCGGCGAAATATTTCATCTGCGCAGCCTGACCGTAGCTCTCTCACACACTCAACTCGATGGTTGGCAGGAATCTGGGCACCCGACGGAACCGCGTCGCCTGCTCAAACGCATAAGCGATCCTTATCAAAGTCGGCTCGCTGTAGGCCCGGCCGAAAAAGGAAATGCCGACGGGCAACCCGCGCACGAGGCCTGCGGGCACGTTGATGTTCGGGTATCCGGCGACAGCCGCCGGTGTCGAACTTCCGCCGGAGTCGTGATCGCCGTCAATCAGATCCGTAAGCCAGGCTGGGCCTGAAGTCGGCGCCACGAGCGCGTCGAGCTCAAATTTGTCCATCACGGCGTCGATGCCTTCGGCGCGCGACTCCTTCACGTCGTTCGCTAGGGCGTCCAGATAGGCCTTTTCCGTGAGCGGGCCTTTCGCCTCCGCCTTGATAAACGTGTCCTGGCCGAAGTATGGCATCTCCCGATCCCTATTCTTTTCGTTGAAGGCGATGACATCAGCCAGGCTGTGCACCGGCGCCTCGAGCCCGAGCCCATCCAGATACTTGTTCAGATCAGCCTTGAGTTCGTAAAGCAGAACCTCGAATTCCGAGGCGTCGAACTTCCCCTGGCTCGGCATGTCCGTGGGATCCACAAGGATGGCGCCCTGGGACTTGAGGGCGGCGAGCGCGTCCTCCATCAGCTTGTCTACCGCGTCACCAATTCCGAAGAACTTGCGCGCTACACCGATGCGCGCCCCTTGCAGCCCTTTGATGTCAAGGTGCGCCGTGTAGTCTTCATGCGTCCGGCCCTGGCTGGCCGCGGTGGCGCTATCGTCCGGATCGATTCCCGCAAGCGCGCCGAGCAGAATGGCCGCGTCTTCCACGGTACGCGCCATCGGACCGGCTGTGTCCTGTGTATGCGAGATGGGGATGATCCCGCTGCGGCTCACGAGTCCAACCGTCGGTTTAATCCCCACAATGCCATTCACCGAAGAAGGACAAACGACGGAGCCGTCCGTCTCAGTGCCAACGGCCACCGTACACAGATTCGCAGACACTCCCGCGCCCGAGCCCGAGCTCGAGCCGCACGCGTTGCGGTCAAGCGCATAGGGATTGCGGGTCAGTCCGCCGCGTCCGCTCCAGCCGCTGGTGGAGTGGCTGGAGCGAATATTCGCCCATTCGCTCAGGTTCGTCTTGCCGAGAATTACCGCGCCTGATTCCCGCAGCCGATGCGCCACAAAGGAGTCGCGTGGAGGCTTCGATCCGACCAGAGCCAGCGACCCGGCGGTAGTCATCATGCGGTCGGATGTGGCGATGTTGTCTTTGATGAGCACCGGGATGCCGTGCATCGGCCCGCGAAGACCGCGCTCGCGCCGTTCGCGATCTAGCTGGTCGGCAATGGCGAGGGCGTCCGGATTCAGCTCGATCACCGAGTTCACGCCCGGCCCCCGGCCATCGCGGTCGATCTGCTGTATGCGCTCGAGGTACATCTCAGCGATGGAACGAGCCGTGTATTTGCCCGATTTCATCCCGTCCTGTAAATCCCGAATGGTGACCTCGTCCAACTCAAACGCCGATGGCGAGCCGGCAGCGCTTACCTTCCGCTCGGGAGCAGCGACCTCTGGAATACGAGCGGCGGCCAGAGCCACCGGAGCCACACCCAGAAATCGCCTGCGCGTTATTGTTGTGTCGTCCACCATCCACTATGCCCTACAAGACTACACCGCAACCGCGGTCCCGTAACGTCCAAGGCCCGCTAAAGTATCGCGGAGCCAAGGCGGCAGGCGGAGTCCCGCCCGTGAATCCGCAATCGGAGCGACATTTTCGTATCCCTCCTGTTTTCACTAACATTCCGGCTTCGTTCGCGATTGGGCCAGTGATCGGCGCTTGTAAAGGCAGGGCGCGAAGGGTCGAAGCAGGACGGCGACTGCAATGTGACCCGAATCGCGCAACGCAAGGCTGCTGCGCTCGGCCCTGCAGCCGGCAATGGTGCTGCAACGTTTGACCATGGAATATGTACCCCGGTATAGCGCCGGCGGGCGTCGGTGTCAAGAGAAAAGTGAGAGAGAGAGGAACCTCACGCCGTCAATTCTTCGTGCAAGGACGTGTCAAGTGGGCGTCCATAATTAGGGAGAGAAGATCGATCCGGCTCCTCAAGGAGGTTTCATGCTGACTCAACACACCCGCGCGACCACTAGACGGCTGGTCCAGACTGCTTTGCTGGCAGTGGTGGCATTACCCCTAACATTCAGCCTGCAAGCAGCCGCTCAACCCGGGGATCAAGCTGGCGACTCATCCACAGCCCAGGACGATCAGCACGCAGCCGGGGCGGCGAGCGTCACGGCTACCGCTGACGACCAAAAGGACGTAGCCGTCACCGTCTACAACCAGAACCTGGGACTCGTCCGCGACGTGCGCCGTTTGCAGTTGCCGGCCGGCGAGTTCGACCTCCGTTTCATGGATATCGCCGCCAAGGTGAATCCTGCAACCGTGCATATTGTTTCCGAGACCGCGCCCCATGATCTCGACGTGCTCGAACAGAACTACGAGTATGACCTGCTCAGCCCTGACAAGCTGCTGAACAAGTATGTGGGACGCGAGGTCACGCTGGTGCAGTTCCACGATGAGAACAACTCTACGCGCGAGGTGGACATCAAGGCGGCGCTGCTCGCGGATAATGACAACCGGCCGGTGTGGAAGGTGGGCGATCAGATCGTGACCGGCATCGGCCACGACCGCATCGTCTTTCCCGACGTGCCGGCGAACCTCTACAGCAAGCCCACGCTGATCTGGCTGCTGTCGAATCACCATGCGGGCGCACATACGGTTGAGGCGTCTTATCTGAGCACCGACATGAACTGGTCAGCGGATTACGTCCTGACGCTGGCAAGCACCCAGGAGACCGCGGACCTGAATGGCTGGGTGACCGTGGTCAACAATTCGGGGACCCAGTTCCGCAACGCGCTGCTGCAACTCGTGGCGGGCGCCGTGAACGTGGTAACGGCGCCGCCGCCACCGCGCCCCATGTCCGAAATGCGCGCGATGGCCGCCCCGGCATCGCCCCCCCAGTTCGCGCAGGAAAACATCTCGGAATACCATCTTTATACGCTTGACCGCCGCACCACCCTCCAGGACAACGAATCAAAGCAGATCAGTCTGCTGGAAGCGGCTGGCTTCCCGGTCGAGAAGCAATATGAAGTGAATGGCCAGAGCTATTATTACCAGCAGGCGATTGCGCCTGGCGAGCCTGCCAAGGATCCGGTTGAGGTCCATCTGAAGTTCAAGAACTCGCAATCGAACTCGCTGGGCATGCCGCTGCCAGCCGGAACGATCCGCGTTTATCAGGCGGATTCGAAGGGCCGCATGCAGTTTGTGGGCGAAGACCACATTGACCACACGCCGAAAGACGAAATGCTCGATCTGCACATCGGCAACGCCTTCGATATTGTCGAAGAGCGAAAGCAGACCGACTATCAGAGAATCGACAAGCACACCACCGAGACGGCGTTCGAAATCCGGCTGCGCAATCACAAGTCGGACGCCGTCACAGTCGAAGTGAACGAGCCGATCGGCGGCGACTGGACGATGACGGAGTCGAGTTTCAAGTACGAGAAGACGTCGGCATCGTCGGCGCGTTTCATGGTCCCCGTGGCGGCGGATGGCGAAGCGGTGCTGACGTACCGGGTGCGGGTGAAGTGGTAGGTCGGGTCGTCAGTCAGTCGACGGCTAAGCTGGGCCGACGACCGGCCGCTGAGGTGCTGACTCACTGACATACTGAGAGACTGACCGACTACAGAACCAGCATGCAATCCCCATAGCTATAAAACCGGTATCGTTGCTCGACCGCATGCTGATACGCCCGCAGGACAAATCTGCGTTCCGCGAACGCCGAGACCAGCATGAGCAACGTCGAGCGTGGCAGGTGGAAATTGGTGAGCAGCGCACGCACGACCCGAAAGTCGAAGCCAGGATAGATGAACAGATTCGTCTCGCCGCGGCCCGCCTCGATACGAGGGATGCCGTTGCCTGCTTCGCCTTTCCGCTTGGCGAACTCGCGTGCGGCGTGTTCGAGCGTCCGCACGCAGGTGGTTCCGACGGCCACCACTCGCCGGGCTTCTTGGAGCGCCCGATTGATCTTCGCCGCCGCTTCGTCGCTGATTTCGAACGATTCCGGCTCCATGCGGTGATCCTCCACACGCCCGGCCTGCACGGGACGGAACGTGCCCGGGCCGACGTGTAGCGTGATCTCGGCGGTCTCGACTCCGCGCGCCGTGAGATCGTTCAAAACTTGTGCGGTGAAGTGCAGCCCCGCCGTGGGCGCGGCGACGGCGCCGCGGACCTTGGCATAGACCGTCTGATAGGTTTCGCGGTCGCTCGACTTGTCTGCACGATGGATATAAGGCGGCAGGGGCACATGTCCGAGGCGGTCGATGATCTGGTCGGCCACCGCCTCAGGATCGTCCGACGCGGACGCCCCACCGCCCTGCGGAATCAAGCGCACGCGGCGCAACCCACGTTCGCCCCGGTCCAACACCTCGGCTTCGAGTTCATCATCACCGAAGACCAGCACTTCGCCGGTGCGAATCTTGCGTCCGGGATGCACCAGGCCCTGCCACACGTCGCCGCTTTCGCGGCGCGTGAGTAGCAACTCGACCTCGCCGGCCAAATACTCGCGCGCAGCGGGATTGCCCTTGCCGATCGGCTGCGATTGTGTTCCCCGGCGGCGCCCGAGCAATCGCGCCGGGAACACTCGCGTATTGTTGAGCACCACTAGGTCGCCGGTTCGAAGTAGCTTCCTCAGATCGGCGAACCGACGATCCTCCAAAGTCTGCGCGCCCCGATCGAGCACCAGCAGGCGCGACGCGGAGCGGTCCACGAGCGGCTGCTGCGCGATCAGGTCCGGCGGCAAGTCGTAATCAAAATCGCTGAGGTGCATAAGGAGCCTGCCTACTGTAGCGCCGGTGTCCTCACCGGCGCTAGAGCCCAAATCCAGGTGAAGGCACTGGCGTTAGTGCCAAGAATCGCCGGTGAGGACACCGGCGCCGCAGTAGGCGCTGTGATAAGGTCAAGATGTGAACGACGCAACGGTCACCATCACGGACCGCGGCGCCCGCCGGATTCTCGACGGCCATCCCTGGGTTTATCGCACGGACGTGCTCGATGCCGTGCATGCGGAGCCGGGCGCGCTGGTGCGCATCCAGGACCGCCGCCAACGGTATCTTGGGCAAGCGCTCTACAGCAGCAAGTCGCAGATCGCGCTGCGGCTGCTCACACGCGAGCGTCGGGCGTTTGATCGCGGCTTTCTGGCGGAGCGGATCACTGCCGCCGCCCGGTATCGCGACGCCATCGCGCCGTGCGCAGGCGCGTGCCGGCTGGTGTCGAGCGAGGGCGACCTGCTGCCGTCGCTGACCATCGATCGCTACGGCGATTGCTACGTCATCCAGACGCTGAGCCAGGGCATGGACCGGCTGAAGCCGGCGCTCCTGGATATTCTGCAGGAGCAATTCTCGCCGCGCAGCATCATCGAGCGCAACGATTCGCCTGTGCGCGCGCTCGAAGACCTGCCCGAGACCAAGGGTGTGATCAGCGGGGAGGAAATCCGCGAGGTGGTGGCGGAAGACAACGGCGTGCGATTCGTCTATGACCTGCTGGGCGGGCAGAAGACCGGCGGATACCTCGATCAGCGCGAGAATCGCGCCGCGGCGTTGCAGTACGCGCGGGGGAGGCTGCTCGATTGCTTCACTTATACCGGAGGATTCGCCGTCACGCTGGCTCGCGCCTCGGAGTCGGCCCTCGGGCTCGATAGCTCCCCCGACGCGCTGGCCGCGGCGCGCCGCAACCAGGAGCTGAACGGCCTTACCAACGTCGAATGGCGCGAGGCCAACTGCTTCGACTACCTCAAGGCCGCCGATCAATCCGGTGCGCGCTTCGACACCGTGGTGCTCGACCCACCCGCCTTCGCGCGTCACAAGTCGGACCTGGAAGGCGCGCTGCGCGGGTATAAAGAGCTGAACCTGCGCGCCCTGAAGACTCTGAATCAGGGCGGATTCCTGGTCACCTGCTCCTGTTCCTATCACGTCAGCGAAGCCGAATTCCTGCAGACCGTCGCCAGCGCCGCTCTCGACGCCCACCGGTCGGTGCAAGTGGTGGAGCGCCGCACGCAGTCCAGGGATCATCCTATCCTACTGACCGTCCCCGAAACCCACTATCTGAAGTGCCTGATTCTGCGCGTGGCGGAATAAACATGCCGCTCCCGACAAGCGCGCCGATGTTTGGTGCGCAGGTTACATCGACCCGCCTCGGGTGCTAACATCCTGTTGATGAGGATCACTCGAAATGAAACTTAGGCAGCGCATGCGAGCCATAGCAGCGCCGCGGCACGAATTCAGATCGGAGCCGGTGAAAGTCGTCGTGCTCGCAGCGATCGTGCTGACTTTGCTCGCTGTGACCTGGCGCGTGGCGTTTCCGTGGCCGTTCCGCGCCGCCGACAACACATCCGCGTTCTCTCCGCAGCAGTTTCTCGAGCCTATCAAGTACCTTTCGAGCGACGAGCTGCGCGGGCGAGGCAACGGCACGCCTGAGCTCGACAAGGCGGCGCACTATATAGCGGATCACTTCCGCGCTGACGGCTTGAAACCGGCGGGCGACGACGGCGGCTATCTTCAGCACTATCAGGTGACCGTAGGCGCCGAACTCGGCAAGGGGAATTCGTTCTCGGCGGAGTTCGCCGGAACGCATCAGGCGCTCGTTCTGAACCAAGATTACGTTCCGCTGAGCTTCTCGGAGGACGGGCATTTCCGCGGCGAGGTGGTCTTCGCCGGATATGGGATCACCGCCCCCGATGTGCATTACGACGACTATCAGGCGATCGATGCAAAGGGTAAGTTCGTGCTGGTGCTGCGCCATTATCCGGAGGAGAGCGATCCCAAGAGCGCCGGCGTGCAACTCGCCACTCGGGCTGACATGGTCAGCAAGTCGATCAATGCGCGCAATCATGGTGCCATCGGCATGATCCTCGTGGACGACACGGCGAACCATCCGGGCGAGCCGGACAGCCTGATAAGGTTCGGCGAGCTCGCCGGTCCTGACGCGCTCAGCATCGCGGCGGTGCAGGTGACGTCGTCGCTGGCCGATGAATGGCTAAAGGCCAGCGGACACACACTCGCTGATCTCACGGGCGCGATCAACAAGGACCTTTCCAGCCATTCGTTCGGGCTTACATCGAGTCCAGTACTGGTTCTCGACGTGGACGTGGAACGCATCCGCAAGCCGGAATCGAACGTGATCGCGATACTTCCGGGCAGCGATCCGGCGCTTGCGTCCCAGTGCCTGGTGATCGGCGCGCATTACGATCACCTGGGCCTCGGCGACCAGCATTCGCTCGCGCCCAGCCAGATCGGGCAGATCCACCACGGCGCGGACGACAACGCTTCCGGCACCTCAGCCGTGCTCGAAATCGCGGCGTACTTCGCGCACCGCAATCCACCGCCGCGCCACACCATGATCTTCGTCAACTTCGCAGGCGAAGAGCTGGGCCTGCTCGGATCGAGCTACTACACCGAGCATCCACCGGCAGCCTGCCCGATATCCCAGACGTTCGCCATGATCAACATGGACATGGTCGGTCGCATTCGCGACAACCGGCTTTATGTGGGCGGGACCGGCACTTCACCGGGTTTCCAGAAGCTTGTGGACAATGCGAACCGGTCTGACGCCGAAGCGCACTTCGCGCTTAGCCTTTCGGCCTCCGGCTACGGCGCGAGCGACCACACCTCGTTCACCATCAAGAGCGTCCCCATCCTGTTCTTCTTCTCGGGACTCCATTCCGATTATCACAAGCCGTCCGACACCTGGGACAAGATCGACGCCGCAGCCGGCGCGCGCGTGGCGGAACTCGTGGCCGACACTGCTGTCGCGCTGGATAATCTCAACGAGAGGCCGCAGTACGTTCGCGTGGCTGAGCCCGCTCCGTCTGCGGCGGGCGGCGGCAGCGGCTACGGACCTTATTTCGGGTCAATCCCCGACTTCGGCCAGGTCGAGCACGGCGGCGTGAAGTTCGGCGATGTTCGCGACGGCAGTCCGGCGGCCAGGGCGGGATTCAAAGCCGGCGACGTCCTGATCGATTTCGGCGGCATGAAGATCGATAACCTCTACGACTTCACCTACGCTCTGCGCGCGCACAAGCCCGGCGACAAAGTTATGGTCACCGTGCTGCGCGACGGCAAGAAAGTGACGAACGAAGTAACGCTCGAGGTTCGCAAGTGATGTGGGACGGCCATCTTAGCCCTGGTCATTCAGGGGCGGAACGCCCGTGCCACGTCAAACCGGACATGGGGAGATCTCTCCCGCCTTGGATTGCGCTAGCCGTAGTACTCGCGGTTCCCGCTGGCTTGCGCGCGGGTAAGACTGCGCCGGCGCCGGTGCTGACAGTCGCGCTGGCCGTCGAACAGCAGACCATCGCCCAGCCGTTTCCGGTGCGCGTCGTGCTCCGATTCCACAACGCGGGTTCACAACCGCTGTGGCTCTATCGGCACGTGCGGGACCCGATGGATCGCGCGCGGACGGCCGAGGTGGATGAGAACAACAGCAATGCCACCAACGGTGGATCGCGCCTGATTGTTCATCTGGAGCGGGCGCAGGCCCCCGAGTGGAGCGAGCCGCCGCACGGAATCGTGATGGCAAGCGTCGACATGCCTCATCCTCGCATGGTGGCGCTTGCATCCGGCGCCGCGACGACGGAAGGAGCCGTGATCGCGCTGGAACCCGGGTACGTCGCGAGCGGGGGAAACGCGCAGCCCGTGTGGGGCAAGTACGAGCTTTCCGTGAGTTATCAGGCGAGCTATTCGAACGGTAACGCGCTATCGCGTGATCTCGGCATCGACATCTGGCAAGGCGAGGCCTTGAGCAACACGGTAGAGGTCGATCTCGAGGCGGCGCCGCCTTCGGCGTCCGGCATAGTCGCCGGCAAAGTGACCAATAGCACCGGACATCCGCTGGTTTATATGCTGGTTTCACTAAGTGACCATGAGAGCCACGTGCTCAGCCAGATCATCACCGATCTGAACGGCGAGTTTTCGTTTCCGCACCTTCCGCCCGGTACCTATTGGGTCACGGCGCGACGGGTCGCCGCCACCTACGAGACAGCGGCGTACGAGCACACCGACCTCGGAACGGGCGCGACTGCCAACGTCCATCTGGTGCTGCTTGACCAGGAGCTCTATCAGGGCAAACAGTTCTGGCACAAGCCGGTGTTGCTGCGGGTGACGAGCAGCGCGGGACAGCCGCTCGCGGGCGTTGAAGTCGAGGCCTTGAAGACAAGCGGCGACGTGGCGGAGACTGTCAAGGGTGAAACCGACGAGACCGGCACGGCCGCACTCGAGCTGATGCCAGGACGCATCTACATCTCGCTGAAACGTCGCAAGTGCCCGGAGACCGACAACCACGTGGACGTGGCGGAAGGCGACGGCATCGACGGCGCGATCCTCCAGATGGACTGCAAGGCTCGATGACGAGACGACGCGACAGGCTGATCAACCTATGAAGAATACCTCAGAGATATGTCTTATCCTCATCATGCTTGCAATCGCTCTAGGGTTCTGGACCCTTATTGCCGCGTTGGGACTCGGCCAACAGGCCGGCAAACCAGCCGCGGGCGGCCAGAGCCTTGGCAGCAGCTCCACCGGACTCGGCGGCGTAGGACCCAAGGTCCACGGCGCACCCGGCGATCCACTGCGCGATCCGCGCGAGGTTCATCTGCGGCACGTCCGGCAGCTCACGTTCGGCGGACAGAACGCCGAGGCCTACTTCAGCTACGACAACCGCCGCCTGATCTTTCAATCTACCCGCCCGCCGTACGAGTGCGATCAGATATTCGTGATGAACATCAACGGCTCAGGCGTTCACCTGGTCTCGACGGGAAAAGGACGCACCACCTGCGGATTTTTCTACCCCGACGGCAAGCACATTCTCTATGCCTCGACGCACGAGGCGGACTCCGCCTGCCCGCCGCGTCCCGATTACTCGAAGGGCTACGTGTGGGGTGTGTACTCGACGTATCGCATCTATTACGCGACCGCCGAAGGCAAAATTCTCAAGAATCTCACACCCTGGAATGGATATAACGCAGAAGGGACCATGTCCGCCGACGGGCGCAAGATCGTATTCACGTCCTCGCGCGGCGGCGATCTCGACATCTACACCATGAACCCGGACGGCAGCGGTGTGACCCAACTCACCCACGAACTCGGCTACGACGGCGGCCCGACGTTTTCGCCGGACGGACAGTCAATTGTCTATCGCGCGCACCATCCGCAGGGCGCCGACGAAGTCGCGCGGTACAAATCGCTGCTGGCGAGCGACCTGGTCTCGCCGCTCGAGATGGACCTGTACGTGATGGCGGCGGACGGCTCCGATCAGCGGCAGATCACGCATCTGCCGGGCGCGAGTTTCGCGCCGGCGTTTTATCCCGACAGCCGGCACATTATCTTCGCGTCGAACTACCAGAAGCCCACGTCAAGCGAGTTCGAACTTTACAGCGTTGACCGCAACGGCGATGGTCTCGAGCCGCTGACGTTCACCGGCGGGTTCAACGCCTTCCCGATGTTTTCTTGGGACGGCAAGAAGCTGGCGTTCATTTCCAATCGGAACGCCAAGGCTCCTCACGAAATCAACGTCTTCATCGCGGATTGGGTGAATTGATGCAACCGCAGCAAGCGGTTCAACCCGGGATCGACTCCGAGATCAGCGTGTCGATACGACCGGCGAGAATCGAGGACGCCGAAGCGCTGGCCGCTCTTTCCGGCCAGCTCGGCTACCCGTCGTCGCGGGCAGCGGTTGAGCGCAGGTTGGTCCCGCTGCTCAGTCAATCGGCGCACGTCATCTTGCTTGCCGAAGCGAACGGCGCTTCGCCAGGAACGCAGCCGCACGTCGTGGGCTGGATTCACGGCTTCGTCAAGCACACCATCGAGGCCGATCCTATGGTCGAACTCGGCGGTCTGGTTGTGGACGAAGCATGGCGCGGACACGGCGTAGGCCGATTGCTGATCGAAGCCGTGGAGCGTTGGACGCGCAGTGTCGGCTGCAGCGCGGTGACGGTCCGCTGCAACGCGATGCGCGAGCGCGCTCACGCCTTTTATCAAAACCTGGGTTACGGCGCGGTGAAAACGCAGCGCGTGTTCCGCAAGAGCATCGCGCCCTGAGATTCCATGTCAAAAGCCACAACGAGCAAGGTTGTCTTGATCACGGGCGGTACTTCAGGCATCGGACGCGCCGCGGCGCTGGCTTTCGCGCGACGCGGAGATCGCGTCGTCGTCGCCGGGCGACGTGTGAGTGAAGGCGAGGAAACGGCGCGCCTGGCGCGCGAAGCGGGCGGCGACGCGGTTTTCATTCAGACCGACGCCACCATTCCAAGCGAGGTCGAGGCTCTGGTCGCGAGGACGGTCGAGCGCTGGGAACGCTTGGACTGCGCCTTCAACAATGCCGGCATCACCGGTGAAATGGCGCGCACCGCGGATTGTACGGAAGAGAATTGGCATCGCACTTTGAGCATCAATCTGACTGCTGTCTGGCTGTCTATGAAATGCGAGATCCGCCAGATGCTGAAGCAATCGAGCGGCGTGATTGTGAACAACGCCTCGACGGCCGGACTCGTCGGCATGCGCGGCGGACCGGCTTATTCCGCTTCGAAAGGCGGCGTGATCCAGTTGACGCGAACTGCGGCGCTGGAGTACGCAAAGCAAGGCATTCGCGTGAACGCGGTCTGTCCGGGATTCATCGAGACGCCGATGACCGATGCGCATGCGCGCGTGAATCCCGATCTTGAGCCGTGGATTCGAAGGATCCAGCCGATGGGACGACTGGGAACCGCCGACGAAGTGGCTGAAGCCGTGCTATGGCTATGTTCTGATGCGGCTTCGTTCGTCACCGGACACGCGCTCGCCATCGATGGTGGATTGGTAGCACAATAAGCAAGACAAATAGGCTACATGAGAGGCAGGGCTACCGCAAGCTCTCCATCACTTCATCGAGCGCGCTTTTGGGCGGACGCACTTTCGCTTCCGGCAGCGTGGCTAGCGGCTCGTCCACGATGTTCAGCAGGTCGAGGAAATTCGGCTGCCCCGTTTTCACGTAGAACAGGCCCGTGATCACTTCGCCGTTGTCGTGCGACTCGCTCAGCACGCGCAGAGCCTCCACTTTGCTGGTCGGATCGTACCCGGAGTCAAGCTTTTTGAGCAGCAGCCGCGAGCCATCGTGCAGCGTGACTTCGGTCGTGGATCCGGGATCGTAATCCACCATAATGTCGCCGAAGAACGGGATAAAGCTCACCTCGCCCAGCGGCTCGTCGTGATCCTTCACGTAGCTGTAGCTCTTGGTCGATCCCTCGTGGTCGTTAAACGTAACGCACGGCGAGATCACGTCAAGCATGGCGGTGCCGCGATGCGCGATGGCGCCTTCGAGCAGCGCCAGGAGCTGCTTTTTGTCGCCCGAAAACGACCGCGCCACGTAAGTGGCGCCCAATTCGATGGCGAGCGCGCAGGTGTCGATGGGCGGCAGGTCGTTCACCACGCCGTTCTTGAGCACGCTGCCGCGATCGGCGGTGGCGGAAAACTGGCCCTTGGTCAATCCGTAGCAGCCGTTGTCTTCAATGATGTAGATCAACGGCAGATTCCGGCGCATCAGGTGGACGAACTGGCCGATGCCGATCGAGGCCGTGTCGCCGTCGCCGCTCACGCCGATGCCGAGCAGGGTCCGGTTCGCCAGCAGCGTCCCGGTGGCCACGGAGGGCATGCGTCCATGGACGGCGTTGAACCCGTGCGTGCTGCCGAGGAAGTACGCCGGGCTCTTCGACGAGCATCCGATGCCGGAGAACTTCGCCACGCGATGCGGCTCAACGCCCATCTCGTAAAAAGCCTCGATGATGCGCTCGGTGATAGCATTGTGGCCGCAGCCGGCGCAGAGCGTGCTCTTGCTGCCCTTGTAGACAGCGGGCTCGAGGCCGATTCGATTCGTCTTTCGCGGTGGAACTACGGTGGTGGCCATTAGCTTCCCACCTCCTGAGTCATGATTGCATCCGTGATGCTTCGGGCGTCGATCGGCAGCCCGTCGTAGTGAAGCACGCTGCGCAGCCGGCCGATTTCTTCGCCCGGCAGCGACAGGCGCAGTAGACCCGCGAGTTGCGCGTCGCGATTCTGCTCGACCGCGTACACGCGCGCGTGCGAGCGCACGAAGGCCGCCACTTCGTCGGCGAAGGGAAAAGCGCGGATGCGGCAATAATCCGTCTGTACGCCGAATTCGCGCGCGAGCTGGTCGCGGCACTCCATCGCCGCCCAGTGCGTGGTTCCGTAGGCGATCACGCCCACGTCGTGACCGGCCTGCTCGATCACCGGTCCGGGCACCAGACGGCGCGCCGTCTCGAATTTGCGCTCGAGGCGGTCCATGTTGCGGACGTAAAGTTCGCCCTTCTCGGTGTAAAGCGCATCCTCATTGTGGCCGCTGCCGCGGGTGAAGTATCCCGCAGCAGGATGGTTGGTGCCTGGCAGGGTGCGGTAGCCGATGCCGTCGCCCTGCACATCCTTGTAGCGCTGAAAACCGCCCAACCGGTTCAAATCCTCGGCGTCCAGGACCTTGCCGCGCTTCAAGGGCTTGTCCGGATAAGGGAACGACTCCGACATCCAGTAGTTCATGCCCAAGTCGAGATCGCTCATCACGAAGATCGGCGTCTGCAGTTCCTCGGCAAGATCGAAGGCTTCAATCGCCATCGAATAGCACTCGCCGACGGATGCGGGGAACAGCAGCGGATGCTTGGTGTCGCCGTGCGAAAGCAGCGCTGTGGAAAGGACGTCGCCCTGCGCGGTGCGCGTGGGCAGACCAGTGGACGGTCCCACGCGCTGGATGTCGAAAATCACGCCCGGGACCTCGGCGTAGTAGCCGAGCCCCACAAACTCCGCCATCAGCGAGATGCCGGGTCCCGCCGTCGACGTCATGGCGCGCGCGCCCGCCCAGCCTGCGCCCATCACCATGCCGATCGCGGCCAGCTCGTCCTCAGCCTGGACAATGGCGAACGTGGCCTTGCCGGTTTCGGGGTCCATGCGATAACGCTTCATGTAGGTGATCAGCGTCTCGCAGAGTGACGAGGACGGCGTGATGGGATACCACGTCACCACCGTGACGCCGGCCATCATGCAGCCGAGCGCCGCCGCCGCATTGCCCTCGATCAGGACCTTGCCCGCATTCTCATTCATGCGCCCCACGAAGAACCGGTCGCGCTTCTCCAGATTCTTTTCCGCGAATTCGTATCCCGCGAGTACCGCCTTGAAATTCAGGTCCGCAGCCTTCACCTTCTTCTTGAACTGCTTGCGGAGGGCGCGCTCGACTTCGCCCATGTCGATCTCGAGCAGGCGCGCCACCACGCCTACGTAGATCATGTTGCGGACGAGCTTGCGGAGCTTGGCATCCGGACAGACGGGCGCCACGAGTTTGTCAAAAGGCACGGCATAGAAGATCAGGTCGTCGCGCAACCGTGCCAGATTGAGCTTCTCGTCGTAGACGCAGGCCGCACCCGCGTCGAGCCCGCGCACATCCTCTTCGCCCGTCTCGGCGTTCATGGCCACCAGGAAGTCGATCTCTTTGCGGCGCGCGATCCAGCCGTGCTTGGAAGCGCGAATGGTGAACCAGGTCGGCAGGCCTTCAATGTTTGAGGGAAAGAGGTTCTTGCCGGAGATCGGAATACCCATCTGAAACAGCGCCCGCAGCAGCACCATGTTGGAGCTTTGGCTGCCGGAGCCGTTCACGGTGGCCACCTGGATGCTCAGGTCGTTCACCACCCGCTCGTGCTGAGGAGCGGCCTCGCTTTCTGCGGGCGATATGTGCGTGGTTGCCATGAAATAATCCCCTTCTCAACGTTTCGGGAAGCGACAGCGCAACGCGCGGCCTCACGCCGGGCGAACTCAGGCGCAGCTCCGGCGGAGTGAGTGTCGGCAATGTTAAGAGGTCGAGACGGACGGCCCCAACAGGCGGCACTTTCGCTCCCAGTTAGATCATTATAGCAAAACTGGTTGATCGATGACGGACGATTGTCGGTCGACTTGGTGTGCCGACTTGACCTTACGCTGGTGCGCGCATTCGATTCCTGGATTATCCTAGAATCTCGCACACGAGGATGTCGCCTGGTCAAACGCGTTGGATTCAAATCGCGCGGGATGCCTCGAAGCGTCAGGCAAACACCGGCGGCAAGAATTCTGAGGAGGAAAATGATGCGCAGGAAAGTGACGGTGGTCGGCGCCGGAAACGTGGGTGCGACGACGGCCCATCGGCTGGCGGACAAGCAACTGGCCGACGTGGTGCTGATCGATATCCTGGAAGGCGTGCCGCAGGGCAAAGGGCTCGACCTGCTCCAGTCCGGACCCATCGAAGGTTACGACGTCCGCCTCAAGGGGACCAACGATTACGCGGACACTGCCAATTCGGATGTCGTGGTGATGACGGCGGGCTTCCCGCGCAAGCCCGGCATGAGCCGCGATGACCTGCTGAAGGCCAACTACGACGTGGTGAAGACGGCGACCCAGAAGGTGGCGCAGTCGTCGCCGGAGGCGATTCTCATCGTCGTTACCAATCCGCTTGACGCCATGGCGCAGGCGGCTTATCGCGTCAGTGGCTTCTCGAAGAATCGCGTGCTCGGCATGGCCGGCGTGCTCGACACGGCGCGCTATCGCACGTTCATCTCCGAAGCGCTCGACGTCTCCGTGCAGAACGTGCAAGGTTTCGTGCTCGGCGGCCACGGCGACACCATGGTGCCCGTGCCGCGCTATACGACCGTCGCTGGCATCCCCATCACCGAGCTGTTGCCCAAGGAGAAGCTCGACGCCATCATCAGGCGCACGGCCGCCGGCGGCGCCGAGATCGTCAGCCTGCTCAAGACCGGCAGCGCCTATTACGCCCCTTCAGCCGCGGCGGTTGAAATGGTGGAAGCGATTTTCAACGATCGCAAGAAGATCCTGCCTTGCGCCGCTTATCTTGAAGGCGAGTACGGCATCAACGGCCTGTTCGTCGGCGTGCCGGTGAAGCTCGGCGCGCGCGGCATCGAGCAGATCATCGAGATCAAGCTCACGGCTGAGGAGCAGGCCGCGCTCACGAAGTCGGCAGATGCGGTGAAGGAATTGGTGGGCGTGATCGGGCTTTAAACTGCCCCTGGACCTCGGTCGCCTTTGTGCGCGAACATTCCGGCAAGGGCCTCAATAACGCCGGCTTCCTTCACGAAGTCCTCCACCAGCTGTTTCTTAAGGTGCTCGAACTGCGACGAGTATCGGGTGGCGATCAGACAGAGCTTCGATCCTCTTGTGTCTAATGATATCGGGACGCTCTTGACAGGAGCAGAGCCCGTATCCTGCAAATCCAATATTCTCGGAACACCATCAGGGTCGTGTCGATACATCTGAATACCCAGCGCGGCAGCTCCAACGAGGGCAGCGCGATACGTGGCCAGATGGTTAAACCAAAACCATCTGGGTTCCTTGTGTTCAGAGCCAGCGTTTCTACTTCTGAAATCCGCATAAACTCCACCACGAAAGGTCTCAATTCTCTCTTTCAGTTTCCTTGAGCCTCTCGGATTCTGCAGATAAATGTTTATGCTGATTCCCTTATCGATTGCACACTTGACAAGCCGTCTGAAATTTCCACCACTCTTGCTGATCAGAGTCATCTCCCTAACACTCGGATCACATTCAAGCGGAAACTGCAGGCGTCGAAGCCAGTCCTCCTCAGGCGCCAGAACAACGCCGTTATGGTTCGCTTTCCTATAAACCCTAAGATAATCCTTAAATTCTTCGATGGCCTTTTTGCCGTGAGAATCAAGTAATGTATAGAAGAAGTACGGTCGCTCACCGGCGAACAACTGAAATGCATCTCCCCTATGAGGAAAGGAACATCTCCCTGCGAACAGTGTTTGTCCATCGATCAGAATGCCAATCCGGGGAGGAATATAGTCAATCCAATGTTGGCGGGGAGGGGTCAACTTCACCGATCCCAATTCACACGCTTTCTCCCATCGCCTCAAGGTCCCGGGCCAGTCGCGGTAAAAGTTGTCCCTTATGTTCTTTATGTCTATCGGATCATCAAGGGCATCCTCTTGCAGGATGTGAGACTGATCATCCATGTGAACAAGCTCAATCGACAGCGTCTTTGGTTGGCTGACCCGCCCTCCGTCTGAAAATTCTTCGAGCGCCTGGGTGATCAGAACCAGCGAGAACTTAAGCGACACCCCGACAAAGATAAGCTCCGTCACTTGTTGTTTATTCCGCAGACTCTTTTTGATACTCTGAACAATACTGTGCTGAGCAGGCTGACCCTCAACCTCGCCGGTGATGCAGGGCCATATCAAAAGCGGTTCCTTCTTGGAAGGGGTAAGGCTGTAGGCCTCAATGGTTTCGGACAGTTCAGCCTCGAGAGCAGTCTCAAGGCTGCAGCGGTCCGGCAAAACAGTTCTTAGCACGCGGGCGACCTTGCTTCGAAGATCCTCTGCAAATGTTCGAGGGTCCGCAAATAGGTGTTTAAAGGTATGCAAGATGGGAGAAATGGTCTTAATGTCGTCCTCGCCTGAAGGCGGCAGAACGACAATTAGCAGCTTTTCTGGATCGAGGGTCGTGGCTAGCCCTGCTTCCGCTTGGCAGTACTTGGACCACTGAAATTCACGCGAGAGTAGAAGAATTACCAGATCAGCATTAAGTAGTTTGTTTCGAAGGTCGTTGAGATAGTCCTTACCACCAGCCCCCCAAGGGTCTCGTCGGTAGTGGACGGCCTCTTCGAAACCCCAATATTGAAGAAGTGTTATCAGAGAGTCCGCGAGGTCAACTTCATGAGACGCGCAGACGATGAATGCGTGTTTCTTTTTGCCAGCGGTAGCGCCCATCTGTGACCCCCGTTATTCCTTGAAAGAACAGCTTATGGGCTTATAATAGCAGGGGCGACATCTTGAAGCAAGGAAGAAACAATCTTCCTGGACTTATACTGTGTTCCCAGCTCCCATTGCGGCAGCTGCCGTCACGCCGCATCCGCATTTCTCTTGCCACCCATCACCACCGGCTTCAGGTTAGGGCCGAATTTAGGGCGGCGTTCTCAGGCTCTTCTACTTCGGCAAATCCCGTCGCCGGCGCCGAAGAATAGCAGCGAACAACAGATGGTGCCGTCACCCTCGCTTTGCGGACCGGCGGCGGCCAGTCAGTCGCCGGATGCTCTCAGACAGTCTGAGCAGGGATCTGAGCGCCTCGTTGACAGCAACAGAATCGCGAAAGGCCTTGGCAACGTCGGGTTCAAGAACCACGACCTCCGCCCCTTCCTTCAGAAAGCGACGATAGTACTTGCCGCGGGCACCGTTTGAAAAATCGTACTCGGCCCGCATCGTATCTCCGTCATTGATTCGACGCTGGTCGGTAGTTCTCTTTTTCATAGACTTGGCGCTGGACCCTGCTCGAATCAAGCCTCCACTTCCTCGATCTTCACACTCTTCATCAGCACTGGCTTCAGCGGACGATCGGACCGGTCGCGCGCCAGGTTGGAGATCTTGTCGACCACGTCCATGCCTGACACGACCTCGCCGAAGATCGTGTGCTTGTGATTCAGCCAGCTCGTGGCCGCGGTGGTGACGAAGAACTGGCTCCCATTGCTGTTGGGACCGGCGTTGGCCATGGCAAGTTTGCCGGGCTTGTCGAAGACGCGTTCTTTGCTGAATTCGTCTTCGAACTTGTAACCGGGTCCGCCGCGGCCCGTGCCTTCCGGGCACCCGCCCTGGATCATGAAGTTCGGGATCACGCGATGGAAAACGAGCCCGTCGTAAAACTGCCCCTTGATCATCTTGGCGCCCGAGCCCGCGTATTCCCTGGTTCCGGTGGCGAGTCCCACGAAGTTTGCCACCGTCTTGGGCGCGTGCTCCGGGAAGAGCCTGCAGGTGAAGTTGCCTTCGCTGGTTTCAAAAATGGCGTAGAGTCCGGGTTTCGATTCGCTCATTGTCCTCGTCTCGTTTTGGTTTGGCCGATCCGTGGCCCGCTCGCCGGCTACGGCGTGCTCGCAGCCGGCTTCTTGGTGGTGGATGCGGCGGGCTTCTTCGCTGACGTGGCGCTCTTGGCAGGGGCCGCCGGCGCCACAATCACCGCCGTCTTGATGCTGTCGAGCTCAGGAAAGTTCTTCTGCAGAAATGCGTTGCCTTGCTCTTCAATTTGCCCCTGCAACTGGGTGATCTGTTCGCCGTAGCCGCTGTAAAGCTTGTCGACCACGTCCATGCCGTCCACGACTCTGCCAAAGGGGGCGAAGCCGCGATCGTCCAACATGGAGTTCCGGTCGTTCAGGTTGATGAAGATCTGCGTCGTGCGCGTGTTGGGGCCGGCCGTAGCAAACGTGATGGTGCCCCGCTTGTTGCTGTCGACCACCGGATCGTCGTCGATGTTGGCATGGCTCCACGCCGCCGCGATCTTGGGGTCGCCGTTGATTCCGAACTGCACCACAAAATCGGGCACCACCCGGAAGAAGATCACGTTCGTAAAGAAACCGTTCTTCACCAGGTTATAGAACCGGTCCGCCCCGAGCGGCGCCGAGGCACGCGTGACCTCGATCACGATGTCGCCCTTGGTGGTGGTGAACTTCGCCTTGTAGGTATCGGGCGCCTTCTGATTCAGGCTCGCGGGATTGAGCAGCGAGCGATGGGTTGCGGCGGCGTGCGTGGCCGCGTGGTGCGTGGTCGAACTCGATTTGGTGGCGGAGTTGCCGGTCTGCGGCTGGGACGGGGTCTGTGCGGCCGCGGCCGTTGCCATCGCAAGACCGAGCAGAACTGCGAGCGCCCGGGCGCGCCCCGATAACATCTTCATCATGATCCTCCCAACTTATTGTAGCGATTTTGAAACTTGCTCCACCTGCCGCATCACGCGCAGCACGTTTCCCCCGAGAATCTTCACCAGGTCGTCTTCGCTGTAGCCGCGACGGGCAAGCTCGCGGACGAGATCGGGGAACTTCGAGCAATCCTCCAGGCCACGCGGGGCGAGGCCGGAAATGCCGTCAAAGTCGGAGCCGAGCCCCACATGATCCACGCCCGCGATCTCCACCGCGTGGTCGATGTGATCAGCTACCCGCGTGTAGCTCGGAATCGGCAGGCCCGCGTAATACTTTTCATCAATCTTGGACTCTTCGTAGTACGTCAGGCGCTTGCCTTCCTTGGCGCGAGCCTCCTGCGCCGCCTTCACCTCGGCGTTCATCGCGCTCTCGACCTCCTTGTAGGCGTCCGCGAAATTCTGATCGAGGAATCCATCGTAAAAGTTGATGTCCACCACTCCGCCGTTCTTCGCCACGGCACGCAGCATATCGTCCGTCATGTTGCGCGGCGCGTTGCACAGCGCCCGGCAGGACGAATGCGAGGCGATCACGGGGGCCTTCGACGCGGCGACGGCGGCATAGAACGTGTCGTCGGAAACGTGCGAGATGTCCACCATCATGCCCAGGCGATTCATGCGCTCCACCACCTGGCGCCCGAAGTCCGAGAGTCCTTTCCAGTGCGGCTGATCGCCCGACGAGTCGCCGATCTCGTTATTCTTGGTGTGGGTCAGCGTCATGTAGCGCACGCCCAGGCGATAGTAGATGTCGAGCATCCGCGGGTCGTCCTCGATGATGTGCCCGCCCTCCACGCCCATGAGCAAGGCGATCTTGCCCGCGCGGTGGATGCGCACCACGTCATCGGCGGTGGCGGCAAGCGCCAACGAGTCAGGGTGCCGCGCCGCCTGCTCGTCAACCACATCGATCAGGTCGAGCGCGCGGTGAATCAGATCGTCCTTGGGCCAGTCCACATCCACCCAGATCGACATGAACTCAGCGCCGAGATGTCCCGCGCGCGCCTTGGGAATGCTGACCATGAACGGGCTCGACGGATCGGCAAGGTCGTAGCCCTCGTCGAGCATCATCTGCGGCGTGTCCGCATGGGTGTCAATGATGATGGCGCGCTGCAGCACGCGGTCCGCGACTTTTGCGGCTTCGGCCGGCGTGCGCTCCTGACGCGTGGCGCCAGAAACATTTGCGGCCGTCAGGAGCAAGCTGAGAAGCGCCGCTCCGGTGTAAGCACACTTGCTACACTTAATCCGAAGAATTCGGGACATCAGGGATCCTCATTCAAAAGTAAACGGGGCAGAGTTCGTATATACTGCCTCAGCCATCCAGAACGGACTCAGCGGCTATCCGTCGATTCCTGCCGTGGCGAGTCACTTTTCACCCGGTCCTTCCAGGAGAAGGCTGCGCCATTGTAGCCTCCCCGTGCTCCGCAGTCGCTCATCCTGCACATCCCCGTCGGATCCGCAAGCTGCACGCCCGTGCCTGTGGGGACCACCTCGAGAACGCACAGTCTGCCCTGGCCGTCCCGCACTTGCTCTGCAAAAATGCCTCCGCGCCGGTAGCTTGCCACGCCCTTGTGGTTGCATTCGTGTCCGTTAAAGAACTCCAGATGAACATCAATCTGAATCGAGGTGTCCGACACGCGTTTGATTTCCAGCGTGTCGGTTGATTGAAACTTATCCCCCTGTACATCGCCGTTCGGAAATGAGTGCCGCCAGGTTCCCGCAATGGCGTCAATCGCACGCGTAGCCGCATCGGCTTCGCCGGGCTCCGTGACCGACGCTTTCCATGCATCTTTGCGCGCGTTCAAGTCCCCGGTTGATTCAGCGAACGCGTTCGCGAGACAGGTTCCAGCGTCGGGTGCCGCATCGCAGGATTGCAGAATCCGCGTCCGTTCCGCGTTCTCATCCGCGCCCGACTTACCAGGAGCGGAAATGAGATCTGAAACCTCCCAGACCAGCAGCTTCCAGTCATGCTCCTGCCGAGACAATGCCTGGCTCGCGCACAAGGCCGCCCAGGCGCGTCCTTCGCCAACAAAGCATGCCGGAATGTCATCCGCATAGAATGGCGTCGGCGATCGGAGCACGTAGTCGCGCTCGAAGCTGGCGCCTGGGGTCACGAAAAAGGAGCAATCCCCATCCTTCCGCTTCGCGATGATCGAGGGCTGCTCCGAGCCGGTTTTCTCCATCGCAAGGACGCACTTTACCTCTGTCCCATAAGTGAGCTGGGCTACCGCCCGAGAATCCCCCTGAATCAGCAGTTCCCCTTTGGCCGCGCCACGGGACGTTCTGCCGAGAATCTCGAATGCGACCTTGCACTGCTCGCCAGAGCAATTCGTCACCGACAGCCCCGCGCCCTCGTAGTGCTCGGCAATGCCATTTGCGGGCGAAATCCGAGCAAACGTGCCCCATTCGCCGGCCCAGCCGTTGCCGGACGCTTCTGCTGCCGCCGAGCCGATTGATCCAGTCATGAAAACCAGCCCAACCACTGCGAGTACCGTCAGCTTCATGCCAATGCCGCCCCTGATTGCGGACGCTCCGGATCGAGCACGTTCAGCCCCTCGGCCTTCGCGACGCGGAGAAGTTGGCGGTCGGCGGAGACAAACAGCACGGGAATGCTCGATACCCGCTGCAGGTTCAAAGCACCCGCCAGGTAAAGGGAATCCAATGCCTTCAGCGGATGAGCATCCAGCAGGCGGACCGACGCACCGATAAGATCGTCGTCCACCGGAACCAGGCGCAACCAGTTCAGGTCTTGGGCCATGAGCTCTCGGGCGGCATACCGTTGTGCGCCCGACAGATCGCCTTCGCGGTGTTTGCGATTGAGAACCGAAATCAGCTCACACCGAAGAAGGGCTACCGAGCAAACTCGGTTAGGCTCGCGGAAGAGATCTTCCACCCTCTCGGAGCCAATCTCCTGGCAATACCGCTTCGCCGCAGCACTCGCGTCCAAGAAAATCAACGGCGGTCCTCGATGATCATGCGTGAGAGCGGCTTGCCGCGCATCTTAATTGGCTTGAAAGGCTTAAAAGGTCCTGGTTTGACGGGGCCAATGAGCTTGCCTTCTGCGATCAAGCCCGCCACGATCTCTTCCTCAGTTTGGGCAGAGGTTCGACCCGGCTTCTGCAACAGAACGATGGGCTGCTTACTCCTTGTGACGAGAACGGGCTGGCCTTCTTCCGCCAGCCGGAGATACCGGGTGAGGGCATTCCTCAGTTGACGCACTCCAACTTGAATCATGGGTTGCCTCGCTTGTGTACATTGTAGCCACATCATCGCCCAAGGTCAATGGCCGCCGAATCAGTCGTAATACTCCAACCCCAGGTGCGTGATCAGCTCCTCGCCTCGCAGATGCCGCAGCGTATTCTTGAGCTTCATCAGTTGGATGAACAAATCGTGCTCCGGGTAAAGTCCTGGTGCCGTCATTGGGCTCTTGAAGTAGAACGAGAGCCACTCCTGGATGCCGCGGCGCGCGAGTTCCGGCGTGCGCTGCGCGAGATCCAGAAACAGCACCAGGTCGAGCACGATGGGCGCCGCCAGGATCGAGTCGCGGCACAGAAAATCGATCTTGATCTGCATGGGATAGCCGAGCCAGCCGAAGATATCGAGATTGTCCCAGCCCTCCTTGTTGTCGCCGCGCGGCGGATAGTAGTTGATGCGCACCTTGTGGTACAGATCGCGATAAAGATCGGGGTAAAGATCGGGCTGCAGGATGTATTCGAGCGCCGAGAGCTTGCTCTCCTCCTTGGTGCGGAAGCTGCCGGGATCGTCGAGTACCTCGCCGTTGCGATTGCCGAGGATGCTGGTCGAGAACCAGCCGCGGAGTCCGAGCAATCGCGCCTTGAGGCCGGGCGCGAGAATCGTCTTCATCAGAGTCTGGCCGGTTTTGAAGTCCTTGCCGCAGACCGGCAGTTCCTGCTTCAGCGCCAGATTGTGCAGCGCCGGGACGTCCACCGTCAGATTGGGAGCGCCGTTGGCGAAGGGCACGCCGCTCTTGAGCGCGGCGTAAGCGTAAATCATGCTGGGCGCGACCTCCGGGCTGTTCGATTTCAGGCCCTTTTCGAATGCGACGAGCGATTGATGCACGGCCGAGGGACGCAGGAACGTCTCGGTGGAAGCGCACCAGACCATCACCATGCGATTGAGGCCATTATTCTTCTTGAATGTAGTGATGTCATCCATGAGCTGCGCGGCCAGATCCATCTTCGTCTTGCCCTTCTTCACGTTCTTGCCGCTCAGGTTCTTGACGAACTTGTGCTCGAACACGGCGGGCATGGGCCGCAGCTCCTGCAGAAAGTCCTTCACCGCGTCCAGGTGTGGCCGTTCCAAGACGCCGGCCTTAAGCGCCGCCTCGTAGGCGTTGTCGGGGAAGAGATCCCAGCTGGCGAAGACCAAGTCGTCCAGGCGCGCTAGGGGAACGAACTCTTTGATCGCTGGGCTACGGCCGTCGGTGCGCTTTCCGAGGCGCACCGTACCCATTTGCGTCAGTGAGCCGATGGGCTGGGCTAATCCGCGTCGCACGGCCTCCGTCCCCGCCACAAACGTGGTCGCGACCGCGCCCATGCCTGGAATCAATACCCCGAGCTTGCCCTCTGGCGGAGCGATCGCCACTCCTTGACTCGACATTCCACACGCCTCCCGGATGATCTTGATCGTGCTTGATGGCTGGCTAAGTGTCGATGATGCGCGAAGCTCGGCGAAATTGCAATCCATTTCCGTCTTCCAACTGGCGATTTCTCCGTCCGGACCCGACGTGGGCTTGTTAGGAGCGATCCACTGATTCTAAATGAGATAGTGGTTCCTCGATTCCAAGATTTTCTAGACTCGGCTCGATTTTGCCGCCATGTCCATTGACAAAATCTGCGCTTTATATGAATATGAATTCATGTTCATATCAAAGGGAGGCTACACGATGAATCGCAGCTTGCTGCTTTATGGTTTCGCTCTTTGGGTTGTGGGAACGATCGGCGTTCGCTTCGGAGGACAGCTTTTGCTACGTCCCGAGTCGACTGTTTCGATCTTCGTCCTTTACGCGCTCAGTATCCTTGCCATGGCGCTGTTGACTCGACGGCTATGCCGGCAAGCTGGATTGCCCCGTAGTGAGTGGCCGGCCGGAGCCGTCTCACTCGCAATGCCCACGCTGCTGCTCGATCCGCTTTCGAGCGCCTTCTTCCCGGCCGTGTTTCCGAACATCGCGCCGTCGGCCGCCGGACTGTTTGGCGGTTGGATGCTGTGCTGCTGCGCCGGCGCGCTGTTGGGAGCGACGATCGGGGCCGTGCGCAGTGAGGCCGCGGCAGGGTGACACCGATACCACCGAGGCCGCGGCTGGTCGATGCCGAGAATCTTCCGGCTGCTCCCCGCCAGGCGCGCAGCCGGGAGAAGCGCGCCCAATTGCTGGCCGCCGGACTCGCGTTGTTCGGCGAGAAAGGCTACGAGACGACGTCGGTTGACGCCATCGCGCAGCGGGCCGGGGTCGCAGTCGGCAGCTTCTATCAGCATTTCCGGACGAAGAGGCAGCTTCTGCTGGTGCTGATGGACCAATTGATCGAAGTGCTTGAGCAGTTGGACCTGCGGCCCAGGGGCGCGGCCAGCATTCGTGACGGTCTCCGCGCGCTGCTGCAGAGCGCGTTCACCAGGGACCTTGCATACGCGGGCGCGTACGGGGCCTGGCGGGAGGCGATCCTGCTCGATGCGAGCCTCGCACCCCGTCAGGAGCAGATCGAGCATTGGACCCGGGCGCGCGTGACGCGTGTCTTCGAGATGCTGCTTCAATTGCCCGGCGCGCGCCGCGACGTGAACGTGCCGGTGCTGGCCCGCCTGATGGACCACTTCTTCTTGGACCTGCTGGGGCGGGCGACGCGTCTGGCGCCCTCCGAGCTCGAGCCGATTCTCGAATCGGTGACCGACCTGTTATATCACGCGCTTTTCGTTGACGCCGCCCAGCGCTAAACGCGGCGTCTGCTATACTATCGCCTGTACTATCCTCAAGAAACGTGCCCATATGCCTGAAGCAGCTCTTATGACTGAAGCTCCTGCTCGTCTCATTGTCCGCGACGCCCGCGGAAGCGAGCGCGAAGTTGAGATCTCGCGCACGCCTTTCAACCTTGGCCGCCAGAGCGACAACGACCTCGTCCTGCTCGACAATCGCATCTCGCGCCGTCACGCCCGCATTGTGCAGGAAGCGGACGGCTACGCCATCGAGGACGCCGAGAGCCGTCACGGCACGTTCGTGAACGGCGAACGCGTCACCCAGCAGCCGCTGAAGAACGGTGATCAGATCAATCTCGGCGTGTCGGACGCCTACCGCCTCACATTTCTCATGGAAGGCGCCGTGCTGCCGGAGCTGCTCGAGCAGATCGGGAAGGCTACAGACAGCCGCGCGCCTCAACTCCAGCACCTCGGGCTTCTGCTGCAAGTTGCCCAGGTGCTTCACCGCGCTTCGGCACTCGAGGAAGTCCTCACCAAGCTGCTCGATTCCGCTATCCAGTTGACGGAAGCCGACCGCGGGCTGCTGTTTCTGGCCAATGAAGATGGGGAGCTTCGACTTCGCCTGGCGCGCAGCGGCGGCTCGTTTCTGCCGCTCGACCAGGTCACCTATTCCAACGCCATCGTCGAGCGCGTGGTGCGCGACCGCCGCGAAGAACTGGTGGTGGAGGACGAGCTGACGGGCCGAACGGCGCAGGAGACCGGCGTGCTGCCGGCCAAGGCGCACGGCGTGGTGGCGGTGCCGCTGCAGAAGCTGCAAGTGACCGACTCGAGCGGCGAGACGATTCGCCAGACGCTGCCCCAGTTGCTGGGAGTGCTGTACCTGGAAGCGCGGCTGCAGCTCGCGTCGGTGACCGGACTCGATCGCGAAGTGCTGCAGACTCTGGCCGTGGAAGGCGCCACCGTCATCGAAAACGCGCGCCTGTTGCGACGCGCGCGCGAGCAGGAACGCACCCAGCACGAGCTGACGCTCGCCAGCAGCATCCAGCAGAGCCTGCTGCCGCAATCGCTGCCCGAGACGAACTACTTCGAGCTTTATGCCCTCACGCGGCCTTGCCGGACGGTGGGAGGCGACTACTACGACGTGGTCGCCCTGCCCGGCGGCCGCTACGGATTGACGGTGGCCGACGTCTCCGGAAAGGGTTGGCCCGCGGCCATGATGGCGGTGATGCTGCAGGGCTCTTTCGACGCCGTTGCAGCGGGCGATCCCAGCCTCGATACGCTGTTCCGCCGCGTCAACGGATTGCTCTGCGAGCGCACGCCGCCGCAGATGTACGCTACCCTTTTCTACGGCGTGATCGATCCGAGCGGACGATTCGATTTTGTCAACGCCGCCCACCCCGCGCCCCTGGTGATGCATCCGAATGGCGAGAGCACGCCGCTGGGATCGTCGAACTTCCCCATCGGCATGTTTCCGCAAGCCACGTTCGAGCGGCAGTCGACCCAGCTCCAGCCCGGCGACGAGATTGTGATCTTCTCCGACGGCGTGACCGAGGCCCAGAACACCAGCCGCGATTTCTTTGGCGACGGTCGGCTTGCCGAAGCGCTCAAGGCCACGATGGGTCTGCCGCCGCAGGAGCGTTGTACGCGTCTGGTGGAAACCGTGGAGAACTTCGCCGGCCTCGCCCCACAAGCCGACGACATCACGGTCGTGCTGGTGCGGTTCGCTCCCAAACGTTGATGCGGATTGCGAAAACATCGCGACTGAATCAGTCAGCACCATCAGCGCTGTCGAACAGGGCGCGCAATCTTTTCAGAGTCAACTCTTCAAATCCCCGCACCACCCCATGCGCGTGAGTGTCGTTCCTGAGCTCTTCGGCAGGAAACGTCGAGGCAATGGCGACGCACTTCATTCCAGCGCGAATCACCGCCTCGATGCCGACCGGCGAATCTTCGAAAGCCACGCACCGCGACGGCTCCGCGTCGAGATGCAGCGCAGTCGTGAGGTAGATTTCGGGATCGGGCTTGGGACGCGAGACCTCGTCGCCGCTCACGATACATCGAAAATATGGCTGGAGTTTGAGCGCCTCTACCACGAAGTCCACGTTCTTTCTCATGGCGGAGGAGGCTACGGCCATAGGGATTCGTTGGGCGTAACACTCGCCGATCAACTCCGCCGCGCCCGGCAGTGGACGCGCATGAGCGCGGAAGGCTTCGCGGAAATTGTGCTCCAGTTCCTCGCTCCACCGTTGTGCCAGGTCGTCGCTGAGGTCAGAGCCGAAGAACATGCGAAGCGCATGGTCGTCGCGCTGACCGAAGATCTGCGCTCCGAGCTTGTCGGGATCAAAAGGCACGCCGTGCCCGGTCAGAAACTCGCTCCAGATTCGCAGATGAAAGGGATTGCTGTCGATCAACACGCCGTCCATGTCAAAAATGACGGCATCGGGAGGGCCGGCGATTCGTGTGGGATTGGCGGGAGAAGTCAATTTTCAAGAAACCTGGGCGGTGCCAGTTGACGTGGCACGGCCATCCTGGCCGTGGCCCATCCACGGGCGGGACGCGCGTGCCACGTCACTTCGGCAGCGGCCGCAGCGATTCAAGCAGCTTCGCAGGCGGATAGGTGTTGATCACATCCTTCTTCTCCGTCCAGCCCCGCCGCGCCGTGGTCACGCCGTAGCGCATGAACATAAAGTGCTTCGGCTGATGAGCGTCGGTGGAAATCACGATCTTCATTCCCTGATCGTGCGCCAGGCGCGCGTGCCGGTCGCTCAGGTCCAGCCGCTCCGGACTGGCGTTGATCTCCATAATCACGCCGTGTTTCTTGGCCGCCAGGAACACCACCTCGACGTCGAAATTCATGGGATCGCGCCGCAGGACGTAACGCCCGGTCGGATGCCCGATGATGCGCACGTAAGGATTCTCGATCGCTTTGAGCAGCCGCCGGGTCATCTCGTCCGCGGGTTGCGTCATGCGTGTGTGAACGCTCGCCAGCACGATATCGAATTCGGCCAGCAGATCGTCCGGGTAATCGAGGGTGCCGTCGCCGAGGATGTCCACTTCGGCGCCCGCCCAGATTTCGATTCCCTTCACTTTCTTGCGCGCAGCACGGATCTTCTGGATGTTTTCGCGCGCGCGCGTTTCGTCCAGGCCATTGGCGATGGTCACGGTCTTGGAATGGTCGGTAATCAGGATGTACTTGTAGCCCAATTCCTTGGCTGCTGCCGCCATCTCCTCGATGCTCTTCTTACCGTCGGACGCGCTGGTGTGCATCTGCAGGTCGCCGCGAATGTCGCTGAGGTCCACCAGGTCCGGCAGCCGGCCCGCTTCGGCGGCTTCGACCTCGCCCATGCTCTCGCGCAGCTCCGGCGGAATCCAGGGAAGCCCTAGCGCCTGGTAAACCTCCTCTTCGGTATGCCCCGCCACCATCTGCTCGCCGCGAAACAGGCCATACTCGCTCAGCTTCAGCCCCTGGCGCTGCGCCCGCGCGCGCAAGGCGACGTTGTGCTCCTTGGAGCCGGTGAAATACATGAGCGCCGCCCCGAAGGATTCCGGCGGCAGCATGCGCACGTCCACTTGCATGTGGCTCGGCAATCGGAAGCTGACCTTGTCATCGCCGCGTGCGAGAACTTCGGCAGGCGGAGAGCGCTTCAATAGCTGATCAGCGAGCTCGTCGAGATTCTTTCCCGTGACCAGCAAGTCCAGATCGCCTACAGTCTCGCGTCCCCGCCGCAGCGAGCCCGCGGCGGTGACCTTTTCCACGCCCGGCAGTTGAAGAAGATACTGGGAGAGCTGCTCCGCGACCTCGTACGCAGTGTCCAACCGAAACCGTCCCGCGCCCTTCTGGAATCCCTGGATGGCGCGCAGGATGTTCTCCTCGGACTTGGCGCTCATGCCCGCGAGCTCCCGCAGCCGCTGCTCGCGCGCCGCCGCCTCGAGTTCGTCGAGGGTCTTGATACCGAGCTTCTCGTAGAACAGGCGCACTTTCTGGGGGCCGACGGTGGGAACATAGAGCAGCTCGAGCAGCGAGCGCGGGAGCTTGGCGAACTTGTCTTCGAGATATTGCAGTTTCCCGGTCTCCAGGATCTCCTTGATCTTGGCTGCGAAGTCCGTGCCCACGCCCGGAATATCGGTCAGCTTGCGGTTGGGGTCGCGCGCGATGTCTTCGAGGCGCTCCGAATAGCTTTCGATCGAGCGCTTGGCGCGCTCGTAGGCTACGGCCTTGAACTGCCACTTGGGATCGTCCTGCAGGATGCGGATGACGTTGGCGACTTCCTCGAAGACGGCGGCGATCTGGTGATTTTCCATGGCGGGCGCGGACCCGGCTCGATTCGTTCTCGTCAAGCAGCAAACTCGATTCTAATCGAGTTGCCCACCCAGCGTCTTGATGAGTTGCGGCTTTCGTTCCGGGGTCGGCAAAGTGTCCCATTCAGAACATCGCGCCCTGGCCGGTACTTCTTACATTGATCGGCAGAACAAGGGAATGGGTCCGAAGGGTGACACCCTCCGGCCGTTTCGGTGCATGACGGGAACAGCGGGCCAATCCCCCCGCCCTTCTCAATTGCCTGAGATTTGTCAGCGCTGCCGTGTTCAGTCCCAAAGCCGCCCTACGGTTGATCGGGCCGCTTCTCCGGCGTCTTTTTCTCCGGAGCCGGTTTCTCGGCCGGACGTGCCGGAGCGCGCTGCGCCTGACGCTCTGGAGGCCGCGGCGCGGGGGCTGGTCGAGTCTCCGGACGCCTTTCCGGCGCCGGCCTCGTCTCCGGGCGGGCCGGGGCTTCTGTCCGCGGTGCGGCGCGTTCAGGCGCTCTGGCCGGCGCACGGGTCGCCGGCGCCTCGGTTCGGGGCCGGGTTGGTGTTTCGGCTCGTGGCGCTGGTGCCGCAGGCCGGGCGACGGGCTCGCTGGGTCTTGGTTCAGCAGCCGGCCTGGCCTCCGGTGCGGCCCGGGGCGCCATATGGACGCCCGGATTCACGGCCGCCGCCGGAGGGTTGATCCGAGCGACGGCCACCGGTCTCGCCTGGGCCAGCAACTGAGGATGGCCGCCGTTAACGGAGGCAAGCTGGCTGCGATTAGCCGCGGCCGCTCGGATCACCTGCACCTGCGCGGCCAAGGGAGCCACATGCTGTTCGCGGCTGGCCGCCAGTTCGGCCGGCGAGGGACGATACTGCACTCCGCCGGACCCGCCGTTGTAACTCACGTTGGTGTTGTTGATGGTGACGTTGTTGATCACTGTCCGGTTGTAGACGTTGGTGATGGTGGTGGTATTGACGTTGTTGACCGACCGATTGTACTCAAATCCGTTGTTGCTCCAGAATCCGCCCTGGTAGCCCACCCCGATGTACCCGAATCCGTAATTGATGCCACCATAGAAGCCGATGTGCGGGCCCCAGTAGCCCCAGTGCCATAGAAAATGGCCGCCTGTGTAGCCCCAGTAGCCCGGAGTCCAGAGGGCTCCCTGATAGGGCGCTTCAACCCAGACGCCCGGCGCCCAATAGTAGCCGGCCGATCCCCAGGCCCAATATCCCGGAGTCCAAATGTAGTCGGAACCAGGGCACTCCGGCTGCTGATAATCGGGCAGTGGGGGCGGTGGATCGGGCGCCTCCTCGACCGGTTCGTTCTGGGAATATTCGGGATAGTAGTTGTCCTGCGGGTAGTTCGAGCTTTGCTCCTGAGACTGATCCGAAGCATTCTCGCTCGGTGCTTCGGCTTGAGTTTGGTCGCTCGCCGGCGCCTGATTCACGTCCGCGGGATCCTGCGCCTGATTTTGCGGAGTCTCGGCGCTCTGCTGGTTGTTCTGATTATTCCCGTGGCAGCCGGCGAGCCCGAGCGCGATCGTCAGCGCAACCGCTGCCAGAGAAGCCCGATCAAAGGTCTTTTTCATAGAGAATGTCCCTCAACCTCCAGACTTTACTCCCTGGAACACTCGGACCAGAAGGTAACCCTTGCATTCTTGCTGCCCAGGCAGCGGCAAGTCAAGTTCATTTCGATGCTTGACGGGCACTGGGCGGCTCTATTCCGGCCGTTCGGGACTGGCGGACAACCGGAGGCATTAGGGTGAACACCGCACATCCCTGCGGACCTCACCGGATTGGATGTGGGCTCGACAGCCAATAAGCTGACCTAATGGAAATCGAGCACGTTATCTCGGCGCCTATCAAGGAGGCAGAATGTCACGTTTTCTAGGAATGGCGGTGTTGGGCGTTTGCCTGGCGACTTCCGTTGCGGTCATCAGCGTTCAAAGTTCGTACGCAGCTCAAAGCGATATGCAAAAACACGTGTGGACCGACCAGGAAGATCCGCACTGGCACGAATATCTGAAGGAGAAGCGCAAGAAGGACCACGACTGGGCCAAGGCCACGAAACGAGAGCAGCGAGACTACTGGAAGTGGCGCGACGCGCATCCGGACGCGCACTAGAGTCTCTCCGGGTGTTCGACTCATTCGGCCGGATGGACGGGCAACCCGCGGGGCTGCCCGATTTCAGCGTGTCGGTGTGGCCGACCTCAGTTGGGCGGCCACAAGCGCCGCTGCAGCGTCGGAGTGGACAGATACCGGCGGCAGCGCCGGAGCGCTGCCGTCGCGGCTGCGGGTGCTGGGGCACTCCTGCCCCACTGCCTGCGCCGCATCTTCGCTTTCTCACCAGCCGGATGCTAGAATGCAACCGGGATGCTCTTTAAGCGCTTCGGACTGCAATCCAAGATCATCATCATCCTGGCCGTGGCCGTGGTCTCGGTGGTCAGCGTCTCCACCTACCTCGCTATGCTGCTCACGCGGCAGCTCGTGGAAGAGGCAATCTACCGCAAAGTCCTCTCCCAGGCCCTCGCCACCGCGCATCAGCTCGTCAATGGGCATGAACTCGATACGCCGGAAAACCTGCTGGCACATTTGTACCAAGTGAAGCGCGATTTCAAGGGCGTAGAGCAGATCGACGTTTACCGGCACGACCCGGCGCACACGCTTGCGGCCACCACCGATCCCGCCGGCGAGCACCTGGAGCTCGACGTCATCCCCAACGTGGATACTTACAACGAGTTCGAGCGCCCGGGTGAAGACCAGATCACCATCGAGACGCCGGATGGCCGCGACTGGATCATGTCCACGCCCATTCGCGACGGCAACCGCGTGATCGGGTGCATGGATTTGAAGGTGTCGAAGAAGAGCTCCAACGCCATCATCAACGGCCTGGTATGGCGCAATGTGGTGCTGATGCTGGCGAGCTTGATGGCGGTGATTTTCGCCATTCACGTGTTCTTCTTCTACAACGTGCGCCGTCCGGTGAGGGAAATGGTCGAAGTGATGGAGGCGGCCGAAGGCGGCGCGCTCGCGGTACGGGCGCATCCGGCGAGCGAGGACGAAATCGGGCAGCTCGGCGGGCACTTGAACCAGATGCTCGATCGTTTGGAGAACTTCAACAGCGAACTGGGCCGCAAGGTCAGCGAGGCCACCGCGGAGCTGGCGCGGCGCAATGAGGAGCTGACGCGGATCAACGAAGAGCTGTTCGAGACCCAGAAGACCCTGGCGCGATCGGAGCGCCTGGCCGTGGCCGGGCAGCTTGCCGCCAGCCTCGCGCACGAGATCGGCACGCCGCTCAACTCCATCTCCGGACACGTGCAATTGATGGCGCGCCAGAAGACGGGCGATCCGGCCACGGACCGGCGACTCGAGATCATCGAAAGCCAGATCGAGACCATCGTGCGCAGCGTGAAGCAGCTCCTCTCCTGGACGCGCAAGTTCGAGCTGCACCTGGACGCAGTCGATCTGCGAAGGACGCTCGAAGAGGTGGTGCTGCTGTCCTCGCCCGCGCTCGAGAATCGCAAGATCAGGGTGCATACGGATTTCTCTATGCGCGCGCCCGAGATTCAGGCCGACGCGGGATATCTGCAGCAGGTTTTCCTGAACCTCATCAACAACAGCATGGACGCGATGCCGCGCGGCGGCCGCCTGAACATTCGCCTGAAGGGGCCCGAGCGCGTTGACGGTGAGCAGCCGACGGTGCACGTGGAAGTGGAAGACACCGGCGAAGGCATCGCACCGGAGACACTGGGTCACATCTTCGATCCCATGTTCACCACCAAACGCATGGGGACCGGCGCGGGCCTCGGCCTCGCCATCTGCAAGCAGATCGTCCAGCAGCACGGCGGCAGGATTGAAGTAACCAGCCGCCCGCATGAGGGCGCATGCTTCGCCATCACGTTGCCGGTGGACTGCCGCGCGCGGCCGGAGACTGCGGCGCCGGCGCTCGCGCACTCGGTTTAGCGCAAAACCGGGTTGTACGGGCGCCCCTTGTGGGTGCCCGGGAAGCAAGGGGGCTGGCACAAGGCCTGCCCCTGCGTCGCCTCGGCGCATCTCATAATATGAAATCATGAGCACCGCATGAGCACTGCAACCAGCGCCAACATCCTGGTCGTCGACGACGACGCCACTACCCGCGACCTGCTTCATGAGGTCCTGAGCGCGGAAGGCTACCGCGTGGTGACCTCGGCCAGCGGTGAAGACGCGCTTGCCATCGGGCGGCGGGAAAGCTTCGAAGTCATCATCAGCGACATGCGTCTGGGTCCGCATCTGAACGGCCTCGACGTGCTTCGCGCCTACAAGTCCGTCCAGCCCGAGTCTGAAGTCATTCTCATCACCGCCTTCGGCTCGATGGAGACCGCCATCGCAGCGGTAAAGGCCGGCGCTTTCGACTATCTCTCGAAGCCCTTCAAGCTCGAAGAAGTGCTGCTGGTAGTCGGACGCGCGCTCGAGAATCGCAGTCTGGTGGCCGAAAACCGCAACTTGAAGCGCCAACTCGGCACCCAGGCGCAGATGCGGAGTCTCGTGGGCCGCAGTCCGGCCATGCTCGAGGTCTACAAGAAGATCGCCATGGTTGCGGACACGCGCTCCGTGGTGCTGATCACCGGCGAGAGCGGGACGGGCAAAGAGCTGGTAGCCCGGGCGATTCATTACAACAGCGCGCGCGCCAAGGCGAGGTTCGTGGCGGTGAATTGCGGTGCGCTGACGGAATCGCTGCTGGAGACGGAACTCTTCGGGCACGTGCGCGGATCGTTCACCGGCGCTTTTGAAAACAAGCGCGGCATCCTCGAGGAGGCCAGCAGCGGCACGGTTTTTCTCGACGAAGTTTCGGAGATGAGCCGCAGCCTGCAAGTGAAGCTGCTGCGCGCGATCGAAGAGCAGGAAGTGCGGCGCGTGGGGGGCGCGGAGACGGTCGAGATCGATGTGCGATTCATCGCCGCCACCAACAAGCCGCTGGACGAGTTGGTGAAGCAGGACAAGTTCCGCGAGGACCTCTATTACCGCCTGCGCGTGGTCGAGATCGATCTGCCGCCGCTGCGCGATCGGTCCGACGATATTCCGCTGCTGATCGAGCATTTCCTCAAGCGTCATGGACAGGAGCGCGGGCTCGGTTACAGCGTCTCGCCCGAGGCGCTGGCGGCGCTGGTGGCCTACGGCTGGCCCGGCAACGTGCGGGAGTTGGAGAACGCGCTCGAGTCCGCGGTGGCGCTGAATCGCTCGGGAACGGTTGCGCCGGACGATCTGCCGCCCAAGCTGCGGCAGGCGCCCCGCGAAGACAAGCGCGCCGACGACCTCTACGCCGATCTGCCCTCGCTCGACGAGTTGAAGAAGCGCTATCTCACTTTCGTACTTCGACTTAGCGCCACCAATAAAGCCAAGGCCGCGGATATCTTGGGAATCTCGCGCAAAACCCTTTATAATTTCTTGGAGAGGTACAAACTGGGACATTAAAGAGTCAACAGTTGACCGTCGACGGTTAACGGTGTTCCGTGTTCGGTGGTATTGAGACTCCCCGCTCTCGGCGCCATGGTCATTGCCGCAGAAGCGGACGGCTAGCGACATGGATTCCCGCTTCCGCGGGAATGACGGTGAGGGCAAGCGAGTGCGGATCTTGAATAGGGCTGCCAGCGAAGATTGTCTACTCTCGACTCTTGACTGTCGACTGTGACCTAAATGAAATACTCCTACATCGCCAAAGCCGCACTCCAACAGATCGCCTCGGGCTTCAGCATCCCGTACATGGTGATGTTTGAGACCACCCTGATGTGCAACATGTTCTGCGAATATTGCATGTTCGGCGTGGAGGGCAAGTACAACGATCTCACCACGCGCGCGCAGCGCGAGCGCATCTTCAAGCGCCTCGACGAATTCGCCGACCTGGGCGTGTTCGCTTTCAGCTTCTCCGGCGGCGAGCCGCTGCTCAATCCGAATACCTCCGATTACATCGCTTACGCCAAGGACAAAGGCTTCTGGACCTCCATGCCGACCAACGGCCTGCTGATTCGCAAGCATGCGGACGGCGTAGCCAGGCTCGACATGCTGGAAGTCTCCATCGACTGCCTCGACGAAAAGCGATTCGCCAAGAGGCGCGGCATCGAGGGTCTGCCCGTCATCATCAAGAACCTCGAGTACGTGCTCACCAGGCGCAAGCCGTTCACCACCCAGATCAACGCCGCCGTGAACATGGAGAACCTGGACGATTTGCCGGGCCTCGCGGAGTTCTGCAAGGAGCGCAATCTGGTGCTGCATCCCGAAGCCGTCCACAACGTGATGCGGGGCGGGGAATTGCTGCCCGACTCCGAGTTGCACGGCGAGCAGATCGACATTGTGGAGAAGGCGCTGCGCGATTTGCGCTCGAAGTATCCCAAGAACGTGCGGTTTTACAGCCATTATTACGACTTTTACCGCAAGGGCGGATTCGGGCCGCAGTTCCCGTGCCGGCATCCCTCGAAGCTGATCTCGATGAAGCCCGACGGATCCATTCATCTGCCGTGCGCCTTCAAGACGCTGTTCCAGTCGCAGGCGCCAGTGCGCGAAATCTTCGCGCATCCCGAAGTGAAGAAGATCATCGCGCAGGAAGCCACACTGTGGGACTTCTGCAAGGGGTGCAAGATCGGATGTCCGTACGAGGTGAGCGCTTTCACGAACAGCCCGAAACTCGCGGTCGAGTCGGCGCTGAACTTCCTCCGGATGTAACCCCCGATGTAGCGCGGGCGTCCCCGCCCGCTGTAGCGCCGGTGTCCTCAGCGGCGACTCTGGGCGAACAATTTTCCTTCCACCGCACCCTCTCCGGCAGTAAACTTGGCGTACGGGCCTGTAGCTCAGTTGGGAGAGCACATGGTTTGCAACCATGGGGTCGGGAGTTCGAACCTCCCCAGGTCCACCATCCATTCCGGCGCCCGCGTTCGCGCGATGCTCACCGTCCCTTTTCCTCTGAAATCGACACGGCGCCTCGCTCTTACGGGTCTTCCTCGTGCCAGTTACCGATGAGTAAAACGACCGTTTCGATGGCTCGACCAAAATCGTCATGTCGCTGATTCTAAACGACATTCCCGTTCCGCAGGGGGCGCCCTTTTGACATTTCGACATCTCTCGAAATAAGCTCATGTCGCTGATTCCAAACCACATTCCCGTTTTCGGAATATTGTAAACATTGTTCGCCATGTAGCCCTGTTTTACACATTCTAAAGGACATTCCCGATTTCCCCTAGCCCCCCTCATTCCGGGAATGTTGTTGATTCTAAACAGAAATGCATTTTGGTTCGTGGATGTTAGA